>JANOXU010000052.1:0-108969 GCA_031418595.1 Burkholderiales bacterium
CATCAAGCCGTTCAAGCTTGATGAAGTGCGTGAAGCCTTGAGCGCCATCGGCGTGCAGGGCGTCACGGTCACGGAAGTGAAGGGCTTCGGGCGCCAGAAGGGCCACACCGAGCTGTACCGCGGCGCGGAGTACGTGGTCGACTTCCTGCCCAAAGTGAAGATCGAGGCGGCGGTGGACGACGCCATCGTCGAGCGCGTGATCGAGGCCATCGAGGCCGCGGCGCGCACCGGCAAGATCGGCGACGGCAAGATTTTCGTCAGCGCGCTCGAGCAGGTGGTGCGCATCCGCACCGGCGAGACCGGCCAGGCTGCACTCTAACGCCCACCTCAACAGGAAACGACCATGAAAAAACTGATTGCCGCCCTCACGCTGGGGTTGGCTGCCCTGGGCTTCGCCGATCTGGCCTGGGCGCAAGACGCCGCCGCCAGCGCGGCCTCAGCCGCTGCGGCCACGCCCGCCGCAGCCACCGCCGCGGCGCCTGCTGTGGCCACAGCCGCGCCCGCGGCCGCCGCAGCCTCGGCCCCCGTGGCCAACAAGGGCGACGTGGCCTGGATGCTGCTGGCCACGCTGCTCGTCATCATGATGACCATTCCCGGCCTGGCGCTGTTCTATGGCGGCCTGGTGCGCAGCAAGAACATGCTGTCGGTGCTGATGCAGGTGCTGGTCACCTTCTCGCTGATCGTGGTGCTGTGGTGCATCTATGGCTACAGCCTGGCTTTCACCGAAAACAACGCGTTCATCGGTGGCTTTGACCGCCTGTTCATGAACGGCTTGTTCGATGCCAAGAAGGGCGAGTTCGCCATGGCCGCCACGTTCAGCAAAGGGGTCTACATCCCTGAGCTGTTGTTCGCCGCGTTCCAGGCCACCTTCGCCGGCATCACCTGCTGCCTGATCGTGGGGGCGTTCGCCGAGCGCATCAAGTTCAGCGCCGTGTTGCTGTTCAGCGCCCTGTGGTTCACCTTCAGCTATGCGCCCCTCGCCCACATGGTGTGGTTCTGGATGGGGCCGGATGCCTACACCGGCAAGGAAGTGGTCGATGGCCTGAACGCCAAGGCCGGCTACCTGTGGAACATGGGTGCGCTCGACTTCGCCGGTGGCACCGTGGTGCACATCAACGCCGCGGTGGCCGGGCTGGTGGGTGCGTTCATGATCGGCAAGCGCGTGGGCTACGGCAAAGAGGCCTTCGTGCCGCACAACCTGCCGCTCACCATGGTGGGTGCGGCGCTGCTGTGGGTGGGCTGGTTCGGCTTCAACGCCGGCTCGGCACTCGAAGCCGGCAATTTCGCCGTGCTGGCCTTCATGAACACCTTCAGCGCCACCGCCGCCGCGGTGCTGGCCTGGTGTCTGGGTGAAGCCTTGATGCGCGGGCGGGCTTCGATGCTCGGCGCGGCGTCCGGTGCAGTGGCCGGTTTGGTGGCCATCACCCCGGCCGCGGGCAACGTGGGGCTGATGGGTGCCATGGTGATCGGTTTCGTCGCCGGCTTCGCCTGCCTGTGGGGCGTGAACGGCTTGAAGAAGCTGCTTGGTGCTGACGACTCGCTCGATGTGTTCGGCGTGCACGGCGTGGGCGGCATCGTCGGCGCGCTGCTGACCGGCGTGTTCCATGCCCAATCGCTGGGCGGCCCGGGCATGGTGCCCGACTGGACCACGGCCGCGATGGTGACCAACCCCGACGGCATTGCCGCGCAGGTGTGGATTCAGCTCAAGGCGGTGCTGTTGACGGTGGTTTGGTCGGGCGTGGTGGCGGCCATCTCGTTCAAGATCGTCGACCTCACCGTGGGCTTGCGCGTGGCTGAAGAAGAAGAGCGCGAGGGGCTGGACATCAGCTCGCACGGCGAGACGGCCTACAGCAAGTAACGCTTGACTTGAGTCTCCTCGTCGGCGGTTGAACGCCGGCGAGTTGGGCCTGCCCTGCGGTTGGGGGCAGGCCCTTTTCATGGCCGCCCATAAAATCGCGCCCCTTGCGCCCCTGTTGCGCAGAACGGGCACACCATGGTTCCCCACCTCGTCACCGCCCTCACCGGCCCCATCAACGAGCTTGAGCAGCGGGTGCTGGAATCAATGCCCGCCATCGAGCGCTGGTTTCGGCTCGAATGGATGGAGCACACGCCGCCGTTCTACACGGCGGTGGACTTGCGCAACGCCGGCTTCAAGCTCGCGCCGGTGGACACCGAGTTGTTTCCCAGCGGCTTTCACAACCTCACGCCCGAGATGCTGCCGCTGGCGGTGCAAGCGGCGATGGCAGCGATTGAAAAGATCTGCCCCGAAGCGCGCAACCTGCTGCTCATTCCGCAGTTGGGCGCGCGCAGCGCATCGAGCCTGATGAACCTGCAACGCCTGGCGCAGATCTTTCACCAAGCCGGGCTGAATGTGCGCCTGGGCACGCTGGAAGAAGGTGCGAAGTCGCCCACCAAGGTGGCGTTGCCCGATGGCAGCGAGCTGCTGCTGGAGCCGCTCAAGCGCAGCGCGCGCCGGCTGGGTTTGAAAGACTTCGACCCGTGCACGATTTTGTTGAACGACGACCTGGCCGCCGGCACGCCCAAGGTGTTGCAAGGCCTGCACGAGCAGTACCTGCTGCCGCCGCTGCATGCCGGTTGGGCGCAGCGGCGCAAGAGTGCGCACTTTCATTCGTACGAGGAAGTGGCAAAGAAGTTCGCCAAGCTGCTGGGCATGGACCCGTGGCTGATCAACCCGATGTACGCCCAGTGCGGAGCGGTGGACATGGCCCATAACGAGGGCCTGGACTGTATTGAAACCCACACCGATGCGCTGTTGCTGAAGATACGGCGCAAGTACAAGGAATACGGCATCAAGGAAAAGCCGTTTGTGATGGTGAAGGCCGACAACGGCAGCGTCGGCAGCGGCATCATCACCGTGCGCGACGCGGCTGAAGTGAAGAAGATCGCGCAGCGCCAGCCGCCCAAGGTGAACGACGAGCGCACGTTGACCGAAGTGATCATTCAAGAGGGCGTGCCCACGTACGAACGCATCCATGACGCCGTGGCCGAACCGGTGGTCTACATGATCGACCGCTACGTGGTGGGCGGCTTCTATCGTGTGCATGCCCGTCAAGGCATTGATGAAGACTTGAGCGCACCAGGCTCACGCTATGTGCCGCTGGCCTTTGCCCAGGCCGCGCAATTGCCGCGCCCGGGCGAGCGCCCCGGGGCCAGCGCGCCCAACCGCTTCTACATGTACGGCGTGATCGCTCGCCTGGCCATGGCGGCGGCGGCCTACGAGCTGGAAGCCACCGACCCCGACGCCGAGGTCGACCAGTGAGGTTTGCCGCAACACCGGCCTTGCGCAGGGTTAATGCTGCACTGCACAATGGCCGCCCCCGCCCGCTGGGCCGCACTCGGGCACAACCTTGAACCAAACCCCACCGCCGCGCAGCGGCACGGCCCTGGCCGGCCTGACCCTGGCCGCGCTGGGCGTGGTCTATGGCGACATCGGCACCAGCCCGCTGTATGCGCTGAAAGAGGTCTTCCACGGTGGCCATGTGCCGGTTTCGCCGGCCAACATCCTGGGCGTGCTGTCGCTGCTGTTCTGGACGCTGACCGTGGTGGTCTCGTTGAAGTACGTGCTGCTCATCCTGCGCGCTGACAACAACGGCGAAGGCGGCCTGATCGCCATGCTGGCCTTGGCCACCACGGCGGTGAAGGGCAAGCCGGCGCTGCGCCGGATGTTGATGACGGTGGGCCTGTTCGGCACCGCCATCTTCTTTGGCGACGCCGTCATCACCCCGGCCATGACGGTGCTGGGCGCGGTGGAGGGCATCGACGTCTATGCGCCGCAATATCACGACTGGATCGTGCCGATCGCGCTGGTCGTGTTGACCGGGCTGTTTGCCGTGCAGCGCCTGGGCACCGGCGGCATCGGCAAGGCCTTCGGGCCGGTGATGCTGGTCTGGTTCGCGGCGCTCACCTTGCTGGGCCTGCCGCAAATATGGGCTAACCCGGAGGTGCTGGTCGCGCTGAACCCCTTGTATGCGCTGGAGTTTTGCCTGCACTACAAGTGGGTGGCCTTCGTCGCGCTGGGCGCAGTGGTGCTGGTCGTGACGGGCGGTGAAGCGCTGTACGCCGACCTCGGCCACTTCGGCAAGCGACCGATCCGCATTGCCTGGTATGGCGTGGTGATGCCGGCGTTGGTGATCAACTACTTTGGCCAGGGCGCGCTGCTGTTGAAAAACCCGCAGGCGGTGAAGAACCCGTTCTTCCTGATCGCCCCAGCCTGGGCCGAGATCCCGCTGTTCCTGCTGGCCACGCTGGCCGCGGTGGTGGCCTCACAGGCGCTCATCACGGCGGCGTTCTCGGTCACCAAGCAGGCCATCCAGTTGGGCATCTTGCCGCGCATGCGCGTGCTGCACACCTCGGTGCGCGACACCGGCCAAATCTATGTGCCCTTCGTCAACTGGGGGCTGTATGTCTTTGTGGTCATGGCGGTGGTGTTCTTCGGTTCGTCGAGCAAGCTGGCCGGGGCCTACGGCGTGGCCGTCACCATCGACATGACCATCACCACGGTGATGACCTTCTTCGTCATCCACTACGGCTGGAAGTACCCGCTGTGGCTGTGCCTGGCGGCCACCGGCTTCTTCTTCGTCATTGACGTCACCTTCCTGGCGTCGAACCTGCTCAAGTTGCTGGCCGGTGGCTGGTTCCCGCTGCTCATCGGCATCGGCATGTTCACGCTCATGCTCACCTGGGTGCAGGGGCGCAAGCTGGTGGCCACACGCTTGCGCGACGAAGCCATTGAACTGCCCGGCTTCCTGGAAGCGGTGTTCGTCAGCCCGCCCACGCGGGTGGACGGCACGGCCGTGTTCCTCACCGCGCAAGAAGGCCTCACGCCGAACGCGCTGATGCACAACCTGAAGCACAACAAGGTGCTGCATGCCTATAACTTGTTCGTCAACGTGAAGCACCATGAAGTGCCCTGGGTCGGCTTTGACCGGCGCGTCAAGCTCGAACCGCTGGGCCATGATTGCTGGGCCGTGACGCTGAACTTCGGCTTCAAGAACGAGCCCGATGTGCCCGAGGCGCTGAAGCTGCTTGAAGGCCGCGGCGTGCCGCTCGATGAAATGGAAACCAGCTACTTCCTGAGCCGCGACATGGTGATACCCACCTTTGGCGGCGGCATGGCGATGTGGCGTGAAAAGCTCTTCGCCAGCATGCACCGCAACGCCTCGGCGGCGGCCGACTTTCTGAACCTGCCGGCCAACCGGGTGGTGGAGCTGGGCTCGAAGGTCGAGATTTAGGGCTTCGTGGCCCGATACCTGGGGCGGGGCTCATGGGCCGCCAGTGGCGTGCCCACCCACTCCAGATGCGCCGCCAATTGAGTGGCTTGTGCAAAGCCCAACAGGCCGCGGTCGAGTGTGGCCAGCTTGTGGCCCTGCGCAGCAGCCAGGCCCAACAGGTAGGCATCGGTCACCTGGCGATGACCGACCAAGGCCGGGGTGTTCAAGCTGGCCATTTCCAACGGCAAGGCCTTGTCGTGCCAGAACAAGTGGCACGGGTGCGCGCACAGGTCGCGCAAGGCATTCAGCGCCTGGGCCGGGCTGATCTCGGCCCCAGCTACTCGCGGGTTGCTGCTCAGCCGCACATAGGCCAGTTGGGTCAGCGTGCAGGTGGCGAAGCGCCGTTTCGGCACGGCGGCAAACCAGTCTTGCGCCACGCCGTGGTGCACGTGGGCGGCGTGGGTCAGGGCAATGAGCAGGTTGGCGTCGAGCAGCCAAACCGTGCCCAGGCTCACTCCATGTCCTCAGCCAGCTTCACGTCTTCCAGCGTGATGGGGCGCGTGCCCGCGGCAAAGACCGGCAGGCCGGCCTTGCGTTTGACGGCCGGCGAGCTTTCGTGTTGCAGGCCTTTGAGGATCAGCTCAGACACCACCTTGCCCAGGCTTTGCGAGCGGTGGGCAGCAAGCTGACGCACGGCTTCAAGGGCGGTGCTGTCGAGGTCAAGCGTGGTGCGCATGGTGGAGTCAAATCAAGGGTGGGGCGCATCGTAGCATCAACGCACCAACGCATCACCGCCCGCGCCACACCCCCGGCCGCACGCCCACGGCATTGGCCGCGCCGTAGGCCAGCAAGCCCAGTGCCACGGCGATGAAGTTGCCGTCCAGCCCCAGGCCAAACCATTGCGACAGCAGCCAGCCGCCGCCCACGGCGATCACCAGGCGCGCCACAGCGCCGACCACCGGCGCGGCCAGCCGGCCGGCACCCAGCGCGGCAAAGTACATCGCCATGCCCAGGCCGAAGCCGCCAAAGGCAAAACCCGTGTAGCGCAGGGCGCGCGCGGCGGTGGCGGCCACAGCGGGGTCGGTGGTGAACAGTTGTGCAAAGGCCAACGGCCACAGGCCCACCACCAGGCCCAGCGCGCCGGTCACCAGCAGCGACATGCCGCCACCGAGCCAGGCGATGCGCCGCGCGGTGGGCCAGTCGCCCGCGCCGACAGCGCGGCCAACCAATGCGGTGAGTGCCGCGCCCACGCCGAAGGCGATCGGCACAACCAGAAATTCCAGCCGCGCCGCAATGCCGTAAGCGGCCACCACGGCCGGCCCGTGATGGCGCAGTTGCGCGGTGACGAGCAAGGTGCCGAGGTTGGACAACAAGGCCAGTGCCGAGGCGGTGGCGCCCACCGCCAGGATGCGCGCAAACAGCGCCCAGGTGGGCCGCCCGCGCCAGTGCGGCACAAAGCCCGCCGCGCCGCGCTGCACCAGCAGCCACAGGCCCAGCGTGCTGGCCCAACTGGCTGCTGCAAAGGCCGCGCCCACGCCGGCCAGGCCCATGCCGGCGGGCTCGGCCAATGCCCAGGCCAACAGCGGTTGCACGGCCGTGCTGGCGGCCAGCACACGCGCCGCCGGCAGGTGCTGGCCGCCGCCACGCAGCACAGAGGCCAGGGTGTTGCCCCACCAGGCCGGCAAGGCGCCCACGCCGAACAGCCACCAGGCATAGCTGCTGGCTTGAACGGCGCTGTCGGGCCCGGCCACGGCGTTCAGCAGGGGCGCCGCTGCCAGGCTCACGCCCAGCGCAAACAACAAGCCGAAGCCGCTGGCGATGATCAAGGCGTGCAGCACCAGCGCGCTGGCCTCGTCGGAGCGCTTGGCACCCAGCGCGCGGGCCACAGCAGACACCACACCTCCGCCCATGGCGCCGGTGCTCATCTGCATCATCAGCAACACCAGCGGCAGCAGTACCGCCCAGCCGGCGAGCGCGGCCGTGCCCTGGCGCGCAGCCAGCCAGGTTTCGATGAGCTGGGTGGCCACTTGCAGCAGCGACAGCAGCGTGGTCGGAATGGCCAGGGTCACGATGCGCCGCATGAGCTGGCCGTGCGGCACCAGGGCGTGCGTGGGGGGCGGCGGCGCTGCGGCAGCGGGTGGCAGGGGCATGCTGGGCAGCATAGTGGGCGGCGGCGCTCCCGCCTGTCACCCAGGCGCATGGCTGTGCGGGGTGTTGCTTTGGCCGCGCGGCGTGGCTGCGGCTGCGGCCCGTATCCTCGTGCCATGCGCCAGTTGCTCAGGGATTTTTCGCCATCGGCCGTCGTGGCCGGCTTCGTGGCGGTGTTGGTGGGCTACACGAGTTCGGTGGTGATCGTCTTCGCGGCGGCCAGTGCACTGGGCGCCACGCCGGCGCAGCAGGCCTCGTGGCTGTTGGCGCTGGGGCTGGGCATGGGGGTGACGAGCATCGGCTTGTCTCTGCGCTACCGCATGCCGGTGCTGACGGCCTGGTCTACGCCCGGCGCAGCGCTGATCGCCAGCACCCAGGGCCTGAGCCTGGCCGAGGCCACCGGCGCCTTCATCGCTTGTGGCGCACTCATAACCTTGGCCGGTGTGACCAAGGCCTTCGAGCGTGTGATGGATCGCATTCCCCTGGCACTTGCAGCGGCGCTGCTGGCCGGTGTGCTGGCGCGCTTTGGCCTGGACGCCGTGGTTGCCGCACGCAGCGCGCCCTGGCTGGTGCTGGCCATGGCGGCGGCCTACTTGCTGGGCCGGCGCGCCTGGCCGCGCTATGCCGTGCTGGGCGTGCTGGCGGTGGGTGTGATGTGGGTGTGGGCCGAGGGCGGCCTGCAACTGCGCGCACTGCACTGGGCGGCTGGCTGGCCGGTGTGGGTGGCGCCGCAGTTCACCGCCGCCGCGCTCATCGGCCTGGGGTTGCCGTTGTTCATCGTCACCATGGCGTCGCAGAACCTGCCGGGTGTGGCGGCGCAGCGCGCCTCGGGTTATGCCGTGCCCGTGTCGCCCGCGATCACCGCCACCGGCCTGGCCACGCTGGTGCTGGCGCCACTGGGCGGGTTTGCGCTGAACCTGGCGGCCATCACCGCGGCCATCTGCATGGGGCGCGAGGCCCACACCGACCCAGCCCGGCGCTACCCCGCGGCCATTGCCGCCGGGCTCATCTACATCGCGGTGGGGCTGGCCGGTGGCGCCGTGGCCGGCCTGTTCAACGCCTTCCCGCGCGAAATGGTGGCCGCATTGGCCGGGCTGGCCTTGTTGGGCACCATCAGCAGCGCGTTGGGCGCGGCACTGGCCGTGGAGCGCCACCGCGACGCCGCGGCCTTGACCTTTCTGGTCACGCTCAGTGGCGTGTCGTGGTGGGGCGTGGGCGCGGCCTTCTGGGGCGTGCTGGCCGGTGTGGCGGCGATGTTGGTGCAACACTACCGGCGCTCTGCTCTTGCAAAGACGAAGATATGAAACTGCTGTTCGTTGCCGACCCGCTGGAAAGCTTCAAGACCTACAAGGACACCACTTTCGCGATGATGCGCGAGGCCGCCTCACGCGGCGCACAGCTCTACGCCTGCGGCCCCGAGCATTTGCATTGGCGCAGCGGCGCTCGCGTGCAGGCGCAGGTGCGAGCGATCAGCCTGACCGGCCGGCTTGAGGATTGGTTCGTGCAGCGCACGCAGGCCGTTCAGCCGCTGGCTGAATTCGACGCCGTGCTGATGCGCAAGGACCCGCCCTTCGACGCGGAATACTTTTACGCCACGCATTTGCTCGAATGCGCCGAGCGCGAAGGCGCGCGCGTGTTCAACAGCCCGCGCGCGCTGCGCGACCACCCCGAAAAGCTGGCGATCCTGGAATTTGCATCGCTCATTGCGCCCACCTTGGTGACGCGCTCGGGCGACGACATCCGCGCCTTCCATGCCGAGCATGGCGATGTGATCTTGAAGCCGCTCGACGGCATGGGCGGCATGGGCATCTTCCGTGTGCGCGCCGATGGCCTGAACCTGGGCTCGATCATCGAGACGCTGAACCGCGACGGCGCGCAGTCGGTGATGGTGCAGAAGTTCCTGCCGCAGATTGCCGAAGGCGACAAGCGCGTGCTCATCATCGACGGCGTGCCCGTGCCGCACTGCCTGGCGCGCATTCCGCAGGGCAGCGAGGTGCGCGGCAACCTGGCCGTGGGCGGCAAGGGCGTGGCGCGCGAGCTCAGCGCCCGCGACCGCGAACTGGCGCTGGCCGTGGGGCCCACCCTGGCCCAGCGCGGGCTGCTGCTGGTGGGGCTGGACGTGATCGGTGACAGCATCACCGAAATCAACGTCACCAGCCCGACGTGCTTCCAGGAAATCACCCAACAAACCGGGTTCGACGTGGCGAAGATGTTCATCGACGCGCTATTTGATCATCTGAAACGTTAACCAACAATGCCTTTACTGAATCTGCTCGACGCCCACCTCGCCTATGGCCACCACGCCCTGCTTGACGGTGCGGCTTTCACCCTCGATGCCGGCGAGCGCGTGGCGCTGATCGGGCGCAACGGCACGGGCAAGTCTTCGCTGCTGCGCGTGCTGGCCGGCATCGAGCCGCCCGACGACGGCAGCCTGCAACTGAGCCAGGGTCTGCGCCGCTTCTATGTGCCGCAAGAGCCGCTGTTTGACGAGGCGGCCACCGTGTTCGATGTGGTCAGTGTCGGCGTGGCCGAGGCGCGCGCGCTGCGTGAACGCTTCGAGGCCCATGCCCCGGGCGAAGACTTCGACGCCCTGCATTCGCGCATCGACTTGCTTGAAGGCTGGAACTGGGAACAGCGCGTGGATGAAGTCTTGCAGCGCCTGCACCTGGAGCCGCAGGCCGTGGTGGGCAGCCTTTCTGGCGGCACGCGCAAGCGCGTGGCACTGGGCCAGGCGCTGGCCGCGGCACCTGAAGTGTTGTTGCTCGATGAGCCCACCAACCACCTCGACCTGGGTGCCATCGAATGGCTGCAAGGGCTGCTGTGCGAATGGCGCGGCGGCTTGCTGGTGGTGTCGCACGACCGCGCCTTCATCGACGCCGTGGCCACCCGCATCGTTGAGCTCGACCGCGGCCAACTGCGTTCCTACCCCGGCAACTTCAGCGCCTTCGAAGCGGCCCAGGTGCGCGAGCTTGAGGCCGAGGGCCTGGCCAGCGCGCGCGCCGACAAGCTGTTGGCGCAAGAAGAGATCTGGGTGCGCAAGGGCGTGGAGGCGCGGCGCACGCGCAGCGTGGCTCGCATCGCACGGCTGGAAAAACTGCGCAGCGCCCGGGCCGCCCGGCGCGAGCGCGCCGGCGCTGTGCGCCTGGCGGTGGACGCGGGCGAGCGCAGCGGCAAGCTGGTGGCCGAACTCGACGACGTGAGCCTGCGCTTTGGTGACCAGGTGGTGGTGCAGCGCTTCAGCACCAGCGTGATGCGCGGCGACAAGATCGGCTTCATCGGCCCCAACGGCGCGGGCAAGACCACGCTGCTCAAGCTGATCCTCGGTGAATTGGCGCCCACATCGGGCACGGTGCGCCAGGGCACGCGCTTGCAGGTGGCGTACTTCGATCAGATGCGCTCGGCGCTCGACTTGAATCAAACGTTAGCCGGCACCATCAGCCCCGGCAGCGAGTGGGTCGAGGTGAACGGCCAGCGCAAGCATGTGATGAGCTACCTGAGCGACTTTCTCTTTGCCCCCGAGCGCGCCAACTCACCCGTGGCCACGTTGTCGGGCGGCGAGCGCAACCGCCTGCTGCTGGCGCGGCTGTTTGCGTTGCCGGCCAATGTGCTGGTGCTCGACGAGCCGACCAACGACCTGGACATCGACACGCTGGAATTGCTGGAAGAACTGCTGCAAGCCTACGCCGGCACGGTGCTGCTGGTCAGCCACGACCGGCGCTTTTTGGACAACGTGGTCACCAGCGTGATCGCCTGGGAAGGTGAAGATCAACCCGGCCAGTGGCGCGAATACATCGGCGGCCATGAAGACTGGAAGCGCCAGCGTGCGCGCGCCGCCGCCCAGATGGCCAAGCCAGTGCCGGCGCCGGTGCCGGTGGCCAGCAAAGCGCCGGCAGCACCGACACGCAAGCTCAGCTACAAAGAGCAGCAGGAATTGCGCATGCTGCCCCAGCGTGTTCAAGCGCTGGAGGCGGAACAGAAGTTGATTGATGAACGCTTGGCCGACGGCACGCTGTACGCCCGCGAGCCGCTGCGTGCCGGCGAATTGCACGCCCGCCATGCCGCGATCGACGATGAATTGCTGCTGGCTTTGGAGCGTTGGGAACAGCTCGGCGCGGTGGCCTGAAGCGGCGCTTGCACGACCAGCCAAAATGAACGCGGCACCTTAGCGCCCAGGCAAAACGAATGCGGCGCCTTAGCGCCGCAGTGCGCTGCGAAAGCCTTCGTTGGTAGCCACCGGGTGCGTGCGGCTGATCATGAGCGCGGCATGCAGGTACAGCGCATTGAGCAGCCGGCTGGCGCGGGCGCGGTCAAAGCCCGGCCAGCCGGTGATGTCGCGCAGGCTGCACGTGTGTTTCTTCAGCCGTTGCACCGCCGCGGCCAGCACGCCGGTGGCGGTCAGTTCCCGCAAGTCCATGCTCGCGGCAATGCGGTAGGCCGCCTGGCCGGCGATTTCGGGCAGCAGTTCTTCGCGCGCGCCGCGCATGGCCAGCTCCCACAGCAGCGGGTGCAGCGCCACGTAATGGGCGGCCTCGCCCACGCGGGCGCGGTCGGGGTGGCCGGGCGGGCGCATCACCGCGGGCTCCACCTGCAAGACCTGCAATTCGGCCAGGCGCATGGCCAGGAACTGGGCCATGTCCATCGGGCAATGGGCTTGCTGCTCCGCCGGAAACAGGGTCAGCGGTACTACCCGGTCGCCACATTGCAGATGCATCAGCACGGCGCGCTGGTGGCGCACGCTGGCGGCCACCACATCGAGCACCTCGCTCTGGCCGCCGTCTTGCTCGAAGCGCATCAGGTCTTGCACCAGCGACGGGCTGAGCGTGGACAAGCGCGTGCTCGCGGCATTGAAGCCGTGGTTGCGCTCCAGCTCGTCGAGGTAGCGCTTGAAAGCGCTGACGCGCATCAGGTCAGGCGAACCGGGGGGAAGGGTGGATTCGTACATGGTTACAAATTTCCTGCGCCGTATGGTAACGGGCACTTACAGGTGTGGCGAGTCCCGTTTTTCCACCGACCCCCTTAAACCGGGCCCTTTGCGAACGTTTGCAGCCGGCGCCAAAAGGCGGCGTCTTGGGCGCTGGCGAAGTTGATCCGCATCAATGTGCTGGGCCGCGGCGGCACATGAAACAGCGTGCCCGGCGCGAGCAACCAGCCGTCATCCAACAACGCCCGCGCAGCTCGCTCAGTGTCAGTGCCCACTTCTATCCAACCAAATAACCCGCGTGGCGGTGCGGCAAATTCGAACCCATGCGCCAGAACCAGTTTCACAACCCGCGCACGCGCGCCAGCCAGGCGTTGGCGCAAGCGTTCGGCGTGGCGCAGCAGGTGGCCTTGCTCCAGGCAATGTGCCAGAGCCAGCTCGGGCCAACTGGGTGTGGTGAGGCCGCTCAACAACTTGATGTCGACCAGGCGCTCCACCAGCGCGGTGGGCGCAGCCAGGTAACCGACGCGCCAGCCCGGCGCCAGGATCTTGGAGAAGCCGGACACGTAGACGGTGCGGCGCAGGCCGTCGAGTGCGGCCAGGCGCGGCAGGTGCGGGCTGGCGAGGTGGGCGTAGGTGTCGTCTTCAACGATGTGCACGTCATGCTCATGCGCCAGTTGCAGCACCTGGTGGGCGGCCTGCAGTGACAGCGAGGCCCCGGTGGGGTTGTGCAGCACCGACACGGTCACGTACAGGCGCGGCTGGTGGGCTTTGATCAGCTGCGCCATCACGGCCAGATCGGGGCCGTCCTCGCCGCGCGGCACCGGCAACAACTGTATGCCCGCGGCCGCCAGGCGTGCATATTCAACCGCCCAGCCGGGCTCGTCGACCAGCACCGGGTCGCCCGGGCGCAGCAGGGTTCGGGCCACCACATCCAGTGCCTGGGTCGCCCCCAGTGTGGTGACGATCTGTTCGGTGTTGGCGCGAATGCCCAGCTCGGCCAGGCTGTGGCGCAGTTGTTCGCGCAGCCTGGGCTCGCCCGCCGGGTAGCCGTAATGCAGGGCTGATGCGGCCTGCTCGGGGTCGGCCAGCACCTTGCGCAGCGCTTGCTGCAGCAGCGGCAGGTCGAGCCATTCGGCCGGCAAGGTGCCCAGGCCGGGGCCGGCCAGGCGCGCATCACGTTGCAGCATGCCGCGGATGAGCGCGGTGGCGCTGACGGGCAAGGGCCGCACCACGGGCGCCGCCGCCGCGGCGCGCGCTCGCGCCGGCAGCGCGCGCTCGCGCACGTAGTGGCCGCGCTGCGGGAGCGCCTGCACCAGGCCGCGAGCCAGCAGGCGGTCGTAAGCCGCCACCACGGTGCTCGGGCTCAGGCCGTGCGCGCGTGCGCATTCGCGGATCGAAGGCAGCCGCGCGCCCGGCGCCAGCAGGCGCTGCTCGATGCGCTGCGCAAAGCGTTCGGCCAATTGCTCGGCCAGGGTGGCATCGGCCTGGCGGCTCAGCGCGGGGGGTGGTCTGTGCGGCGGCATGGGCAATACAGATTGATGGGCGATTTGTAAAAGTGTACTGGCTCTGTGCTGCTGCCCGCGCCTACACTGACGCATGACTTCCAGCCCCCTCGCACCCACCCTGGACGCGGCCCGCAGCGCGGCGCAGCGTGCCGCGGCCGAACGCCGCGGCCTGGCCTGGGGCCTGCTCGGCGTGGCGCTGTTTGCACTCACCTTGCCCATGACGCGCCTGGCCGTGGGCCCGCAGGACGCACCGCAATTGCCGCCGCTGTTCGTCACCGCCGGCCGCGCTGCGGTGGCCGGGCTGCTCAGCCTGGCACTGCTGGCCTTGCTGCGCGTGCCGCGCCCGAGCGCGCAGTTGTGGCCCGTGCTCGGTGTCTCCGCGCTGGGCACGGTGGTGGGCTTTCCGCTGTTCCTGGCGCTGGCCTTGCGCCAGGTGCCGGCCATGCACGCCGCGGTGGTGACGGGCGTGCTGCCGCTGGCCACCGCGGTGCTGGCCGCCTGGGCTTTTGGCCAACGCCCGTCGCGCGGCTTCTGGGCCTGTGCTGTGTTGGGTTGTGGGCTGGTCATTGGCTTTGCCGCGCATGCCGGCGGCGGGCGCTTGCATGCGGCCGATGGCCTGCTGCTGGGCGCCGTGCTCAGCGCCGCCGTGGGCTATGTGGCCGGGGCACGCGCGGCCGCGCAGATGCCGGCCTGGCGCGTCATCTGCTGGGTGCTGGTGTTGAGCCTGCCGCTCACGTTGCCCGTGGCGCTGGCCGTGATGCCGGCGCACCCGGCGTCGGTGCTGCCATCGGCCTGGCTGGGCTTTGCGTATGTTTCGCTGGTGTCGATGTGGCTGGGCTTTTTCGCCTGGTACCACGCCCTGGCCATGGGCGGCGCGGTGCGCGTCAGCCAGGTGCAATTGCTGCAACCGTTCTTGGCGCTGCTGTTTGCGGCACCCATCGCGGGCGAGGCCTTGCAGCCGGCCACGTTGATCTTTTCGTTGGTGGTGATGGCCACCGTGTTTGCCGGCACGCGCATGCCGGTGCAACGTTCCACATGACTCATCCCATGACGACCCACACCACACACTGGACAACCGCTCGGCGCGCCGCGCGCATGGAGCCTTCGGTGATCCGCGAGATCCTCAAGATCAGCGAGCGGCCCGACATCATCAGCCTGGCCGGCGGCCTGCCCGCGCCGCAAGGCTTTCCGATGCAGGCACTGCGTGAAGCCTGCCAGCGCGTGCTCACCGACACCCCGGCGCAGGCGCTGCAGTACGCCGCCAGCGAAGGCTTCGGGCCGCTGCGCGAATGGGTGGCCGGTGAATTGCAAGCCCAGGGCATGGCGGTGCAGCCCGGCCAGGTGCTCATCACCACTGGCTCGCAGCAAGGGCTGGATCTGGTGGGCAAGGTCTTGATCGATGCCGGCGCATGCGTGGCGGTGGAGTCGCCCACCTACCTGGGCGCGCTGCAAGCCTTCGCGCCCTATGAACCCGAGTTCGTGGAAGTGCCGTGTGATGACGAAGGCCCGCTGCCCGACGGGCTGACTGTCGCCCGCGGCGCACGCTTCATCTACCTGCAACCCAACTTCCAGAACCCCAACGCTCGAACCATGGGCGCGGCGCGCCGTTTGGCGGTGGTGGCGCAGGCCGCGCGCATCGGCCTGCCGCTGCTGGAAGACAACCCGTACGGCGAGCTTTGGTACGGCACCCCGCCACCGCCGCCGCTGGCCGCCGCAGCCGGTGATGGCGCGGTGTACCTGGGTTCGTTCTCCAAGATCCTGGCGCCCGGTTTGCGCCTGGGCTATGTGGTGGCGCCGGCCGCGCTGTACCCCAAGCTGTTGCAGGCCAAGCAGGCGGCCGATTTGCACACCCCGGGCTTCAACCAGCGCGTGGCGCATGAGGTCATTCGCAACGGCTTCCTGCGTGAACACCTGCCGCGGGTTCGGGCGCGCTACCAGTTGCAGCGCGATGCCATGCAGGCCGCGTTGCAGCGCCACCTGCCCGCCGGCTGCCGCTGGCAGTTGCCCAGCGGCGGCATGTTTTTCTGGCTCGAATTGGGCGGCGGGCGCGACACCACGGCCCTGTTGCCGCAAGCCGTGGCCCGCGGCATGGCCTACGTGCCCGGCGCGCCCTTCTATTGCGGTGTGCCGCGGCGTGACACGCTGCGCCTGAGCTTCGTCACGGCAACGCCCGATCAAATCGACACGGCGGTGGCTGCGCTGGGCCAACTGCTGAAGGAACAAACCCCATGAAGCACCGGTTTCATCAACTCGACGTCTTCACTGCGCAGGCCCTACGCGGCAACCCCGTAGCGGTGGTGCACGGCGCACAGGGCTTGAGCGATAAACGCATGGCCGAATTTGCGCGCTGGACGAATCTGTCGGAAACCACCTTCCTGTTGCCGCCCACACAGCCCGAGGCTGACTACCGCGTGCGCATCTTCACCCCGGCGCGCGAACTGCCTTTCGCCGGCCACCCCACATTGGGCAGTTGCCAGGCCTGGTTGCTGGCCGGTGGTGTGCCGCGCCAGGGCAATGAAGTGGTACAGCAGTGCGGCGTGGGCCTGGTGCGCGTGCGCCGCGACGCCGCGCGCCTGGCCTTTGCCGCACCGCCGCTGCAACGCAGCGAGGTCGAACCCCGGGTGCTGGCGCTGGTGCTCAAGGCCCTGGGTTTGAGTGCAAGCAGCGTGCGCGCCGCGCAATGGCTGGAAAACGGGCCGCGCTGGCTGGGCCTGCTGCTGGCCGACGCGCACACCGTGCTGGCCGTGCAGCCCGACGCCGCTGCACTGAAGGGTTTGGCCACGGTGGGCCTGGTCGCGCCGCAGGCGGCCGGCACTGACAGCGACTTCGAGGTGCGCGCCTTCGTCGGCGACCTGAGCGTGTATGAAGACCCGGTAACCGGCAGCTTGAATGCCGGCCTGGCGCAATGGCTGATCGCCGACGGCCTGGCCCCGGCGCAGTACGTGGCCGCACAGGGCACCGCGATGCAACGCGACGGGCGCGTGCACATCACCAGCCATGGCGGTGAAGTCTGGGTTGGCGGCGAGGTGCAGGCTTGCATCGAGGGCACGGTGGATCTCTGAGACCATCGCTTCATTGCCCGCACAGGAACGCCGCCATGACCACCGAAGAACTGTTCCGCGAAGACGCGCTGCTGGCGCAGTGCAGCGCCACCGTGATCGGTCACGACGCCTTGGGCGTGGTGCTCGACCGCACGGTCTTTTATCCCTTGGGCGGCGGCCAGGCCGGTGATGCCGGCGAACTGCTGCTGGCCGGCGGTGAACGCATCAAGGTGGCCGACACGCGCAAGGGTGCGGTGCCGGGCAGCATTGCCCATGTGCTGGCCGATGCTGCGCAGATGGCGCTGTTGCCGGAGGGCACAGCGTTGCAGGCTTGCATCGACGTGCCGCGCCGGCGCGCCCACATGCGCTTTCACACCGCCACGCACTTGTTGTGCGCGCTGGTGCCGCACCCGGTGGATGGCTGCTCGATCACCGCGGGCTACGCGCGGCTGGACTTTCACATGAACGGGCCGCTCGACAAGGCCGAACTGAACGCCGGCATCGCCCGCCTGGTGAGTGCCGGCCATGCCGTGCACCACCGTTGGATCACTGAAGACGAGCTTGACGCCAACCCCCAACTCGTGCGCAGCATGAGCGTGCAGCCACCCCGCGGCCTGGGCCGGGTGCGCGTGCTTGACATCGACGGCGTTGACTTGCAGCCGTGTGGCGGCACGCACGTGGCCAACACGGCAGAGATCGGCAACGTCGTGGTCACAAAGATTGAGAAAAAGAGCGCCATGACCCGCAGGGTCGTGCTCGGCTTCGCCGAGCCAGCCGCAGGCTGATCGCGCTCTTTTAAGCGAGGCTCATATCGCGCAGCGATGTGAAGCGGCGCAGCCGCGTGCCGGAGCTAAAAAGAGCGCCATGACCCGCAGGGTCGTGCTCGGCTTTGCCGAGCCAGCCGCAGGCTGATCGCGAAACAAACAAGCCCGCACGAGGCGGGCTTGAGCAAGTCAGCAACAACCCGGCTTCAGGGATTGCGGTACTCGTCGTGGCAGCTTTTGCACGTGCCTGCCGTGGTGCCGAAGGCGGCTTTGAGCTGATCCAGATTGCCGCCCTTGGCAACGGCGGCCAGTTTGGTCACCTCGTCTTGCATCTTGCGCGCGGCGGCGTCGAAGTTGGCGCGGTCAGTCCAGACGTTGGCCTTGGGGCGGCCCTTTTCCGGCGCACCCGTGCCCTCAACAAAACCGGCATAGGGCAGCTTGGACGCAAACGCCACCACTTCGGCGTTGGACGAGGCAGCGGCAGCATCAAACGGCACGCGGCCGTTGACCATGGCGCCGATGCGGCCGAAGTGCGCGGCCATCACTTGGAACGCAGCCTTGCGGTACGTGACCGCGTCTTCGGGTTTAGCGAACTGCGCCGCGGCGGGCAGGGCGGTGGCCACGCCGATCAGGGCAGCCAGGGCGAGGGGCAAACGTTTCATGGGCAGAACCTCCGGTGGATGGGCAGGCCATCGATTAATGAGCGCCCCAAGGCCGGCTGAAGCCGGCCGTCCCCCGCGGGGATCAAGGGAAGTGGCAGAGCCACATTGCCTTGAGAGACCAGCAAGTGTACGAAGCCCCACTGAGGCACATTCCCTGCCTAGGGTAAGCCCGGTGCAACGCACCGTTTGATGCCGCGCCGGCCCGGGGCGTGCGCCGCGCCGCTGCGCTATCGTTGTCACCAGATCGAATCATGAACAAAACCTCCTCTGCCTTGCAGCCCGTGCGCGTGTGGGACTTGCCCACCCGCCTGTTCCACTGGAGCCTGGCGTTAGCCGTGGCGGGCTCACTGGTCAGCGGCAAGATGGGCGGCAATGCCATGGTGTGGCACTTTCGCTTCGGCTACGTGGTGCTGGCCTTGCTGTTGTTCCGCCTGGCCTGGGGCGTGCTGGGCGGGTATTGGTCGCGCTTCGCGCGCTTCTTTTACCTGCCGGGCACCATCGTGAGGTACCTGCGCGGGCGGCATCAGCCCGGCGAGCACCTTGACGTTGGCCACAGCCCGCTGGGCAGCCTGTCGGTGTGGGCGCTGCTGGGCTTTTTGCTGCTGCAAGCGGCCACCGGCTTGGTGTCGGATGACGAGATCTCCAACGTCGGCCCGCTGAACAAGTTCGTGGCCACGGCGGTGGCCGGCGCTGCCGGCACCTGGCACAAAGTGGTGGGCCAGCGGGTGTTGTTGGTGTTGGTTGTGCTGCATGTGGCGGCGGTGCTGTTCTACCTTTGGCGCAAGAAGGTCAACCTGCTGCGCCCCATGCTCAGTGGTGACAAGCTGCTGCCGGGGCACACGCCGGCCTCGCGTGACGACGCCCGCATGCGGGCGCTCGCGCTGGCCTGCATGGCGCTGGCCGCGCTGGTGGCGGCCTGGGTCGCGGCGCAATGAAAAGCCGGCGCGCTGTTCAACCATCGCTTGCATGCCCGAACCCCGCATAAGCCTGTGCACGCCGCGCGGCGCGGCCGAGCTGCAAGCCGCGCGCGAAGTCATGCGCGAGTACGCCCGCAGCTTGACGGTGGATCTGTGCTTTCAGGATTTCGATGCCGAATTGGCCAGCTTGCCCGGCCCCTACGCCGAGCCCGATGGCGCGCTGCTGTTGGCCCTGGTCAGCGCCCCAAGGCCGGCCGCAGCCGGCCGTCCCCCGCGGGGATCACGGAAAGTGGCGGAGCCACATTTCCTTGAGGGCAGCGAGGTGGCCGGCTGCGTGGCCATGCGCCAGTTGCGCGACGTTGACCACGCCAACGCCTGCGAAATGAAGCGCCTGTACGTGCGCCCGGCCTACCGCCGGCTGGGCCTGGGGCGGCGGCTGGCGCAGGCGGTGATTGACCTGGCCACCCAGGCCGGCCACAGTGCCATGCTGCTGGACACGCTCGATGAAATGGAATCCGCCCGCGAGCTGTATGCCTCGCTCGGGTTCCAGGAAGTGCCGCCGTACTACTTCAACCCCATTCCCGGGGCGCATTACCTCAAAGTCGATCTCGGCGGCGGCCGATATTAACGAACCACTTCACTGGAAACGCCCCTCCATGATCGAACTCCGTGATGGCGCCCTGCGCCTGGTGCTGTGCCCCGAACTCGGTGGCAGCGTGGCTGGCCTGTGGCACGAGGCCACGCCGGTGCTGCGCAGCGCTGAAGGTTCCGGCCTGGGCGGGCCGCGCCAGGGCGCGGCGTTTCCCATGCTGCCGTATTCGAACCGCCTGGCCTACCGGCGCTTTCGCTGGCAAGGCAAGGAATACACCACGGCGCCGAACTTCGACGACAACCCGCACTCGCTGCATGGCGTGGCCTGGCTGCGGGCCTGGCAGGTGGAACAGGTCACGGCCACCAGCGCCGAACTGGTCTACCGCCACGAGCCCGACGCGCATTGGCCCTTTGCCTTCGAGGCGCGCCAGCATTTCACTTTGGGCGACGGCGCCTTGGCCTTGAACCTGGCGGTGAAGAACACGGGCGCGCTGCCGCAGCCCCTGGGCCTGGGCTGGCACCCGTACTTTCCCAAGCGCAGCCGCAGCCGCTTGCATGCGGAAGTGAAAGAACGCTGGGAGTCTGACGCCACGCAACTGCCCACGCGCAAGCTCAGCCAGGACAGCATCGATGGCGATGTGGCGCCGATGGCGTTCGACCATTGCTTCGAAGGCTGGTCGGGCGCGGCGCGGCTGCGCGACGAGCGCTTGTCACTGCGGCTGAGTTCATCGCTGGCGCGGCTGGTGGTGTACACGCCGCAAAACCGCGACTACTTCTGCGTTGAACCCGTCAGCCACGTCAGCAACGCCATCCACATGGCCGACCCGCTGGCGCATGGCCTGAAGGCCGCGGCGCCGGGCGAGGGCATCGACGCCTGGATCCGGCTCGAGGCCGCGCCGATCTGAACGTGCCGGTTCAGGCTGCGAGCCGATCGCTGCTGGCGCCTGGCTAACGTTTGAAGTGATCACCTGGTGCCCGTGCCGCCCCTGCCTGACACCCGCGCAGCCGCCTTGCAGGCGCTGCGTGAGACGCCGCACTGGGATCTGATCGTCATCGGTGGCGGTGCCACCGGCCTGGGCACGGCGCTCGACGCCGCGGCGCGCGGCTTCAAGGTGGCCTTGCTCGAATCGCACGACTTTGCCCAAGGCACCAGTTCGCGCGCCACCAAGCTGGTGCATGGCGGTGTGCGCTACCTGGCGCAGGGCAACATCGGCCTGGTGCGTGAAGCGCTGCATGAACGCGCCACGCTGCTGGCCAATGCGCCGCACCTGGCGCAGCCGCTGCAATTCGTGATGCCGGGTTACCGGCTGTGGGAGTTGCCCTTTTACGGCGCGGGCCTGAAGGCCTACGACCTGCTGGCCGGGCGCCGGGGCCTGGGCCCCACCGAGTTCCTGTCACGCACGGCGGCCTTGGCCGCGCTACCCAACCTGAAGCGCAATGGCCTACACGGCGCCGTGCGCTACTTCGATGGCCAGTTCGACGATGCCCGCCTGGCCGTGGCCCTGGCCCGCAGCGCGCAGCGCGCCGGCGCCGTGGTGCTCAACCATGTGGCCGTCACCGGCCTCGTGCAAACGGCCGGCAAGGTGGTTGGCGTGCAGGCGTGCGACGCCCAAGGCGGTGCCGTTTTCACGCTGGCCAGCCGTTGCGTGGTGAACGCCACGGGCGTGTGGGTCGACCGGGTGCGTGCTTTCAGCGCCAGCCCGGGCCAAGCCGCACCGGCACCGATGTTGGCCCCGAGCCAGGGCACGCACCTGGTGGTGGGGCGTGAATTCCTGCCCGGGGGCCAGGCCTTGATGGTGCCGCGCACGCGCGACGGCCGGGTGCTGTTCGGCGTGCCCTGGATGGGCAAGGTGATTCTGGGCACCACCGACACACCGATCCCCGCGGTGCAGCGCGAGCCGCGGCCGCTGCACGAAGACATCGAATTCATCCTCGGCGAGGCGGGCCGCTACCTGGAGCGCGCGCCGCAGCGCAGCGACGTGCTGTCGGCCTGGGTGGGCTTGCGCCCGCTGGTGCGCCCCGACGCGGATTCGGGCAGCGGCAGCAGCCAGAAGATTTCGCGCGAGCATGTGGTGCGCAGCGGGCGCGATGGCCTGGTGAGTGTGACCGGCGGCAAGTGGACCACCTACCGCGCCATGGCCGAAGACGTGCTTGCACGCTGCATGGATGAAGGCTTGCTAGAGCGCCGTGCGGGGGGCGTCACCGCGCACCTGGCGCTGGTGGGCGCGGCACCTGGCCGGCGTTTGAGCGAGCCGCCTGGCGAACACCTCTATGGCAGCGAGGCCGACGTGCTGCGCAGCCTGCCGGGGGCAGCCAACTGGTTGTGGCGCGACGGCGCGGGTGGCCTGAGCGAGGCCATGGTGCGCTTTGCCGTGCGCTTTGAGATGGCGCGCACAGTGCACGATGTGCTGGCGCGGCGCAGCCGGCTGTTGTTCCTGGACGCTGCGGCGGCGCAGGCGCTGGCCCAGCCCGTGGCGGAACTGGTGGCGCAGGAATTGGATGGGCCGGTGCGCGCGGATCAGGTGGCCAGCTTCAACGCTTTGGCACAAAGCTATCGCACGCTGCCTTGACTTTGATTGGTGCGAGCCTGTGGTGCGGCCAGCCGTGGCGGCAGGCGCCGTGTTTGGCCGATGGCCAGCACGCCGAAATCGGCTTCGCTCAAGCCGCGCTCTTGACGCGCCGCGGCCAGGGCACGTGGCGGCTCATCGAGCGCTTCGTCGGTGAGTTCGAACGTGCCCCAGTGCATGCCGATGGCGCGCGCGGCGCGCAAGTCGAGCATCGCCTGCACCGCCTCGGCCGGGTTCATGTGTTGCTCGCGCATGAACCAGCGCGGCTCGTAGCCGCCTATGGCCAGCAAGGCCAGGTCGAACACCGGCGCGCGCTCGCCGTTCAAGGCCAGGCGCCGCGCCACTTCGGCAAAGTCAGGGCTGTAGCCGGTGTCGCCGCTGAAGTACACACGCTGGTCGGGGCTGAGCAAAGCGTAGCCGCCCCACAGCGTTTTCAGGCGGTCGCCCAGGCCGCGGCCCGACCAATGCTGCACCGGCGTGAGCATGATCTGCACGCCTTGCACCGCGGTGCTCTGCCACCAGTCGAGTTCGACCACGCGGCTCAGGCCCTCGCCCTGCAGCCAGGCCTGGTTGCCGCGCGGCACCACCACGAGCGGCGGCCCGCCGGCTTGGCCTTGCAATGCTTGCAGACTGGGCAAGTCGAGGTGGTCGTAGTGGTTGTGTGAGATCACCACGGCGTCGATGTGTGGCAGCTCAGCCAACACCAAGCCCGGCGGCTGCGCGCGTTGCGGGCCCAGGAAGGGCAGCGGCGAGGCGCGCTGCGAAAAGATCGGGTCGGTCAACACATTGATGCCGCCGATTTGCACCAGCAAGGTGGCGTGGCCGATCCAGGTCACCGCCGGCTCCATGGCCTGGCCGGCGGCTGCGTTGCTGTGGATGAACGCCAGCTCGGGTTTGACCTGTGGAATGGGCTGTTTGGGTGGGTGGGGCAAACCGGCGCGCGTGGCCTGCAGCTTCCAGCGCACCAGGGCTGGCAAGCCCTTGGGCTCGAACTCCAGGTGATTGTTCTGGTAGCCGCCATCACGGTGGTGTGGCGGCGCGGGCGGCACTTGCGCATGGCTCGCAGCACCTAACAGCCCGGTCACACAGGCCACCCAAACAGAGTGCTTTGATGTCATGCCCCGCATCATCCCAAAACCGCCGCGCAATCCTTCGTGCAGCCGGCCCATGAAGTCGGCCCAGGGTTTTCATCTACAATCCAAAGGCTTTGCCGAACGCGGACTCGAAAACGTTTTCAAACCATGCCCAAAGCGGACCCTCCAGCGCCACAAGCCGCGCGGGTGTCGCACGGGTTGAGGCCCGGGCCCAAGCCCCAACCCTGGCTTGATGACGACGGCGAGAACGCGGCCTACAGGTCACTGACCAAGCAGGAGGCGGCAGCCTGGCGCGCCAGCCACCCCGTGCTTTCGCCGTGGTGGGTGGTTGCAGCCCAAGCTGCCCTGGGGGGAGTGATGGCCTTGCTTGCAGGGCTCGTCACCAGCAATTCAGTGTGGGCATGGTCGCTGCTGTACGGGGCGGCCGTGGTGGTGGTGCCGGGTGCGTTGTTGGCGCGCGGCGCAACGGGCCGGCCTCCAGGCATGTCGGCTGTCAGCAACGCTGTCAGCTTCATGTCGTGGGAGTTGGTCAAGATCGGTTTCTCGGTCGCCATGCTGTTGCTGGCGCCGAAGATCGTGCAGCCCCTGAGTTGGCCGGCCTTGCTGGCCGCCATGGTGCTGTGCATGCAGGTTTATTGGCTGGCGCTGCTGTGGCGCCGGTCTTGATGGAACAGACACGCGAAAGCATTCGAGATGGCAGCTCAAGCGCACGCCCCGACCGCCGGCGAATACATCGTCCACCACCTCACCCATTGGGGCAACGGCAAGCCCAAGGGCCTGGTCGACTTTTCGGTGGTGAACTACGACTCGGTGATCTTTTCCATCCTGCTCGGCGTCGTCGGTTGCTTCCTGTTGTGGCGCGCCGCGCGCAGCGCCACTGCGGGTGTGCCGGGCCGCTTCCAGGCGGCGGTGGAAATCCTGTTCGAGATGGTCGAGAACCAGGCCAAGGGCATCGTTCACAACGCCAAGAGCCGCAAGCTCGTGGCACCGCTTGCGCTCACGGTCTTTGTGTGGATCTTCTTGCTCAATGCGATGGACTTGCTGCCCGTCGACCTGCTGCCTTTGGTGTGGGGCTGGATCTACAGCGCCGCCACCGGCCACGATGCCAGCCACGCTTTCCTGCGCGTGGTGCCCACGGCTGACTTGTCAGTGACCATGGGCCTGGCGGTGGGTGTGCTCATCACTTGCTTGGTCTACAACGTCAAGATCAAAGGTTTCGGTGGCTGGGTGCATGAACTGTTTGCCGCGCCGTTCGGCAACCACTGGGCGCTGTACCCGTTCAACTTCGCCATGCAATTGGTTGAGTTCGTGGCCAAGACGGTGTCGCACGGCATGCGACTGTTCGGCAACATGTACGCAGGCGAACTCATCTTCCTGCTCATCGCGCTGTTAGGCGGCGCGTTCACGCTGTCGCTCACCGGCTTCCTGCTCGCCGGCTTGCACATTCTTGCCGGCACGGTGTGGGCCATCTTCCACATCCTGATCATCACGCTGCAAGCCTTCGTGTTCATGATGTTGACGCTGGTCTACATCGGCCAAGCGCACGATTCGCATTGATTTTTCCCCGGTCTCACTTCCCTTTTCTCAATTCACTTTCATAACAGGAGTCAACATGGAACTCATCGGTCTCGTCGCAGTTGCCGCCGGCCTCATCATTGGTCTGGGCGCCATGGGCGCGTGTATTGGCATCGGCGTCATGGGCAGCAAGTTTCTGGAATCAGCCGCGCGCCAACCCGAACTGATGGGCGAACTGCAAACCAAGATGTTCTTGCTGGTCGGCCTGATCGACGCTTCGTTCATCATCGGCACCGGCATTGCGCTGTGGTTCACCACGGCCAACCCGTTCCTCGCCCAACTGGCCGCCCTGCCGAAGTAATTTCTGCGCTTGAGTTGCCTGCGCCAGCCCCTTGCGGCCTGGCGCGGCAATGCGCAGGAAGCGGCAGCACCCGTCACCCCGAAACGAGGTTTTCGACGTGAGCATCACCAGTACATTCATCATTCAGATGATCGTGTTCCTGATCTTGGTCTGGTTCACGATGACCTATATCTGGCCGCCGATCACGGCCGCGCTCGACGAGCGTGCGAAGAAGATCGCCGAAGGCCTTTCCGCCGCCGACAAGGCCAAGTCTGAACTCGCCACCGCCAACAAGCGTGTCGAAGAGCAGTTGGCGTCGGCCCGGGTTGATGCCACGCAGCGCCTGGCCGACGCCGAGCGCCGTGCGCAAAGCATGATCGAAGAAGCCAAGACGCGCGCCAGCGACGAAGGCGCCAAGATCGTTGCCGCAGCCAAGGCCGAAGCAGCACAAGAAGCCAGCAAGGCGCGCGAGGCGCTGCGCGAGCAGGTGGCCGCGTTGGCCGTGAAGGGTGCCGAAGCCATTCTCAAGCGCGAAGTCAACGCCGGCGTTCACGCCGAGTTGCTGGGCCGCTTGAAGACCGAGCTTTGAGCCGGGGCACGCAACATGGCTGAACTCGCCACCATCGCCCGGCCCTATGCCGAAGCCTTGTTCAAGGCCGCCGGCAGCACCGACAAACCGGCCCTCGTGGCGCAGGTGAGCGCCCTGGCCGCTGTGGCCGCTGACGCGCAAGTGCGCCAGTTCGCCGACAACCCCAAGGTCAGCGCCGCGCAGGTGTTTGATGTCATCACCACGGCGTCGAAGGCGAACCTGTCTGACAGCGCCAAGAACCTGCTGCGCACCGTGATCGACAACGGCCGCCTGGCCGCGCTGCCCGATATCGCGGCGCAGTTTCACGCGCTGGTGAACGCCAGCTCGGGCGTGAGTGACGCCACCATCTACAGCGCCTACCCCATTGAAGCCGGCCCGCTGGCCGATGTGGTGGCGCTGCTTGAAAAGCGCTTTAACCGCAAGCTCAACGCCAGCGTGACGCACGCGCCCGAGCTGATTGGCGGCATTCGCGTCGTCGTGGGCGACGAGGTGCTCGACACCTCGGTTCAGGCCCGTCTGCAACAAATGAAGGTCGCCCTGAGCGCGTGAACGCCCGGCCCGCCGGCCGTGCCACGCATCAAGGTGTTAGGAGCAAAGCATGCAACTGAATCCCGCAGAAATTTCCGAACTGATCAAGAGCCGCATCGAAGGCCTGGGCGCCTCGGCCGACATCAAGAACCAGGGAACCGTGGTCTCGGTCACCGACGGCATCGTGCGCGTGCACGGCCTGAGCGATGCCATGGCCGGCGAAATGCTCGAATTCCCGCCCACCGCCAGCGGCCAGGCCACTTACGGTCTGGCGCTGAATTTGGAGCGCGATTCGGTCGGCGCCGTGATCCTGGGCGAATACGAACACATCTCCGAAGGCGACACCGTGAAGTGCACGGGCCGCATTCTGGAAGTGCCGGTCGGCCCCGAGCTGCTCGGCCGCGTGGTCAATGCGCTGGGCCAGCCGATCGACGGCAAGGGCCCGATCAACGCCAAGATGACCGACGTGATCGAGAAGGTCGCGCCCGGCGTGATCGCGCGCCAGAGCGTGAGCCAACCGGTGCAAACGGGCCTGAAGTCGATCGACTCCATGGTGCCGATCGGCCGCGGCCAGCGCGAGCTGATCATCGGCGACCGCCAGACCGGCAAGACCGCGGTGGCGATCGACACGATCATCAACCAGAAGGGTCAGAACATGACCTGCGTCTACGTCGCCATCGGCCAGAAGGCGTCGTCGATCAAGAACGTGGTGCGCTCGCTCGAAGCCAACGGCGCGCTCGAATACACCATCGTGGTGGCGGCATCGGCCAGCGAATCGGCGGCCATGCAGTACGTGTCGGCCTACTCGGGCTGCACCATGGGCGAATACTTCCGCGACCGTGGCCAAGACGCACTGATCATCTATGACGACCTGAGCAAGCAGGCCGTGGCCTACCGCCAGGTTTCGCTGCTGCTGCGCCGCCCGCCCGGCCGCGAAGCCTACCCCGGCGACGTGTTCTACCTGCACAGCCGCCTGCTCGAACGCGCCGCGCGCGTGAACGCCGACTACGTTGAGAAATTCACCAAGGGCGAAGTCAAAGGCAAGACCGGCTCGCTGACCGCGTTGCCGATCATTGAAACGCAGGCTGGTGACGTCTCGGCCTTCGTGCCCACCAACGTGATCTCGATCACCGACGGCCAGATCTTCCTGGAAACCGCGCTGTTCAACGCCGGCATCCGCCCGGCCATCAACGCCGGCATTTCGGTGTCGCGCGTCGGCAGCGCCGCGCAAACCAAGCTGATCAAGGGCTTGTCGGGCGGCATCCGCACCGACTTGGCGCAGTACCGTGAACTCGCCGCGTTCGCGCAGTTCGCGTCTGACCTCGATGAAGCCACGCGCAAGCAGTTGGATCGTGGCGCGCGCGTCACAGAACTGCTCAAGCAGGCCCAGTATTCACCGCTGCCGATCAGCCTGATGGGCGCCACACTGTTCGCGGTGAGCAAGGGCTTCATGGACGATGTGGAAGTGAAGAAGATCCTGGCCTTCGAACACGGCCTGCACCAGCACCTGAAGACCAGCCACGCCGCGCTGTTGGCCAAGCTGGAAAACGACAAGGCGCTGGACAAGGGTGCTGAAGAAGAACTGACCAAAGCCACCGCCGCGTTCAAGAAGTCGTTCGCTTAATTTCGGCCACTGACGAGGAGAAACAGTCATGGCGGTCGGAAAAGAGATACGCGGCAAGATCAAGAGCTTCGAGAACACGAAGAAGATCACCAAGGCCATGGAAATGGTCTCGGCGGCGAAGATGCGCAAGGCCCAGGAACGCATGCGTGCGGCCCGGCCCTATGCCGAGAAAATTCGCAACATCACGGCCAACCTGGCCGGGGCCAACCCTGAGTACCACTCGCCCTACATGCGCAAGGTGGCCAAGGCGGGTGACGCCGCGCCCGCCAAAGCCACTGGCTTCATCGTCGTCACCACCGACAAGGGGCTGTGCGGCGGCTTGAACACCAACGTGCTGCGCATGGTCACCAACAAGATGCGCGAGCTGCAAACCGCCGGCTCCAGCGTGCAGGCAGTGGCCCTGGGCAACAAGGGGTTCGGCTTCCTCAACCGCATCGGCGCAAAGGTGCTGAGCCACGCCACGCAGTTGGGCGACAAGCCGCACCTTGAGAAGCTGATCGGCCCGGTCAAGGTGATGCTTGATGCCTTTGTTGAAGGCAAGGTCGATGCGGTGTACCTGTGCTACACGAAGTTCATCAATACGATGACGCAAGAACCGATGGTCGAGCAGTTGCTGCCGCTGTCGGTTGAGCGCTTGCAGCAAACCGCGGCTGAAAAGGCGCAGTACGGCTGGGACTACATCTACGAGCCCGACGCCGCCACGGTGATCGACGAGCTGTTCACGCGCTACATCGAAGCACTCGTGTTCCAGGCCGTGGCCGAGAACATGGCGTCGGAGCAGTCGGCGCGCATGGTGGCCATGAAGGCCGCCACCGACAACGCCGGCAACCTGATCGCCGAGTTGAAGCTGGTCTACAACAAGACGCGGCAGGCGGCGATCACCAAAGAGCTTTCAGAAATCGTCGGTGGCGCGGCCGCCATCAGCGGCTGAACAAATCGTTCAGAACGCCCCCCAAGAACACCGATTCAAGGATGCAAGACATGGCTAACACTCAGACCCAGGGCAAGATCGTTCAGTGCATCGGCGCCGTGGTCGATGTCGAATTCCCGCGCGACAAGATGCCGCGCATTTATGACGCGCTCAAGCTCGAAGGCAGCGCGCTCACGCTCGAAGTGCAGCAGCAGTTGGGCGACGGCATCGTGCGCACCATTGCGCTGGGTTCCAGCGACGGCCTGCGCCGCGGCCTGATGGTCAACAACACCGGCGCGTCGATCACCGTGCCGGTGGGCAAGGCCACCCTGGGCCGCATCATGGACGTGCTGGGCAACCCGATTGACGAGCGCGGCCCGGTCGACCAGACCCTCACCGCCAGCATCCACCGCAAGGCCCCCACGTACGACGAACTGAGCCCCTCGCAAGAGCTGCTCGAAACCGGCATCAAGGTGATCGACCTGATCTGCCCGTTTTCCAAGGGCGGCAAGGTCGGTCTGTTCGGCGGCGCCGGCGTGGGCAAGACGGTGAACATGATGGAGCTCATCAACAACATCGCCAAGGCGCACTCGGGTCTGAGCGTGTTTGCCGGCGTGGGCGAGCGCACGCGCGAGGGCAACGACTTCTATCACGAGATGGCGGATTCAAAAGTGGTCGATCTCGACGACCTGCCGGCGTCGAAAGTGAGCATGGTCTATGGCCAGATGAACGAGCCGCCGGGGAATCGCCTTCGCGTCGCGCTCACCGGGTTAACGATTGCCGAAAGCTTCCGCGACGAAGGCCGCGACGTGCTGTTCTTTGTCGACAACATCTACCGCTTCACCCTGGCCGGCACCGAGGTGTCCGCCCTGCTGGGCCGCATGCCTTCGGCGGTGGGCTACCAGCCCACGCTGGCTGAGGAAATGGGCCGCCTGCAAGAGCGCATCACCTCCACCAAGGTGGGTTCGATCACCTCCATCCAGGCCGTTTATGTGCCGGCCGATGACTTGACTGACCCGTCGCCCGCCACAACCTTTGCGCACCTGGATGCCACCGTGGTGTTGAGCCGCGACATCGCTTCGCTGGGCATCTACCCGGCCGTGGACCCACTCGATTCGAACAGCCGCCAGGTCGACCCGAACGTGGTGGGTGAAGAGCACTACAACACCACACGCGCCGTGCAGGCCACGCTGCAGCGCTACAAGGAGCTGCGCGACATCATCGCCATTCTGGGCATGGACGAGTTGAGCCCCGAAGACAAGCAGGCCGTGGCCCGCGCGCGCAAGATGCAGCGCTTCCTGAGCCAGCCCTTCCACGTGGCCGAGGTGTTCACGGGCACGCCGGGCAAATACGTGCCGCTGAAGGAAACCATCCGCGGCTTCAAGATGATCGCCAACGGCGAATGCGACCACTTGCCCGAGCAGGCGTTCTACATGGTGGGTGGAATCGACGAGGCCTTCGAAAAGGCCAAGAAGATTCAGTAAGCGGCGCATTCGGGCCTGATGCGTCGTTGCTGTGCTCAGCGGGCGTCTAGCCCGCTTGCGCGCAGCGCCTAGCCTCAGACCCGACTGCTTGCTTTCTGAACCTTCTTACCGCTGCGGAAATCTGAGGAAAACACGAAATGGCCACCCTTCACGTCGATGTCGTCTCCGCCGAAGAAAGCATCTTCTCCGGCGAGGCCAGGTTCGTGGCGCTGCCCGGTGAAAGCGGCGAGCTCGGCATCCTGCCGCGGCACACGCCGCTGATCACCCGCATCAAGCCCGGCGCGGTGCGCATTGAGCGGGCTGACACCGGCGAGGTCGAATTCGTCTTCGTGGCCGGTGGCATTCTCGAGATCCAGCCCGGCAAGGTCACCGTGCTGGCCGACACCGCCATCCGCGGCCACGACCTCGATGAAGCCAAGGCGGTTGAAGCCAAGGCGCGCGCCGAAGAGGCGATGAAAAACGCCAAGAGCGACATCGACTTCGCCCTGGCGCAAAGCGAGTTCGCCACCATGGCCGCGCAGATTGCGGCCATCACCAAGCTGCGCAAGAAATAAGCGCGGCACGCCCGGCTGCAGGGCAGCGTGCGCGCGCACCGCGCGGTGCACGCTCAATAGAATTCCCACTTTCATCACCAGTGCAGCCGCCAGGAGGGCAGCCGTGGCCACCGATTCCGTCATGCCAGGCATTGCAGGCCAGGCGCTGAGCAGCGACGCGCTGGAGCGCGAACTGGCCGAGCTGTTGGTGCACAGCCTCAACCTCGAACTGGCCGCGCAAGACGTCGACCCCACGGCGCAGTTGTATGGCGACGGCCTGGGGCTGGACTCCATCGACATCCTGGAGCTGGCGCTGGAAGTGTCCCAGCGCTACGGCTTCCAACTGCGTGCCGACGACGAGAACAACCACCAGGTCTTCACCAACCTGCGCACCCTGGCCGCACACGTGGCGCAGCAGCGCACAAGGTAGCCGCGTCCATGTCGTGGCGGCGCGTGCTCGGCGTCGGGTTGGCGGTGGCGGCCTACGCGGTGCTGTCGCACTGGCTGATCACGGTGGACCCTTCGCAGCCCTGGCTCATTGCGGCGCCGATGTTGCCGTTCTTCTTCGTCACGCTGGTGCTGGCTTGGCGGCGGCGCAACACGGGCCTGGCGTTGTTCAGTGCGCTGGCCCTGGCGGCGTTCATCGGCGTGGCCTGGTGGGGCCAGGCTGGCGATGTCGGCCGCTTGTACCTGGCCCAGCATGCGGGCGTGCACCTGCTGCTGGGCTTCAGCTTCGGCATCACGCTGCGCCGCGGCGCCACGCCGCTGATCACGCTGATGGCGCGCGCCGTACACCCTGTCGTGCCGCTGTCCATGGTGCAGTACACGCGCCGGCTCACCGGCGTGTGGGCGCTGTACTTCGTGCTCATGGCCGGCCTGTCGCTGGCGCTGTATGCCTGGGCGCCCTGGGCCTGGTGGTCGTTCTTTGCCAACGTCTTCACGCCGCTGAGCGTGGCCGTTTTCTTCGGGCTGGAATACGCGCTGCGCTACCGGCTGCACCCGGAATTCGAGCGCATGTCGTGGCAGCGCGGTGTGCAGGCCTACCAGCGCATCATGACCCGGCGCACTGCGCCATGAGTGCCCCAAGGCCGGCGCAGGCCGGCCGCCCCCCGCGGGGATCAAGGAAGGTGGCCCAGCCACATTTCCTTGAGACGCTGCTTGGCGCCGGGCAACCGTCGCGCACCGTGGCCTGGCTGGGCGGCCGACCCTTGAGCGCCGCCGCCCTGCTGGCTGCGGCCATGCAGCTTGCCGAACGGCTACCGGCGCAAGGCGACGCCATCAACCTGTGCCAAGACCGTTTTCTGTTCAGCGCGGGCTTGCTGGCAACGCAACTGCGCCAGCGCAATTGCTTGTTGCCACCCAATGCGCTGCCGGCCACCTTGGCGCTGCTGCAAGGCAGCGACCAGCCGCCACCGTTCGCGTTGAGTGACGACGGCGCGCTGCTGCCACAGTTGCGCGAGCAGGGCCTGCACACCGTGTTCCTGGAGCACGCTGCCGCTGGGCATGCTGCTGCGGCCTCAGCTGGCATCGCCACTGATTTCGCGCCCGCGCCAGACCGCCCGGCGTTCAGCCTGCTCACCTCGGGCTCCACCGCCGTGCCCACCGCCCATCCCAAGAGCTGGGCCACGGCGCGGCTCATTACCCAAGCTGGGGTGCAAAGCCTGGCTGAACACCTGGGCTGGCGCGACCTGGCGGGGCTGAACATCGTGGCCACGGTGCCATCGCAACACAGCTACGGCATCGAGTCGGCCGTCTTGCTGGCGCTGCTGGGCGGCGCGGCGTTCGATTGCGCGCGCCCGTTCTATCCGGCCGACGTGGCCGCCGCACTGGCGCGCCTGCCGCGCCCGCGTGCCCTGGTGACCACGCCGTTTCATTTGAAGGCGGTGGTGCAGGCCGGGCTGGCCTTGCCGCAGGTGGACTTGATCCTGTCGGCCACGGCGCCCCTGTCGCCGCAACTGGCGCAGCAGGCTGAAAGCGCGCTCGGCGCTCCGCTGATTGAAATCTACGGCTGCACCGAGGCCGGCCAGGTGGCCACGCGGCGCACCACGCGCACTGACCTGTGGCGCACCATGGGCGCGCTGCGCCTGCACGCCGACCCGGCAGCGCCGGCGGACCGCGCCGTGGTCAGCGGCGGCCATGTCAGGCTGCCCACGCCGCTGGCCGATTTGCTGGAGCTGCAAGACGAGCGCCATTTCCGCTTGCTCGGCCGCGCCAATGACCTGATTCACGTGGCCGGCAAACGCAGCTCGCTGGGCCATTTGAACTACCACCTCAACCGCATTCAAGGCGTGCTCGACGGCGCCTTCTGGCAGCCCGACGAAGCGCCCGACAGCGTGGCCCGGCTGGTGGCGTTCGTGGTGGCGCCGGGCGTGTCGGCGCAGCACATCCTGGGCGCCTTGCGCCCTGTGCTTGACGCCGCATTCCTGCCGCGCCGGGTGGTGCCGGTGGCCGCCCTGCCGCGCGAAGCCACGGGCAAGCTCACCAGCGCGGCGCTGCGTGAATTCGCGCTGCGCACGCTGGCCCCGGCCGCAGGTGCGCCTTGACCAGCGCGGCCGGGCCCTTGCAGCGCCGCGTGCCGGTGCCGCGCGACCACCCCGCGTTCGCCGGCCACTTTCCCGGCGCCCCGGTCTTGCCCGGCGTGGTGTTGCTGGCCTGGGTGATCGACGCCGCGCAGCCCTGGGCCGCCGGCCGCAGGCTGGCCGTGCCGGAGGTGAAATTCCTGCACCCCGTGGGGCCAGGCAGCGAGTTGCTGATCACCTTGCAGGTGCAGCGCGCGGGCCTGGCGTTCGAGGTGCGGCTGGGCGCTGTGGTGGCCGCGCGCGGGCGCCTGGCGCTGCTTGACGCCGCAGCCGAGCCCGCACCAAGCGCGCGCCCGACGCCCGACGGGCCCGCTGTGGCCCCCGCACCTTTAACCGCCAAGCCCACGCAGCCCGCGCGCTGGGCGCGCCAGGGCGAGCGCGGCAATGCGCTGGTGCTCAAGCTCATGGCCAGCATTGCCGTGGCCTGCGGGCGCCGCGTGGCGCGGCTGCTGCTGCACCCCATCGCGCTGTACTTCGTGCTGTGCTCGCCGCAGGCGAGCCGGCATTCGCGCCGCTACCTTGAACGTGTGCTGGGCCGCCGGCCAGGCTTTGCCGACGGCTACCGCCATGTCCACACCTTCGCCAACCTGGTGCTCGACCGGGTCTACTTTTCGCGCGGTGAGGTGCGCGAATTCGAACTCGATGTGCGCGGCCTGGAACACCTTGACGACGCCATCGCCGGTGGCCGCGGCGCTGTGCTGCTGGGCGCCCATGTGGGCAGCTTCGCCGCCTTGCACGCCCTGGGTGGCGCGCGCGCCGGGCCGCGCGTGGCCATGGTCATGTACCCGGACAATGCCCGCATGATCCAGGCCACGCTGCGCGCCATCGCCCCGCGCGCCCACCTCGACATCATCGCCCTGGGCCGGCCCGGCTCGATGCTGGCGGTGCGTGAATGGCTGGCCGGCGGTGGCCTGGTCGGCATGCTGGCCGACCGCCAGCTCGACGAACCCACCCAGCGCGACCACACCGTGCGCCTGCCCTTCCTGGGCGTGGCCGCGCCGTTCGGTGAAGGCCCGCTGCGCATGGCGCAACTGCTGCGCCAGCGCGTGTACTTCATGGCCGGCGTGTACCTGGGCGGGCGGCGCTACGAAGTGCACTTCGAGCCGCTGGCTGACTTTACCCAGCCGGTTGCCGATGCCTCGGCGCGGGCGCAGGCGCTGCGCGCCGCGCTGCAGGCCTATGTGGAAAAGCTCGAAGCGCTGTGCCGCCACGCGCCCTACAACTGGTTCAACTTCCATGATTTCTGGCAGGAAGATGCGCCGGCTTGAACGCGGCGTGTTGCTCGGCACGGTGGCCTTGCTGTGGGCCAGCGCGGCTGGCGCCTTGGAGCTCGATGCCTTGATGCAACTGCTGGCGCGGCGCCAAAGTGGCGAGGCACGGTTCACCGAGGTGCGGCATGTGGCGGGGCTGGACCAGCCGCTGTCTTCCAGCGGCACGCTGAGCTTCAAGGCGCCTGATCACTTGGCGCGCCGCACCCTGAGCCCCCGGCCCGAATCGTTCACCGTGCAGGGCAACCAGATCACGCTGGAACGTGGCGGGCGCGTGCGCCGCTTGCATGTGGACGCCGTGCCCGAACTCAGCGCCCTGGTCGCGGCCATGAGCGGCGCGTTGAACGGCAACGCGCGCCAGCTCACCCAGCACTTCCAGGCCAGCCTCAGCGGCCAGGCCGCGCAGTGGCGCCTGACTCTGGTGCCCGACGACGAGCGCGTGGCGCGCAGCGTGCGTGAGCTGCGCCTGAGCGGTCAGCAGGGCGACTTGTTGCAAGTGGAGCTGCTGCTGGCCGATGGTGACCGTTCCATCATGCGCATCGAGCCGCAGGCCGCGCCGGCCCCGGGCGCGAAGTGAGGCGCGTGCCGGGCTGCACGCGGGCAGGCCTCGCGCTGGCGTTGTGGGCGCTGGGCTGCGCGTTGTGCATCGGCATCATCCTGCACACGCCGTTCAAGGCCGACTTGTCGGCCTTCTTGCCCGCCGCGCCCAACGCGCAGCAGCGGCTGCTCATCGAGCAGTTGCAAAGCGGCGCGCCGGCGCGCTCACTGACGCTGGCAATTGCCGGCGGCCAGGCGGCACAGCGCGTGCAGGCATCGAACGACCTGGCCGCGGCCCTGCGCCAGGGCGGCCACTTCGAATGGGTGCACAACGGCGGCAGCGCCGGCGTGGGCGAGCTGGGCACCTGGGTGTTCGAGCAGCGTTATGCCTTGAGCCCGGCCATCAACGCGCAACGCTTCAGCGCCGAAGGGCTGGCGCTGGCGCTGGACGACACGCTGGCCCTGCTCGGCACACCGGCGGGCAGTGCGCTGAAGCCGCTGCTCAACCGCGACCCCACCGGCGAGACGCTGCGCATCGCCGAAAGCCAGCTCGGCGCCACAGGCCCGCGGCAAGACCACGGCGTGTGGGTCACGCGCGACGGCCAGCTTGCCCTGCTGCTGGCCAGCACGCGCGCGCCCGGCGCCGACATGGATGCCCAAGGCGAAGCGCTGGCCGCGGCGCGCAGCGCCTTCGCCGTCCTGGGCCAGCCGCAGCTGCGCCTGGTGCTTTCCGGCTCGCCGGTCTTTGCCATCGACAGCCGGGCGCAAATCGAACGCGAGGTGCGCGCCCTGGCCATTGCCGGTACGCTGCTGATGGTGGGCCTGCTGTGGCTGGCCTTTGGTTCGCTGCATGCCGTGGCCCTGGCCGCGCTGCCGGTGGCCACCGGTGTGCTGGCGGGCGTGGCGGTGGTGGGCCTGGGCTTTGGCAATGTGCACGGCGTGACGCTGGGTTTTGGCACCACGCTGATCGGCGAGGCGGTCGACTACGCCATCTACTACTTGCTGCAAGGCAGCGCCGGTGGCAGCGACGCGGCGCGCCAGCAGCGCTGGCAGCAGCACGGCTGGCCCACCGTGCGCCTGGGGCTGCTCACGTCGGTGTGCGGCTTTGCGGCGCTGGCGTTTTCGGGCTTTCCGGGGTTGGCACAACTGGGCGTGTTCTCGCTGGCCGGGCTCATCGCCGCGGCGCTGTGCACGCGCTTCGTCTTGCCGGTGTTGCGCCCGGCGCGCCAGGGTGGCCAGGCTGCACGCCGGCGCCTGGGCGCGCTGGCCCTGGTTTTGGCACAACAGGCACCGCGGGCGCGCACCGCGGTCTGGCTGGTTGCTGGCGTTTGCCTGCTGGGCCTGGCGGTGCAGCCGCAGACCTTGTGGCGCGCCGATCTCACCGCCTTGAGCCCGATTTCGCCAGCGGCCCTGGCGCTCGATGCCAGCCTGCGCCAGGAGCTGGCGCTGGGTGAAGGTGGCGCCTTTTTGGTGGTGCAGGCGGCCGATGCGCAGGCGGCATTGCGCGGCGCTGAAGCCGCGGGCCTGGCGCTCGATGAATTGGTTGATCACGGCCGGCTGCAGGGCTATGACCGCCCGGCACGGCTGCTGCCCAGCCTGGCGCTGCAAGCCCAGCGCCGCCAGGCCCTGCCCGAGCCTGCCGCCCTGCGCGCCGCATTGGCCCAGGCCACCCAGGGAGGGCCGTTGCCGGCAGCGCGGCTGGCGCCGTTTGCGCAAGACCTGGAGCGCGCCCGCCATGCCGCGCCGCTCACGCTGGACACTCTGCCCGACAGCGCCGGCGCACTGGTGCGCGCCTTGCTCATGCCGCAGCGCGACGGCCGCTGGGCGGCCATCTTGCCGCTGCATGCGCTGCCCGGCCAGGCACTCAGCGCCGAGCTGCTGGCGCCGGCCCTGCAGGCTGCGCCGGGCGTGCAGTGGCTTGATGTGGGCGCGCAACTGCGCCAGCTCTACCAGCACTACCTGGCCCAGGCCATGGCCCAGGCCGGCTGGGGCGCGGCCGGTGTGCTGGCCTTGATGGCACTGTGGCTGCGCTCGCCGCGCCGCTTGTTGGCCGTGTGCCAGCCCCTCGCCCTGGCCTTGCTGTTCACCTTGACGACGTTGAGCGTGCTGGATGTGCCGCTGGGCATCTTGCACCTGGTGGGCTTGTTGCTGGTGGTGGCGGTGGGCTCGAACTACGCGCTGTTCTTCGACCTGCTGCGCCAGCAAGGCCAGGCCGATGCGGGGACGGACACCGACACGCTGGCGTCGCTGCTGCTGGCCAACCTGACAACCGTGCTGTCGTTCGGGCTGATCGCGGTGTCCAGCATCCCGGCCTTGTCAGACATCGGCCGCGTGGTCGCGCCGGGGGCCTTGCTGGCCTTGCTGTTGGCCGCGGTGTGTGGCGCGCCGGCAGCGCCCAAGCGGGCATGAACGCGCGCGGGCGGTCAGCACCGCCATGGGAGAATTCGCGCCGCATTCCCATGGCTGAAAACCACCTCTCCCTTGCTGCCCAAACCGGCCCCGTGCCGCGTTGGCCCATGCCCGGCTTGATCCAGGCCAGCGTGGGCATCCATGCCCTGGCCGGTGCGGCCGCTTTGCTGCTGCCCGGCGCCTGGCCCTGGGCGCTGGGCGCGGTGCTGGCCAACCATGGCGTGCTCGGCAGCGCCGGGCTGTGGCCACGCAGCGATTGGCTGGGGCCAAACGTTAGCCGGCTGCCGGCGGCGGCCTGCGCGCGCGGCGCGGTGGCCCTGACTCTGGACGACGGGCCCGACCCCGAGGTGACGCCGCGGGTGCTGGATGTGCTCGACGCCGCGCAGGCCCGTGCCACCTTTTTTTGCATCGCGCAGCGCGCCCAGGCCGCGCCGGCCCTGGTGCGTGAGATCGTGCGCCGCGGCCACAGCGTGCAAAACCACAGCCACCGCCATGCGCACGACTTCGCCTTGCTCGGCCCGGGGCGGCTGGCGCGCGAAATCAGCCTGGCACAGCAGATCCTGGCCGACATCAGCGGCGAATGGCCGCATTGCTTTCGCGCCCCAGCCGGCCTGCGCAACCCCATGCTCGACCCCGTCTTGCACCGCCAGGGCTTGCACCTGGTGAGCTGGACGCGGCGCGGTTTCGACACCCGCGCCCAGACGCCGGCCAAGCTGCTGGCACGGCTGCAACCTGGCCTGGCGGCGGGCAGCATCCTGCTGCTGCACGATGGCCATGCCGGGCGCACGCCGCAGGGCCAGGCGCTGGTGCTGGCCGTGTTGCCGGCGTTGTTGCAGCAACTGCGCGAGCGCGGCCTGAACAGTGAAACCCTGCGCCAGGCGCTGCCGCGCCGGCACGAGCCGGCGCCAGCCGGGCGCGGCGCGTGAACGGTCAGCCCGAGCCCGCGTTGCATGCAGCGCCGGGTGCTGCCGGCGCGCCAGCGCCCAAGCCGCATCCCGCTTCGCATCACACCTCGCATCGCGCCTGGCGCGCGCTGGTGCACACGGCATGCGCGCCGTATCGCCGCGCCGGGCGCTTTGCTTATCACTTTGCCGCGGGCAAGTTGAGCCGTGACCCGGTCTTTGCGGCGCTGCTGCGCCAGGGGCTGCTGGCGCCGGGCGCGCGCGTGCTCGACATCGGCTGCGGCCAGGGCGTGCTGGCCGCTTTGCTGGCCGCTTGCGACCACCCGGGCGCCACGGCAGCCTGGCCCGCCGCCTGGGCGCCCGCGCCGCGTGGCGTGCGCTACCACGGGCTGGATCTGATGCCGCGCGACATCGCCCGGGCCCAGGCCGCGCTGGCGGCGGCGGCGCCCCAGGCCCGGTTTGAAGCGGCCGACATGCGCCAGGCGGTGTTTCCGACCAGCGACGTGGCCGTCATCCTCGACGTGTTGCACTACGTCGACCACGCCGAACAAGCGCAGGTGCTGCAGCGCGTGCGGGATGCGCTGGCGCCGGGCGGGCGCCTGCTGCTGCGCGTGGGCGACAGCCAGCAGCGCCTGGGTTTTGCCGTCAGCCAATGGGTGGACCGTGCCGTCACCCGCGTGCGCGGCCACAGTGTGCCGCCCACCTGGGGCCGCACCATGCCGCAGTGGCAAGCCCTGCTGGGTGAGTTGGGCTTTGAAGTGAGCACCCAGCCCATGCACCGGGGCACGCCCTTTGCCAACATGCTGCTGGTGGCGCAACTGCCTGCGCAATCGCCGGCGCAGGACGTGGTGTGACGCCGCTGGCGGTGGCCGCCTACACCGTGGTCAGCGCCCTGGGCGCGGGCCGCGATGCCACCTGGGCCGCATTGCGTGCACAGCGCACGGGCCTGGCGCGCCAACGCTTCGAGTCGGCAGAGTTGGACACCTGGCTGGGTGTAGTCGCAGGGCTGGACGACACCCCTTTGGCCGCTGAGTTCGACACCTTCGACTGCCGCAACAACCGCCTGGCCGAACGCGCACTGAACTGCGACGGCTTTGCCGCGGCGGTGGCCGCCAGCGCCGCGCGCCATGGCGCACACCGCGTGGGCGTGTTCCTGGGCACCAGCACGGCGGGCATCTTGAGCACCGAAATCGCCTACCGCCAGCGCGATGCACAGGGCGCCTTGCCCACCGGCACGCGCTACGCCGGCACGCACGACACCTACTCCGTGGCCGCCTACGTGCGCGCCGCGCTGCGCCTGCGCGGCCCGGCGCAGGTGGTGTCCACGGCCTGCTCTTCCAGCGCCAAGGTGTTTGCCACCGCCGCGCGCATGCTCGCCCTGGGTCTGGTGGACGCCGCCGTGGTGGGGGGCGTGGACAGTTTGTGCCTGACCACGCTGTACGGCTTTCGCTCGCTCGAACTGCTGGCCAGCGACATCTGCCGCCCCTGGGACGCACAGCGCACCGGCTTGTCGCTGGGCGAAGGCGCGGCCTTTGCCTTGCTTGAACGCGAACCTCAGGGCGCCCCGCTGGGCTGGCTGCTGGGCACGGGTGAAAGCAGCGACGCCCACCACATGAGCAGCCCGCACCCCGAAGGCGCCGGTGCCGCCGCGGCCATGCGCGGTGCGCTGGCCGATGCCGTGCTGGCGCCGCAGGCGGTAGGCTACATCAACCTGCACGGCACCGGCACACCGAACAACGACGCCGCTGAAGACCATGCCGTGGTGCAGGTGTTCGGCCCCGGCGTGGCGTGCAGTTCCACCAAGGGCCACACCGGCCATGCCCTGGGCGCGGCCGGCGCGGTGGAGGCGGCGATCAGCTTGCTCAGCCTGGCCCACGGCATGGCACCCGGCGGGTTGAACCTGTGCCACCCTGACGCCGCCTTGCATGCTCGCTATCTGCACCAGAACGAAGAGCGGCCGCTGAAGGTGGTGGCCAGCAATTCGTTCGGCTTCGGCGGCACCAACGCCTGTTTGCTGTTCGGGGCGGCGGCATGACGGCAGTGCTGCTGCAAGCCCGCGTGGCCGGCATCGGCCTGCTCGGCCCGGGCCTGGCCGATTGGCCGCAAGGCGCGGCGCTGCTGCGCGAACCGGCAGCTTGGCAGCGGCTGGCCACGGTGGTGCATGCGCCGGCGCGCCTGCCGGCCACCGAACGGCGCCGTGCGGGCGTGCTGGTGAAGGCTTCGGTGGTGGTGGCCGACGCCGCCTGCGCGCACGCCGGGCTGGACCCGGCCACGCTGGCCAGCGTGTTTGCCTCGGCCACGGGCGACCCCGCCAATTGCCATGCGCTGTGTGAGGCCTTAGCCTTGCCCGAACGCGCCGTGTCGCCCACGCGCTTCACCAATTCCGTGCACAACGCGGCCGCCGGCTACTGGCACATTGCCACCGGCTCGACGCACGCCTCCACCAGCCTGGCCGCGCATGACGCCAGCGCCGCCGTGGCCTTGCTCGAAGCCTTGGTGCAGTGCGCCAGCACCGGCCTGCCCGTGCTGCTGGTGGTGGGTGATCAACCCATGCCGGCGCCGATGAACGCCCTGCGGCCGGTGGAAGAAACCTTTGCCTTTGCGCTGGTGTTGGTGCCGCCAAGCCAAGGCGCCGGGCCCTTGCTCAGTGCCCGGCTGGTGCCCCAATGCGCGGCCACTGTCATGGCCACAGCCGGGTTCGAGGCGCTGCGCAGCGCGGTGCCCGCGGCTCGGGCGCTGCCCCTGTTGCACGCCCTGGCCGCAGCGCTGCCCAGCAACATCGCGCTTGATTTGCAAGACGGCATGAGCCTGCATGTGCAGCTCGATGCTGCCCGCACAGCATGACCACAGCGCCGCTGCTCGACCATGCCGGCATCGCCGCGCGCTTGCCGCACGCCGGTGCCATGTGCTTGCTCGACGCCGTGCTGGCCTGCACGCCGCAAACCCTGCATGCCTGCGCCGTCAACCAGGCTGACCTGCAACACCCGTTGCGTCTGAACGGCGCGGCGGGCTACCTGCCGGCGGCCAGCGCCATCGAATATGCGGCCCAAGCCACGGCGTTGCACGCGGCCCTTGCGGCCGGGCCTGATGTGCCGCCGCGTCCCGGCTTCCTGGCCAGCGCGCGGCGCGTGGCGCTGCACGTGGCGCGGCTCGATGACCAACCCGGCGCGCTGCATGTGCATGTGCAATGCACCGCCGCCGCGGCCGACCAAGCGGTGTACGAATTTCAACTGCGCAGCGCGGCCGGTGCGCCGCTGGCTGAAGGCCGCCTGAGCGTGGTGCTGAACGGCCGGCTGCGTGCAACCGAGGTGGCCGCATGACGCTGCACGGCAAGCGCGCGCTCATCACCGGGGCCAGCGGCACGCTCGGGGCGGCCATGGCGCGGCGCCTGGCCGCGGCCGGCGCCCACGTGCTGCTGCATGCCAACTCGCGCCCCGCAGGCGTGCAGGCCTTGGCCGAAGAAATTCATGCGCAAGGCGGCCAGGCGCAATGCCTGACGTTTGATTTGCGCGACGACGCCGCCACCGCCCAGGCCTGCGCCTCGATGCTGGCGCAGGGCACGGTGCAGATCATCATCAACAACGCCGGTGTGCACGACGACGCCGTGTTCCCCGGCATGCGCGCGGCGCAATGGCACCGGGTGATCGACGTCTCGCTCAATGGCTTCTTTCGCGTCACCCAGCCGCTGCTGCTGCCCATGCTGCGCACGCGCTGGGGCCGCATCATCAACATCACCTCGGTGGCCGCGCAGGCCGGCAACGTGGGCCAGGTGAACTACGCCGCGGCCAAGGGCGCGCTGCACAGCGCCACGCGCGCGCTGTCGCTCGAAGTGGCCAGCCGCGGCGTGACGGTGAATGCCATCGCGCCGGGCATCATTGATTCCGCCATGGCCAATGCGGCCTTCGATGCCGCTGCCATCGCCCGCTTGGTGCCGGCCAAGCGCGCCGGCAGGCCCGATGAAGTGGCCGCGCTGGCGGCGTTCTTGGCCAGCGATGAGGCGGCCTACATCACCGGCCAGGTGATCGCCATCAACGGCGGGCTTTACGCCTGATACGGCTCAGGGCTGAAACGGCGGCCGGCGCAGCGCGCGGCGCCACAGCAGGCTGGGCAGGCGCAGCACGAATTCGAGCACCAGGCGGGTGTGCATCCAGGTCAGCAGGGCGTTGTCGCGGCCATAGCGGAAGTGCGACACGCCACCTTCGGCCGCGCTGAGGTACTTCACCGGTGCATCGAGGTTGATCGGCTTGACGCCGCGCCAGGCCAGGCGCACCGCGGCTTCGGTGTCGAAGTCGAAGCGGCGCATCCAGCGCTGGGCGTGCATCACCGCCACCAGCTCGGCCACGGGGTAGACGCGAAAGCCGTAGAGCGAGTCGCCCACGCCGGCAAACAAGGTTTCGAGTTGCGTCCAGCCGTTGGAGATGCGCCGCCCGCGCACGCGCAGCAGCGGCGCGCTGGCATCGAACACCGGCTTGCCCAGGATCATGGCCTGCGGCCGCGCCGCGCTGGCTTGCATGAATGCGGGGATCAGGTCTGCCGGGTGCTGGCCGTCGGCGTCCATCGTCAGCGCATGGCTGAAACCTTCGCGCTGGGCTTGTTCCAGCCCGTGCAGCACGGCCGCGCCCTTGCCCTGGTTGTGGGGCAGCACAAACAGGCGCAGGCCGCTGTCGGCTTGAGCCATTTGTTTCAAGCCCTGGGCCGTGCCGTCGCTGCTGCCATCGACCACCACCCACACCGGCTGCCACTGCGCGCGCGCCGCCGCCACCGTTTCGAACACCTTGGGCCCGGTGTTGTAGCTGGGGATCAGCACCAGCCGCTGGTGTGATGCCTCAGCCATGGCGCGGCGCGGCGCAGGCCTGCGTGTAGAAGGCTTGCACCTCGGCGGTGAGGCGGTGCGGGTCGGCGCTGGGAGCGAAGCGCGGCCCCAGGCGCACAGAAAAGCGAATTGGCAGCGGCGGCAACTGCCACAGCGGCCAGCCCTTGCGCAGGTAGGGCGAGTCGGTGTCGATCACCACCGCCTGCACGGGGGCTTCGGCCAGCTTGGCGATCAGCGCAAAGCCGGGGCGAAAGCGGTTCACCGGCGCGGCGGTGGTGCGCGTGCCTTCAGGGAACATGATGAGCTGGCCGCCTTCGCGCAAGTCTTGCACCGCCTGGCGCACCATGCGCCCGGCCGAATCGTTGCAGATGTAGCGCGCCAGCCGCGCGCCCGGGCCCAGGAAGGGGTTGCGCACCAGGCTGGTCTTCATGACGCAGGCGCTGCGCGGCAGCCGCGCCACCAGCATCAGCGCATCGAGCAAGCTGGGGTGGTTGGCCACCACGATCAAGCCGGGCTCAGCGGCCAATGAATCCAGCGCGCGGGCATCCATTTGCATCATGCCCAGCCAGCCTGTGACGCGCCAGAAGAAGGCGTACTGGTAGGCGATGGCCGCGCGTCCCACCCAGCGTGCGCGCGCTGGCGGCAGCACGCGCAGCAACACCATGGCCACCGCGTTCCAGGCCAGCGACGAGGTGCCCAGCCCGAGCAACAAGGCCTGCAGCAGCAACCAGGCCAGCGGGCGCAGCAACCAGGCCATGGCCACCTTCAAGGCGCGCTTTGCGACGACTGCGCGAAGACCCAGGTCATGCCCAGCCCGGCCGAGACGTTGTGGCGGCTGCGCAGCAAGGGGCTGTCTTGCATGGCGGTGTGCGACAGGTTGTCAACGCGCGCGAAGGCGCCCCACCACAGCCGGCCATCTTGGCGCGACACCGCCACCAGTCCGCGCCAGCCGGCGTAGCCGCCCCGCGCGGCCCAGGCCGGGCGCTGCGCTGTGGCGTCAGCCGCGCTCACTTCATAAGTGTGCGCGTTGACGCCGCGGCTGTTGAACACCGGGCCGGTGAGGGCGCCGAACTTCCAGCCCTGCCACGGCACATCGAGGTTGATGAAGGGCGATGAGGTGACGCCCAGCCAGCGCGGCGAGCGCTGCACGGTGACCACGCCATGCACGGGCAGCCGCAGGTCGAGCTGCCAGCGTGCGCCGCGGGCCAAGTTCAGGTCGAGCTTGGGGCCGATTTCGAAGGTGGGTGGCAGGCTGGCCATGCCGGCGCGGGCCAGGTTGTCGGCGCTGCGTGTGGGTGGGCTGGCGGCCAGGCTGAGGTCGACCTTGATCTGGTCTGTGCGCAGCAGCTCGGCGCGCGCGCCGTCACGGTCAGACTTGAAAATTTCGCCGCGGTAAACCACGTAGGGCACGGGAAAGACCGCGCTGTGGGATTGGCTCGCGCCGCGGTAGTGCGGCAGGTTCAGCGCGCCCAGGCCCAGGCCGAGTTCCCACAGCGGCTCGGCGCCTTGAGCGGCCGCGCCGGCAAACAGCAGCGTGCACAGGACAAGGCCACGGGCACGGCGACGAACAGGCACCGCGCCCGGCTCATTCGGCAAGGATGTTCTCCCCGCTCAGTGCGCCGCTGGGCGCGATGTTGCGCCGGCGCGCGCGCCAGGCCGCGAACGCCGCCGGCGCCATGCGCAGCGACTGCAAGTAATAGATCGCCTTGAAGGCGGCGAGCGACCACCAGATCGGCGTGCGGCCATGGATGTCGCCGGCCAGCAGCGACAGCAAGGCCTCTTTCACGCGCAGCGGGTTGCGCGGGTGCATGAACATTTCGCGGATGGCCGGGTTGGTCATGCGGTAGATGAACCACGAGAACTCGCGCGGGCCCTTGCGCATCAGCGCGTCAAAACGGCGCCGCTCGGCCGGGGCGCGCGCCGGCGTGTCGAGTTCCACCGCCACCAGGTCGGCCGCGGCAAAGGCGCTGGCCAGGGCCAGGTGCACGCCCGACGAGAACACCGGGTCGACGAAGGCGAAGGCGTCGCCCAGCAGCAGGTGCTGCGGCCCGCTGCTGCGCGTGGCGCTGTAGCAATAGTTGCCGGTGGCGTAGACGGCGTCAGCCACCAGCGTGGCACTTTTCAAACGTTCGGCCAGCGCCGGGCACAGCGCGATGGTGTCTTCGAAAAAGGCCTTGAGCGGCTTGTCGCGCGTCTTCAGGTACGGCGGCCAGCACACCGCGCCCACGCTGGTGCTGCCGTCGGCCAACGGGATGAACCAGAACCAGCCGTGGGCGAACCACAGGATGCTGATGTCGCCGGCCTGCCGCCCGGGCTGGCGCGTGGCGTTGGTGAAGTGGCCGAACAACGCGGCGCTGTTGTGCTGCTCGTTCTTGCGCTTGGTGCCGAGCTGGCGCGCCAAGAAGGTGTCGCGCCCCGAGGCGTCGATCACCATGCGCGCGTGCCAGTGCTGCTGGCGGCCGTCGTCGAGCGTGGCCCGCACCCGCGCGGCGCCGTCTTCGAACACCACTTCATCAACCCGGCAGCCTTCCAGCGTGGTGGCGCCTTCCTTGGCCGCATGGCGAAACAGCAGCTCGTCCATTTCCGAGCGCCGCACCTGCCAGGCATAGGGCATGGTCTTGTCCCAGGCGTCGGCGAATTCAAGCCGGCTGGCGTGACGGTGCACGGGCGAGATGAACTCGGCGCCCCACTTGGGCATGCCGATGCGTTCCAGCTCAGCGCGCAGGCCTAACCGTTCAAACAAGGCAACGCTGGCCGGCAGCAGCGATTCGCCGATGTGAAAGCGCGGGTGGTGGGCCTTTTCGGTGAGCACCACCCGGCGGCCCTGGCGCGCCAGCAGGCAGGCCGCGGCGGCGCCGGCCGGGCCGCCGCCGATGATCAACACGTCGCAAGCTTGCGCGGGCAGGGTGGCCGTCATGACAGGTGCCGCGCTCAAGCCCGAACCGCGCTGTACTCCGAGAAGATGCCCAGCTCGACATGACGCTGCACCTGTGTGAAGCCGGCGCGCTGCAAGGCGGCCATGACGTCGGCCGGCGCGATGCAGGCGTCGATCGTGTCCCAATAAAAACGCCAGAGCTTGGCGCTGTCGGCGCCGCGCGCCACCAGCCTGGCAATCGCCGGCACCAGCACGCGCATGTAGGCCTTGAGCAGGCTGATGGCCAGGCGGCTCTTGGGCTGCGTGATTTCAAGCAGCAGCAGCCGCCCGCCCGGGCGCAGCACGCGGTGAAATTCGGCGAACGCAGCGTCCACATCGCTCACATGGCGCAGGGCATAACCCAGGCTGAGAAAGTCGGCACTGGCCGTGGCGCAGGGCAGGGCTTCGGCGCGGCCTTGAATCAACTCAACGCCGGGCAGCAAGGCCTGGCTCATCATGCCGGCGCTGGGGTCCACGCCGATCAGGCGGCCCGTTGCGCCGATGAGCTGCAGCGCCTGGCGCGCCAGCAGCCCCGTGCCCACGCCCACGTCCACCACCTGCATGCCCGCGCCCAGGCCGGCGCGGCTCAAGGCCTGGCGTCGGTACCACGGGCCGGTGCCAAAGGCCAGGATGGACTCGATGCGGTCGTAGTCGCGCGCCGTGTCGTCGAAGATCTGGCGCAAGAATGTTTGGTGCTCGGCCTCGTTGGCGTAATACGTGGCCAAGGGTGCGTGCGGCAACAACGGGGCAGGGTTCGGGGGCGTGGAAACGACGGGCTGGGCCATGGCCGGATTATTGCCGGGCACGCTGCGGGCCACGGTGCAGCGCGGTGTTAATCTCGTTGCACGCTCGATGCCAAACCCCCCTGACGAATTCGCGGGCCGCCTGCGCGGCCCTCGCCGCCCCACTTTGCTGGTGGGGGTGCCGGGCTGGGCGGGCCGGGGCTGGGCCCGCATGCGCCACCTGTTCTGGCTCAAGGCCCTGGGCATGACGGTGTTCATGTCAATCTTCTTTCCGCTTTACTTCCACCTGCTGCGCCACCCGCTGCACCCGCCGGTGACGATGCCGCTGGCGGCGCTGGACAGCTGGCTGGGCTACCAGCCCTGGGCGGTGTGGCCGTACCTGTCGCTGTGGGTGTACCTGGGCCTGGCGCCCATGCTCATGCCGCATCTGCGCGATCTGCTGACCCATGTCCTGTGGAATACCGTGTTATGTGCCGCGGGCTTGCTGATCTTCCTGCTCTGGCCCAGCGCGGTGCCGGTGTTCGATCATGCCGCGGCGCCGGGCTGGATTCACTCGGTGCTGCGCGGCGTGGACGCCGCGGGCAACGCCTGCCCGTCGCTGCACGTGGCCACCGCGCTGTTTTGCGGCTGGCGCACGCATGCGTTGTTGCGCGAACTCGGCGTGCCCGGCGTGCTGCGCCTGGCGCAAGGGGCCTGGTTGCTGCTGATCGTTTATTCAACGCTGGCCATCAAGCAACATGTGTGGTGGGACGTGCTGGCCGGCGCCGCGCTGGCCGCAGCCGTGGCGCTGCTGGCGCGGTTTGCCGGCACCGTGCCCGCGCGCCCGGCCTACAGCGCCGGGTAGTCGGTGTAGCCGGCCGCACCGCCGCCATACAGCGTGGCGCGGTTCACGGCGTTGAGCGGTGCGTTGCCGCGCAGGCGCTGCACCAGGTCGGGGTTGGCGATGAAGGGCCGGCCAAAGGCCACCAGGTCGGCACCATCGGCCAGGGCGGCATCGGCCAATGAGCGGTCGTAGCCGTTGTTCACCATCCAGGCGCCAGTGCCGCCGGCAGCGCGGTACGCGGCCTTCAGCGCGCCATAGTCGAACGGGCGCTCGGGCAAGACACGCGGCCCGCCCGTGGCGCCTTCGATCACATGCACATAGGCCAAGCCCAGCGGCGCCAGCAGGCGCATCACGTGTTCGAACAAGGGCTGCGGGTCGGCATCGACGATGTCGTTGGCCGGCGTCACCGGCGCCACGCGAATGCCCACCCGGCCACCGCCCAGCGCGCTGGTGATGGCGGCCATCACTTCACGCAACAAACGGGCGCGCTGTTCGATGCTGCCGCCGTAGTCATCACCGCGCTGGTTGGCGCCGGTCTTCAAAAACTGGTCGATCAAGTAGCCGTTGGCGGCGTGCACTTCCACGCCGTCGAAGCCGGCATCGTGCACCGCGGCCAGCGCGGCGCGGCGGTAGTCGTCAACGATGCCGGGCAATTCTTCGCGCGCCAGTGCGCGCGGCATGGAGGTGGGCTCGAACACCGCGCGGCCGTCGCGCATGAGCACGGTCTTGGCCTGCGCGGCCAGTGCCGAGGGCGCCACGGGCGCCGTGCCGCCGGGTTGCAGGTCGACATGCGAAATGCGCCCCACATGCCACAGTTGCGCCACGATGACGCCGTGCGCGGCGTGCACCGCGCTGGTCACGCGCTGCCAGCCTTGGCACTGCTCGCTCGCATACAGGCCGGGCACGTCTGCATAGCCCTGCGCCTGGGCGCTGATGGCGGTGGCTTCGCTGACGATCAGGCCCGTCCCGGCGCGTTGCGCGTAATAAGTGGCCATCAACGCCGTGGGCACATGGCCGGGCGCGCGGTTGCGCGTGAGCGGGGCCATGACGATGCGGTTGGCCAAGTGCAAGGCACCGGCGGTGAAGGGGCTGAACAGGTCACTCATGGCGGGTTGCGGCTGGCTGAACGGGGCGCCATTGTGGAAGTTACCCGCTCCCGGCGCTGTCAACTGCGGCACTACACTTTGTGCGGCCCATGCGTTGGGCCGCCAAGGGGTTGTTGCAACATGTCCCACAGCGTCGTCATCAGCGGCACCGGCCTGTACCGGCCGCCGCACATCATCACCAACGCTGAACTGGTGCTGGCCTTCAACGCCTACGCCGAAAACTTCAACCAGGCGCATGCCGCGCGCATCGAGGCTGGCGCGGTGCAGGCCATGGTGGGCAGCAGCGTTGAGTTCATCGAGAAAGCCTCGGGCATCAAGCAGCGCTATGTGCTCGACAAGCAAGGCGTGCTCGACCCGCTGCGCATGCGCCCGCGCTTCGAACCACGCGCTGACGAAGACTTGTCGCTGATGGCCGAAATTGCCGTGGCCGCAGCGCGCCAGGCCCTGGCCGCGGCGGGCAAGACCGGCGCTGATGTCGATGCCGTGCTCTGCGCCAGCGCCAACATGCAGCGCGCCTACCCGGCCATGGCGGTTGAAATCCAACAGGCCCTTGGAGCGGGCGGTTATGGTTTTGACATGAACGTGGCTTGCTCTTCAGCCACCTTCGCCATGGAGCAGGCGGTGAACGCGGTGCGCGGCGGCACGGCACGCTGCGTGCTGGTGGTGAACCCCGAAATCACCTCTGCGCACCTTGAATGGCGCGACCGCGATTGCCACTTCATCTTTGGTGACGTGTGCACCGCGGTGATCATTGAAGCTGCCGACACCGCCACCGCGGCCGACACCTGGGAGGTGCTGGGCACCAAGCTGGCCACGCAGTTCTCGAACAACATCCGCAACAACTTCGGCTTCATGAACCGCTGCGAAGACACCGACCCCGACGCGCGCGACAAGACCTTCATGCAAGAAGGCCGCAAGGTGTTCAAGGAAGTCGTGCCGCTGGCCGCGGCGCACATTGAAGCGCACCTGGCGGCGTTGGGGTTTGAACCAACTAACGTTCGGCGTTACTGGCTGCACCAGGCCAACCAGGGCATGAACCAGTTAGTCATCCGCAAGCTGCTGGGCAGCGAGCCCGGGCCCGATGTGGCGCCGTTGATCCTGGACGAATACGCCAACACGGCCTCAGCCGGTTCGGTGATCGCGTTTCATCACCACCAAGCCGATTTGAAGGCCGGCGACCTGGGCGTGATCTGCTCGTTCGGCGCCGGGTATTCGGTGGGCAGCGTGGTGCTGCGCAAGCGGGCTCAGCCCAGGTAAGGCGCGTTCGGCAGTTCGTTGCGGTCTGCCGGGCCCGCGCCCATCGGGTGGTGGGTGTCTTGCAGGCGGCCGACTTCGCGCACCGCCTCACTCAACCCACGCTCGAAGTCACCGTCATGCAGGGCCGGGCGTATCGCTGCCAGCAGGGCCTGCCACTGCGCGGGGCTGACATGTTGGTTCAAGCCGCGGTCGGCCACGATCTCGATGGCGCGTTCGGCCAGCAGCACGTAGATCAACACGCCGGTGTTGGCTGCGGTGTCCCACACATGCAGCTTGCTGAACATCATGATGGCGCGGTCGCGTGCGCTCAAACCGCGCCATAGATAGGACAGCGGCAGGCTGGCTTCAACGCAGACGCGAATCTCGCCCCGATGCAAGGTTTCACTGGCCGCCACTTGCGCTTCGATGCGCGCCAGCGCCGCCGGCGGCACGGCGCGCGCCGTATCGGCTTCGTCCCACCAGCGGTGTTTGAGGATGCGCGCCAAGCGTGACATCAAAAATCCCCCGAGGCGCCGCCGCCGCCAAAGTCGCCGCCGCCGCCGGAGCTGAAACCGCCGCCGCCGCCGCCGAAGCCACCAAAGCCTCCGCCGCCCCCACCGCCCCAGATGACAGGCCCGCCGCGCCCGCCACGCGCCGCGCCCACGCCCATGATGCCCACCAGCACCAGCGCCAACACCCCGGCGCCCAGCGCCAGGGCCAGGCTGGTGGTGAGCCACCAACCCAGCCCGCCCGCGGCACCGGCCGTGACCATCGAGCCCAGCTTGCGCCCAAACATGCCGCTGAACACGGCGCCGATGATGGGCACGCCGATGAAGAAGAACATGGCCAGGTTCTCCCAGCCCAGCCCCAAGCCTTGCTGGCCGGCCGGCGTGCCCCGCGCCTGCGGCGTGGGCAGGTGCTCGCCGCGAATGCGCTCCATCAGCTTGTCCAGGCCGGCGTTCAGGCCGCCGGCGTAGTCACCCGCCTTCAAGGCCGGGCCGATCTGGCGCTCAATGATCTGGCGCGCGGCCAAGTCGGGCACCGCGCCCTCAAGTGCCTTGGCCACCTCGATGCGGATGCGCCGGTCGTTCTTGGCCACCAGCAGCAGCAGGCCGTCACCCACGTCTTTGCGGCCGATCTTCCAGGCATCGGCCACGCGCTGGGCGTAGGACGAGATGTCTTCGGGCTGCGTGGTGGCAATCAACAACACCACGATCTGCGGCCCGGCGGCTTGCTCGAACGCGGCCAGCTTGGCGTCCAGCGCCTGCACCTGGGCGCTGCTCAAGGTGCCGGTTTGGTCGATGACCCGGCCGCGCAGGGCCGGCACCTCTTGCACCCCTTGCGCCCACAGCAGCGGCGCGGCGGCGAGCAGCAGCCACCCGGCCAGGGTGCGCAGCCAGTGGGGCATGGCAGCTTGGACGCTGGCTTACTTGCCCGGGGCCGAGGCCGCCGGCTTGTCGAAGTTCACCGCTGGCGGCTTGGCAATCGCGGCTTCGTTTTCGACCGTGAAGCTGGGCTTGACGGCGTAGCTGAACAGCATCGCCGTCAGGTTGGTGGGGAAGCTGCGCGTGAGCACGTTGTAAGCCGCCACTTCCTTGATGTAGCGGTTGCGCGCCACCGTGATGCGGTTCTCGGTGCCTTCCAACTGCACGCGCAAGTCTTGGAACGCGGCGTTGGCCTTCAGGTTGGGGTACTGCTCGGCCACCACCATCAGCCGGCTCAGCGCGCCTGTGAGTTCGCCCTGCGCGGCCTGGAACTTCTTGAACGCCTCGGGGTTGTTCACCAACTCGGGCGTGGCCTGGATGCCGGTGGCCCGCGAGCGGGCTTCGATCACTTTCGTCAGCGTGTCTTGCTCGAACCCGGCTTCGCCCTTGACCGTGGCCACGATGTTGGGGATCAGGTCGGCGCGGCGTTGGTACTGGTTCACCACTTCGGACCAGGCGGCTTTCACGCCTTCATCGAGGCGTTGGAAATCGTTGTAGCCGCAACCGGCCAGGGTGAGGGTGGCCGCGGCGGCGGTCAGCCAGGTGGCAATGCGTGCGAACAGCATGAGATGTCCTTTCGTCTGGAGCGCGGCGATCATAGCGGTGCACCCTCAACCGCCCCGGCGGGGGAGCTTGCCAGTGCAATTTGAGTCGGCCGGCGCCTGCTTCAAGGGTGCCCCCGGATAATCCACCCCATGCCCGCACCGCTGCAAAACGACACCTTCATCCGCGCTTGCTTGCGCCAGCCCACCGAACACACGCCGGTGTGGCTGATGCGCCAGGCCGGCCGCTACCTGCCAGAGTACCGCGCCACCCGTGCGCGCGCCGGCAGTTTCATGGGTCTGGCCACCAGCCCGGCCTACGCCACCGAGGTGACGCTGCAGCCGCTGGAGCGCTACGCACTGGACGCGGCGATTCTGTTTTCAGACATCCTCACCGTGCCCGACGCCATGGGCCTGGGCCTGAGCTTTGCCGATGGCGAAGGCCCGCGCTTCGAGCGCACGGTGCGCGACGAAGCCGCGGTGGCCGCGCTGCAGGTGCCCGACATGCAACGCCTGCGCTACGTGTTCGATGCCGTGGCGTCGATCCGCTCGGCGCTGCACGGCCGGGTGCGGTTGATCGGCTTTTGCGGCTGCCCCTGGACGCTGGGTTGCTACATGGTCGAAGGCCGCGGCAGCGACGACTACCGCCACGTCAAGACCCTGCTGTATGCGCGCCCCGACCTGATGCACCGCATCCTGGCCATCAATGCCCAGGCCGTGGCGGCCTACCTGAACGCCCAGATCGAAGCCGGCGCGCAGGCGGTGATGGTGTTCGACTCCTGGGGTGGTGTGCTGGCCGATGGTGCATTCCAGGCGTTCAGCCTGGCCTACACGCGCCAGGTGTTGGCTGGGCTGAAGCGCGAGCATGAGGGCGTGCGCATCCCGGCCATCGTCTTCACCAAGGGCGGCGGGCCGTGGCTGGACGACATTGCGCACAGCGGCGCCGATGTGGTGGGCGTGGACTGGACCGTCAACCTGGCCCGCGCGCGGGCGCAGGTAGGCGGCAAGGTCGCCTTGCAGGGCAACCTGGATCCGGCCGTGCTGTTTGCCCCGGCCGATGCCGTGCACCGGCAAGCGCGCGCCGTGCTCGATGCTTTCGGCCCACCGCAGCGGGCAGACGGCGGTTGGGACGGCCATGTCTTCAACTTGGGACATGGCATCAGCCAGCACACCCCGCCAGCGGCCGTGCAAGCACTGGTGGAGGCGGTGCACAGCCACTCGCGCTTGCTGCGCCGCAAACAGCCGTGAGCGCCGCCCCGGCGCGGGCCAAATGCGAGGTAAGTGAGCGCTCAGGACTTGACTTATCCCCAAAGTCGCGGCATGCGATGCAACGGCTTACAGGTGTAGCGAGATTTGTCAGCGCACCCAGCGGTTAACGCTAAGTGCTTGATTTGCATGAATTTGCACAGACCCCCTATGTTGCAATTCCAAGAGGCAATCTGGCTCAAACCCGCATGAATCAAGGCTTTATGGACACCTGTGGATGGTTTCTCAACAAAGTTATCCACAGCAGCGGTGGACAGGTCGAAAAGTCCTGAGCGATCAGTCACTTAAGGCGCAATCGTGAAGGTTTGATGAACACCTTCGCGCAACTTGTAACAACACTGGTATGAATGAAGGGCGGGTTTACCCAGTGGCTGTGGAGACGCCGCAGCACAGTGGGTTGGCAGGGCTGTTGGCTTACAGGTGTGGTGAGCACCTGGCACCCGGCACGCTGGTGCGTGTGCCCTTGGGCGCGCGCGAGGTGACCGGCGTCGTCTGGCACGGCCAGGCCGACGACAGCGTGGCGCCAGACCGTCTGCGCAGCGTGGTCCAAGTGGTGCCAGGCGCCGCGCCGCTGAGCTTGGCCTGGATGCAACTGGTGGACTTTGCCGCTGCCTACTACCAGCGCAGTGTGGGCGAGGTGGCGCTGGCGCAATTGCCCCCGGCGCTGCGCGAGCCCGATGACGCCTTGCTGGCCAAGCGCCTGAAGCGCTGGGCCAAACCGGTGCCGCTGCCCGCCGCCAGCGCTGCGCCACCCCTGCCGGTGCTGACCGAAGAACAGGCCGGCGCCGTGGCCGCGCTGCACGACCTGGTGGCGCCGCAAACGGTGTTGCTGCACGGCGTCACGGGCAGTGGCAAGACCGAGGTCTACCTGCGCGCCGCCGCCCACGCGCTGAGCCAGGGCCGCCAGGTGTTGGTGCTGGTGCCCGAGATCAACCTCACGCCGCAGTTGCAGGGCCGCTTTGCGCAGCGCTTCCCGGGCCAGCGCCTGGCCGTGCTGCACAGCGGCACCACGCCCGTGCAACGCGCGCAAGACTGGCTGGCCGCCCATGCCGGCGCGGCCAGCCTGGTGCTGGGCACGCGCCTGGCCGTGTTTGCCTCGCTGCCGCGGCTGGGCTTGATCGTGGTCGATGAAGAGCACGACCCCTCGTTCAAACAGCAAGAAGGCGCCCGCTACTCGGCGCGCGACCTGGCGGTGTACCGCGGCCGGCTTGAAGGCGTGCCGGTGCTGCTGGGCTCGGCCACGCCGTCGCTCGAAACCTGGGCCCATGCGCAAAGCGGCCGCTACGCCCTGCTCAGCCTGAAAGAACGTGTCGGCGCGGGCGCGTTGCCGCGGCTGCGCGTGGTGGACATGGGCGCATTGCCCAAAGTGCGCGGCGAGTCGCCGGCCTTGGCGCCGGCGCTTTTGGCAGCGGTGCAAGCGCGCATCGCCAAGGGCGAGCAAAGCCTGTTGTTCCTGAACCGCCGCGGCTATGCACCGGTGCTGCATTGCGGCGCATGCAGCTGGAAGAGCGACTGCCCGCATTGCAGCGCCTGGCGCGTGTTCCACAAGCTCGACCGCAGCCTGCGCTGCCACCACTGCGGCCACGCCCAGCCGGTGCCGCGCGCCTGCCCCGAGTGCGGTAACCTGGACATCGCAGCCATCGGCCGTGGCACCGAAAAGCTCGAAGAGCAACTTGCCACCTTGTTGCCCGGTGCGCGCGTGGCGCGCATCGACGCCGACACCACGCGCGTGAAGGGCGCATTGCAAGCCCAGTTAACAGCTGTGCACAGCGGCGAGGTCGATGTGCTGGTGGGCACGCAGATGATCGCCAAGGGCCACGACTTTCGCCGCATCACCCTGGTGGCCGCGGTGAACCCCGACGCGGCGCTGTTCGCCAGCGACTTCCGCGCGCCCGAGCGCTTGTTCGCGCTGTTGATGCAGGCCGCCGGCCGCGCCGGGCGCGACGCCGAGCAAGCCGCCGGTAGCGAGATGTGGCTGCAAACCTGGCACCCGCGCCATGCGTTGTACGCCGCGCTGCGCGAGCATGACTTTGCCGCCTACGCGGCGCTGCAATTGCAAGAACGCCGCGCCGCGGCCATGCCGCCGTATTCGCACCTGGCCGTGTTGCGTGCCGAAGCGCGCAGCGCTGAGGTGGCGGCGGCCTTTTTGCGCGACGCCACCGCGCAGGCCGGCAGCATTGGCGGGCATGAAGCAGTCAGCATCTACCCGCCCACGCCACCCGGCGTGGCGCGCGTGGCCAACGTCGAGCGCATGCAGATGCTGGTGGAGTCAGCCTCGCGGGCGCGGCTGCAAGCCTTCTTGGCGGCCTGGCTGGCCACGCTGCATGGCGTGCGTTCGCGCCACAAAGGGCTGCTGCGCTGGGCGATCGACGTTGACCCGCTGTCGCTGTGAACCCGGTGGCGCAGCCTTGGCTTACCTCAAAGGTTGCGCGCCGAAGGCCCAGGCCAGCAGTGTGAAGCTGACAAAGGCCAGCGCCGTGCTGGCCAGGATGATGCGCGCCACGCGGCCGTTGTCGGCGCCATAGCGTTCGGCCAGCATGGCCACGTTGCTGGCGCTGGGCAGCGCAGCGGTGAGGGTGATGACGGTGATCTCAAAGCTGCTCAGCGGCGCGCCCAATTGCCGCGCCGCGCCGGCCAGCAAAAACACCAGCAGCGGGTGCAGCAGCAGCTTCATCAGCGCCACCGGCAGGTACAGCGCCAGCGGCGTGCGTGAATGGGCATGGCGGCCGGCGCGCCACAGCACCGCGCCGATGGTGAACAGGGCCACCGGGCTGGCGGCATCACCCAGCATGCGCACCACCACCTCCACCGGCCCGCCGAGCTGCCAGCCCAGCCCGGAAAACACCGCGCCCAGCGCAATCGCCCACGGCAACGGGTTGCCCAGCGTGCCGCGCAGCGCCAGGCGCGCCGCAGCGCGCGCGCCCTGGCCGCTGGCGTCATGCGCCTGGGCGATGGCGATGCAGGCCGAAGTGGTGAGGAACAGGTCGACCAATATCGTGCAGATCATCGGCCCGGCCGCGGCCGGGCCCAACAGCGCCACCAGCAGCGGCACACCCATGAAGCCGGTGTTGGGGAAGGCCGCCACCAGCGCGCCGAAGGCGGCGTCCTTCAAATGCACGCGCTCGCCCAGCGTGGCCATGATGGTGCTGAACACCAGCAGCGCCGCGCACAGCAAGTACACGCCCAGCAGCGCCGGGTTGAGCAGTTGCACCAGCGGCGTGTTGGCGCCAAAGCGGAACAACATGCACGGCAAGGCGAAGAACAACACGAAGGCGTTCAGGCCCGGGATGGCACTTTCAGGCAACACGCCGCGCTGCGCGGCCAGGTAGCCGGCCAGCACGATGGCGAAGAACGGCACGGTGACCGCCAAAATGGCTTGCATGTCGCGCTAACTGTTCAGTTCAGCCAAGTCTTTCATACCGCCTGCGGGCCAGGCCGGTCGCGCTCCACAACGAAGCGCGCCGCGGTGTGGATGTTCGTTTGCTCAAATCGCGCATCGTCCAGCGCCGTCAGGCGGGCCGCCAGGCGCTGCTCATTCAGCTCGAACATCACGTAGCCGCGCTGGTCGCCGCGCCCGTAGTGCAGGTGCGGGTTGTGCTGGCGCGCGGCGTCGATGCGGCCCTGCGGCAGCGACAGGCTGCTGATCGAGGTGCCGCAGAATTCGCTGGCCAGCACCGGCGCCTTGGCGTCGTCGTAGTCGGCCTTCAGGTCGGCCACGTAGTGGGTGTGCACGTCGCCGCTCAACACCACCAGGTTGCGCAGCTTGCGCTGGGCCACTTCGTTCAGCAGGCGCTGGCGCGCCAGGGGGTAGCCGTCCCAGCCATCGGTCCAGTAGCGGCCGGCGCCGCCGCTGGGGTCGCTCCAGGAAAAGCGGGCCATCAGCGTTTGCTGCGCCAGCAGGTTCCAGGGGCGCTGCATGTCCCAGCCTTGCGCCAGCCAGCGCTCTTGCTCGGGCCCGAGCAAGCTGCGCGCGGGCAGCAGCAGGTCGGGGCACTCCTTCAAGAACACCGTGTTGCTACCGGCGCGGCCCTGGCGCGGGCAGGCTTGCTCGTCGCGGTACTGCCGGTCATCTAACGCATGGATGCAGGCCAGGCGGCCCCACTCGAAACGGTCGTACACGCGCATATGGGCGCCGCGCGGCCGCGCTGACTTGGGGAACGGCATGTGTTCCCAGTAGGCCTGGTAGGCCGCGGCGCGCTGGGCTTCAAACGTCTCGTAGAAGTCTTGCGCGGTGAGGCCGGCGTAGTCGTTGTCCACCTCGTGGTCGTCCCACACCAGCAGCCAGGGCGCGGCGGCGTGCGCGGCCTGCAAGGCCGGGTCGCACTTGTACTGTGCATAGCGCTGGCGGTACTGCGCCAAGGTGCGTGCATGCCCGCCTTGGTGTGAACGCAAGGGCGCCTGCGCCGAGGCGCCTTCATAGATGTAGTCACCCAGAAAAATGATGAGGTCGGGCGCCTCGGCCGCCAAGTGCCGCCAGGCAGCGAAATGGCCCACGTCATAGCGCTGGCAACTGGCGATGGCGAACTTCAGCGTCGCTGCGGCGTCGCTCGTCGGCGCTGTGCGGGTGCGCGCGGGCATGCTGCGCTGGCCCAGGGCGTTGAAGCGGTACCAGTATTCGCGCGCCGGCTCCAGGCCGGTCACCTCAACATGCACGCTGTGGCCCCAGCGCACTTCAGCGTCTTCGCTGCCGCGCGCGGCGATCTGCGTGAACGCCGCGTCATGCGCCATCTCCCACTGCACGCCCGCGCGCTCGGGCAGGCCGGGGCCGGTGAGCATGGTCCATAACACCAGGCTGCGTGGGCGCGGCTGACCCGAGGCCACGCCCAGGGCAAAGCGCGGCAGGTCTTGCGCGCGCGCGTGGCGCACAAAGGCCGGGGCCAGGCCGGCGGCCAGGGTCAGGCTGAGCAACTGGCGGCGGGTGGTGTGCGGCATGGCGGCAACTCGGTTCAGGGCTCGGTTCAAGGCAGGGCGCATTCTCACTGCGCGCAGATATCATCCGCCGCCCCATGCATACGCTCACCCATACGCCCCCCGTTTCCCTGAACCCGGCGCAACTCGAAGCGGTGCATCACCTCAGCGGCCCGTGCCTGGTGCTGGCCGGTGCCGGCTCGGGCAAGACGCGGGTCATCGTGCACAAGATTGCGCGCCTGCTGCAAGCTGGCATGGCGCCGGCGCGCATTGCCGCCATCACCTTCACCAACAAGGCCGCGGCCGAAATGCGTGAGCGCGCCAAGGCCCTGGTGGGCCCGCGCGCGGCGCGTGAGCTGGCGGTGAGCACCTTTCACAGCTTGGGTGTGCGCATGCTGCGGGCTGATGGCGCGGTGCTGGGCTTGAAAGACCAGTTCAGCATCTTCGACGCTGACGATGTGCTGGGCGTGCTGCGCGACGTGGGCAGTTGCACCGACAACGCCTTGGCCCGCCAGTGGCAATGGACTATCAGCGGCTGGAAGAGCCAGGGCCTGAACGCCGACGGCGCGGCGGGCGCTGCGGCCAGCGAGGCTGAGCGCCAGGCCGCGCGCGTGATGCAGCTCTATGAGCAGCGCCTGGCCGCCTACCAGGCGGTGGACTTCGACGACCTGATCGGCCTGCCGCTGAAGCTGTTGCAACGCAGCGCTGAAGTGCGCGCGAAGTGGCAGCAGCAGTTTCAGCACTTGTTGGTGGACGAATACCAGGACACCAACGCCGTGCAGTACGAGCTGCTTAAATCATTGGTTAGCCACGACGGTGCGACGCCCGCCACGCCCTTCACGGCCGTGGGCGACGACGACCAGAGCATCTACGGCTGGCGCGGCGCCACGCTGGATAACCTCAAACGTTTGCCGCAAGACTTCCCGGGCCTGAAGCTGATCGCGCTGGAACAGAACTACCGCTCCACCGGCGCCATCTTGCGCGCGGCCAACCAGGTCATCGCCTGCAACCCGAAGTTGTTCGAGAAGAAGCTGTGGAGCGACCACGGCGAAGGCGAGCCGGTGAAGGTGCTGGCCTGCGACGGTGAAGAGCACGAAGCCGAGCGCGCGGTGGCGCGCATCCAGGCCCTGCGCGCGGGCCAGGCGGCCAATGAGGGGGCGGTGAAGCTGTCTGACTTCGCCATCCTGTACCGCGTCAACCACCAGGCCCGGGCCTTCGAGCAAAAGCTGCGCGCGGCGCAAATTCCGTACAAGGTGTCCGGCGGCACCAGCTACTTTGACCGCGCTGAGATCAAAGACCTGTGCGCCTGGTTGCGCCTGCTGGTCAACCCCGATGACGACCCCGCTTTCTTGCGCGCGGTGGCAACACCGAAGCGCGGCATCGGCACCACCACGCTGACCAAGCTGAGCGAGTTCGCCACGCAGTGGAAGGTGAGCTTGTTTGAAGCCCTGTTCTCGCCGGCCTTGGAAAGCGCGCTGGGCGCCAAGGCGCTGGGTTCGCTGCATGAATTCGGCCGCTATGTGAACGACCTGGAACACCGTGCGCGGCAAACCAGCGGCGCTGAAGCCGCGCGGCCCCTGTTGCTGGAATGGCTGAAAGACATCGCTTACGAGCAGCATTTGCATGACGGTGAAGACAGCCCCAAGCTGGCCGCCGCGCGCTGGACCAACGTGCTCGATTTCGTTGAGTGGATCACCAAGCGCTGCGGTGGCCTGCCCGATGAAGCCGCGGGCCAGGTGGAGAGCGAAAGACAAAGCGTGCTGCAAGTGGCGCAGACCATCAGCGTCATCATCAGCCTGGCCGAACGCAAGGATGAACAAGACGTGGTGACGCTGTCGACCCTGCACGCCGCCAAGGGCCTGGAATGGGCGCACGTGCAACTGGTGGGCATCAACGAAGGGCTGCTGCCGTTCAAGCTGGGTGAAGACGACGAAGCGGTGGACATGGCCGCCCTCGCCCAGCGCCTGGAAGAAGAACGCCGCCTCATGTACGTGGGCATCACGCGCGCGCGCCGCACACTGGTGGTGAGCACGCTGAAGCGGCGCAAGCGCGGCCGCGACATGGTGGCCGGCGTGCCCAGCCGTTTCATCGCCGAAATGAAGCTCGATGAGGTGGTGGCCAAGGGCGACCCGCGCGAACGCATGAAGCGGCTGCGCGAGGAGTTGATGGCCAAGTCAGCCGCGGCGTCGGCCCTGAGCTGACGGCGCTGGCTCAAGCCTCCGATCGGTTCACCCGGCGCCCGGCACGTTGATGTCGCACTCCGGATCCAGCCCCAAACTGGCGCCGCTGTGCACCTGGCCCGCCGGCGTGATTTCAACCTGAAACCACAGGCAGTTGTAGTTGGCGTGGCGCCACGACCAGACCTCGTTGCCACTGTGCACGCGCATGGTCTGCGCCGGTCGCCCGACCCGGCGCAACACCTCGGCCTTGGGCAGGCCAGGGCTCAACTGCGCGAAGTGCCAGGCGTCAAGCACCTGCTCCCACTGCAGCAAGCGGCCGTGGGCATCGAGGTCGATCATGTAGGTGTGCCGGCCCATCGGGCCGCGCGCGAACTCGAGCCGGGCGGCCCCGCCTGGCAGCGCATGGCGGCCGGTGGGTTCGCCCATTTGCTGGCGCACCTGCGCTTCACCTTGGCCGGCTTGCAGCCCCTGCGGGCTGTAGCCCGCGCAGCCGGCCAGGGTGGCCAGCGCGGCGCCCGCTGCGACCAGCGCGGTGCGCCATGGTTTAGGCAACATGAACGACAAGGCGGTCGTGGCAGCGCGATCTGGAGTCATGCGGCCAAGCCTAATCCGAACTGAACGACCTGGCATTCCCTGACCCCTTACCCGGGCATGAAAAAGGGGCCTGCAAGCAGGCCCTTCGGGTGTTTGGCCACCAGCGCCACGCAGCTCGGGTGGCGTGCAGCGCTCGTTGTGCGAGATCAGTCTTGGCGGCGGCGGCGCGCCACGAACATCATCATCACCAGACCCAGGCCCATCAAGGCATAGGTTTGTGGCTCGGGAATCGCGGCGACGACGCCAGGGCCGGTGGCGACCCAGTTCGACGGTGCGGCACCCGGCATGGAGATGACGCCGAATGCCGGCGTGGGCTTGGTGCTGGTGGCGGTGGCGAGAACGGTGAAGTCAGCCAAGGTGATGGTCGGCCCGTTCAGCGACCAGGAAGTGAACGGATCCAGCGCATTGAACAAGTTGGGGCTGACGGCCGACGAAGGCCAGCTCAGATCCACCAGGTTGGTGGTGGTGTAGCCCGAGTCGATGGCGCCCATGCTGGTGGCGAACGACGCATCCGGCCCCGTACCATCAACAAAAGTGACCGCTTCACCCGAGAAGGCGAAATGCAGTTGGTCAACCCGGTTGCCGGTGGTGGGCGGGCCCCAGTGGGGTGTGAGCGTGAAGTTCACGCCGGTGGCTGTTTCGGTGAGCAGCAAAGTGGCCTGGTTCACCGTGGGCACGGCGTTGCCGGTGGACTCGGCGTTGAAGCGGTAGGTCAGCGTGTCGCCCACGGCGGCAACAGCGGCGGGCAAGGCGAAGGCCAGGCCAAGCAGGCTGGCGGTGGCGGTGCGAATGAATCGGGTCATGGGGAGTTCCCTTTAGGCAATGTGGCGCACAAGTGGCGGGGTGTCCGCAAGGTCGATACATCGCGCTGGCTGCTTGATGGCTCGCATTGCGTCCGAAATTTGTAACTGAACCATATGTCACCCATTCGGCCGCGCCAACCCCCGCGATGAGGGTGGTGTGGGCGCCGTGAAACGCCCACCTGTTTGCGCTTGAGTGGCGCATCGCGCAGACAAAGAAAAAGGGCCTGCAAGCAGGCCCTTGGTGCACGAGGTGGGGAGTGAGGCTCAGGGCTGCTGGGCCTTGCGGCGGCGCGCCACGAAACCCATCACGGCCAGGCCCATGCCCATCAAGGCATAGGTTTCGGGCTCGGGAATCGCCGCCACCGGCGGGCCTTCGTTGAGGCTGCCCAGCGCGACCCAGTTCGACGGCCGCGCGCCGGGCATGCTGATCACGCCGAACGCCGGGGCGGGCTTGCTGCTCGAGCCGGCGGTGAAGCCGAAGTCGGCCAGGTTGATGCCCGCGCCATTGAGCGACCAGCTCGAGAACGCGTCATGGTCGTCGAACTCGTTGGCGCCCGACGACGGCCAGCTGATGGTGACCTTGAACGCGCTGTTGTAGCCCGAGTCGATGGCGCCCATGCCGAAGCTGGCGCTGCCCGCGGGGCCGGCCATGTGGCTGAAGCTGGCGGCGTCACCCGAATAGGCGAACTGGATCTGTTGCACGCGGTCGCCGGTGCTGGCGTGCCAGTCGGGCGTGAGCTTGAAGTTCACGCCGCTGGCGGTTTCCGTGAGCAGCAAGCTGGCTTGCGACACCGTGGGCGTGGCCCCGGCGGTTGACTGGGTGTTGAAGCTGTAGACCACAGTGTTGCCAACGGCAGCATGCGCGACCGGGGCGGCAAAGGCGGCGGCGGTCAGGGCGGCAACGAGGGTGAGGCTGAGCTTTGACATGACATTTCCTTTTGGCAAATCGGGTTGAAACTGGCGGGTGATTCGAGCTGTTCAAGACACGTTGCGTTGTGGGCTAGGGAGTTAACGTGTCGTTGAATCCGCTGAGCCGAAAGATACGCAGCCGCCCGCGCCCCAACAATCCCCGGTGCCGGGGTGTGCATAGTTCCTAACGTTGATTTGCGTGTGACACACGTCACGCGGCGCGGGCTTTAGCGCGCAATCGTTAACGCTTCAGTTGAGGCGCCGCGACGCCGCGGCGCAAGCGTTACATCTTCACCGGGCCGGTGGTGGCGCCTACAGCGTGCGTTCCACCGTGTAGCGCGGGCGCCGCTTGGTTTCGATGTGGATCTTGGCGATGTATTCGGCGATCACGCCCAGGCTGAGCAGTTGCACGCCGCCCAGAAAGAAAATCGGCACCAGCGTGGAGGCCCATCCGGGTACCGCCGCGTGGCTGAACAAGGCCACCCACAGCACCCACAACGTGGCGGCGAAGCTGAAGGCCGACACCAGCAGGCCCAGCACAGTGATGGCCCGCAGCGGGGCGGACGAGAACGACGTCACGCCTTGGAGTGCAAAGGCCAGCATGCGGCGCAGCGGGTACTTGGTCTGCCCGGCAAAGCGGGCATGGCGTTGGTAGCGCACCGTGGCCGTGGCAAAGCCCAGGCGCGGCACCAGGCCACGCAGGAAGGGATCGGTCTCGCCGTAGCCGCGCAAGGCCTCCACCGCCTGGCGCGACAGCAGCCGGTAGTCGGCATGGTCGAACACCAGCTCAACGCCCAGGGTCCGCATCAGCCTGTAGAAACCATGTGCACTGGCGCGCTTGAACCAGGCGTCGTCGGCACGCGACTCGCGCACGCCGTACACCACGTGTGCGCCCGCGGCGTGCGCAGCCAGCATGTCGCGCATGGCCCGGGGGTCGTCTTGCAGGTCGGCGTCCAGGCTGATCAGCACCTCCCCCGGCGCATGCAACAGCCCGGCCAACAGAGCGTTCTGGTGGCCGCAGTTGTGCGACAGCTTGACGCCGTGGATGCAGGCGTCGGCCTGGGCGTGGGCTTCGATCAACGCCCAGGTGGCGTCGCTTGAACCATCGTCAACCAGGCACACGCTGCTGCTCGGTGCGATGAGTCGCTCGGCCTTCAATTGCAGCATCAGCGCGCCCAGGCGGCGCAGCGTCTCCGGCAGCACGGCTTCTTCGTTGTAGCAGGGCAGCACCACGCAAAGTTGCTTCACGACGTTCCTTTCGCGCCGCCGCCGGGCCGGCGAAAAACCCAGAGCAGGTTGCCGAGATAAAAGACCAAGCTGTAAACCGGCATGCCCAGGGCATGGGCCAGCGGCGCGGCCGTGCCGCTGCGCAGCAGCGCCCAGACACAGCCCGCATTGCACAGCCATGCCACCGCGGCCATGGCGGCGAAGCGCGCCGCCGCGCCTGGCGCCGTGCTGCGATCCATGAAGGTCCAGCGGCGGTTGAGCAAGAAGCTCAGGCACAGGCCCAGCGCATAACCGGCGGCATTGGCCGTCAGCTCGGGCATGCCGGCTGCGCGCCAGAGCATGATCAAGGCGTAACCGACCAGCGTGTTGAGCACGCCGATGGCGGCGTAGCGCAGCGGGCGGGTCAGTGGCTTCACGACGCGGTTCGTGCGCTGCGCCAGCCCGGCATCACGGGCCGATGCGCACATGCACCACGGCCACCGCGTCGGCATGCACGCGCTTCCAGCCGGGCATCTGGTCGAGCAGCGCGATGGCGGGCGTGCCGGGTACCAGCAGCGTCCAGGCAATGCGGTACTTCTCCAGCGTGCCCAGCAGCGCGTCGAGCTTGTGCACCGCCGTGGCGTCGGCATACAGGCGCACGAAGGCGTCGCCATACATGTCGGAGCGGCCGTCGATGAACACCGGAATGCCTTGTTCGATGAGGTAGCCGCCGAAGTTGTACGAATTGAACACCGCGCCCGGCAGCTTGCCGCCTGTAGCGCTGCGCGCGGCCTGCACGGCGGCGGCCGGCGTCACGTTTTCGAGCGGCCGATGCTCGCGCCAGGCGCCCAGGGCCACGGCGCCTGCCCCGGCCAGCGCCAGCACCGCAGCGGCCACGGCGCGGCTGGCCGGTGGCGCCAAGGCGGCAAACCAGCGATCCAGCCCTTCGGCATGGCGCACCGCACCGGCGGTGGTGGCCCAGCGCTGTGCCAGCGGCGCGGCGATGAGCAAGGTGCCCACCATGCCCAGGATGGAGCCGTAACGGGTGTGCTTGAGCGCCATGTGAATCAGCGCCAGCAACAAAATCGTGCGCGGCAGCGTGAGTCTGAAGCGCCCGAGCAGGGCCAACGCGAACACCAATAGCAACCAGATCTCCAGCGCATGCAGTTTCTGAAAATTCGGCGATTGCCATTCGCCGATCAGTCGCAGCGACACGCTCTGGTTCATCACCTGCACCGTGTACAGCCAGGCGTCCCAGCCGTGCGGCGTGGCCAGGCTGGCCAAGGCGGCCAACAGCATGAAGCGCGCCCAGGGCTTGAACGTGGCACCGCGCTGCCCAGCGGGCGCCAGCCACAGCGTCTCGGCCGCCAGCACGCCGCCGAACACCAGGCCCAGGGTGAAGCTGCCATGCAGGTTGGCCCACAACACCATGACCAGCAGCAGCCACCCTGGCGGCGAGCGCCGTTCTTCCACTGCCGTGATGAGGCTGCCGAACCACAACACGATCAAGGGCCAGGCCAGGATGTGCGGGCGCGCCAGCAGGTGAGACAGCGTCAGGTAGGCCGTGAACACGACGAACAGCAGCGCGTGAACGGCCTGCATGCGATGCAGCAAAAAGCGCGTCACATATGCCAGCATGCCGGCGTAGGCCACAGCGGCCAGGCCGACCATGCCAGACCAGCCCGCCCGCGCATGCGCCATGGCGAAGATGATTTGTGACAACCACTCATGCGTCGTCCAGGCGCTGCCCGGCATGCTGTGCGAGAACGGGTCGCCATGCGGCACGGCCTGGTGGGCCAGGATCCAGCGCCCCGCTGCCAAATGCCAGTAGCTGTCGGGGTCACCCAGGCTGGGGTGGTGTTGGGGCAGCGCCATCATCCACAGCAGCGCGGTCACAAAAACCAGCAAGGGCCACGAGAGGTGGCGGCTCACGGCTTGCGACACAGCGCCTGCGGGCAAGGAAGGCATGGGTGTCATTGGCGTGGGCCGGCGCCACCGACCTGGCAGCGCCTGGCAATCTTGTCCCTGTTGGCGTGCAATGTAGCGCAGCCCCTCGCGCCGCAGGCCTGCGCCCCAGGGCGCGGTCAACGCCGCAGCAAACGCGGCCTCAACCGCCCTTCAACATGCCCTTGATGCCACGCACCGCCTGGCGGATGCGGGCTTCGTTCTCGATCAGCGCAAAGCGCACATGGTCGTCGCCATGGTCGCCGAAGCCGATGCCCGGGCTGACGCAGACCTTGGCCTGTTCAAGCAAGTGTTTGGCGAACTCCAGCGAACCCAAGGCGCGGTGGGCCGGCGGGATCTGCGCCCAGATGTACATCGACGCCTGCGGCAGCGGCACGTTCCAGCCGGCCTCTTGCAGGCCCTTGGCCAGCACGTCGCGGCGCTTTTGGTAGGTGGCGGCAATGTCTTGCACGCACTGCTGCGGGCCTTCGAGCGCGGCAATGGCGGCCACCTGCACCGGCGTGAAGCTGCCGTAGTCGTGATAACTTTTGATTCGAGCCAGCGCATTCACCAAGCCCGGGTTGCCGACCATGAAGCCGATGCGCCAGCCGGCCATGTTGTAGCTCTTGCTCAGGGTGAAGAACTCCACCGCCACGTCTTTCGCGCCCTTGACCTGCATGATCGAAGGCGCCTTCCAGCCGTCGAACACGATGTCGGCATAGGCCAGGTCGTGCACCACCAAAATATCGTGCTTGCGCGCCAGGCCGATCACGCGCTCGAAGAAATCCAGCTCAACGCATTGCGCGGTCGGGTTGGACGGGAAGCCCAGCACGATCATCTTCGGCTTGGGGTAACTGCCGCGAATGGCGCGCTCCAGCTCGGCGAAAAAGTCCACCCCCGGCACCAGCGGCACGCTGCGAATGTCGGCGCCCGCGATCACCGCGCCGTAGATGTGGATCGGGTAGCTCGGGTCGGGCACCAGCACGGTGTCGCCGCGGTCCAGTGTGGCCAGCATCAAATGCGCCAGGCCTTCTTTGCTGCCGATGGTGACGATGGCTTCGCTCTCGGGGTCGATGCTCACGCCGTAGCGGTTTTCATACCAGTGGCTGATGGCCCGGCGCAGGCGCGGAATGCCCTTGCTGGCCGAATAGCCGTGCGTGTCGGGCCGCTGCGCCACTTCGACCAGCTTGGCCACGATGTGCGCCGGCGTGGCGCCATCGGGGTTGCCCATGCTCATGTCGATGATGTCTTCGCCCCTGCGCCGAGCGGCAAGCTTCAGCTCGGCGGTGATGTTGAAGACGTAGGGAGGCAGGCGGTCAATGCGCGCAAAGCGGCGCTGGCCCTGTGCAGTGCTCATGGTGGTGATCTCATACGTTAGCGCCCGGAACCGTCCGAGCGACGTGGCGGCGTTGCACCGCCTGGGCTGATCCTATCTCAAGCCTGGATGCGCACGCGCAGCGGCGCGAAACGCTTGTTCAGCACCCCGGCATCGAAGCCGCCAAAGTGCCCGGCCAGCGGCGTGGCGCAGCGCGGGCAGCAGCTGTCCTCGCTCACGCTGTGGTGCAGCAGCGCATGCCAGTCGCGCACGATCAACACTTCGCCGCAGTTGGTGCACGCCGTGCTGCCGCCTTCGGTGTCGTGCACATTGCCGGTGTAAACGTGGCGCAAGCCATTGGCCAGCGCGATGCGCCGCGCGCGCTGCAAGGTGGCCGCGGGCGTGCGCTCGATGTGGGTCAGTTTGTAATCGGGGTGAAACGCCGTGAAGTGAAGCGGAACGTTGGCGCCGAGTTGCTCGCGCAGCCAGTTGGTCATGGCGTGCAGTTCGGCGTCGCTGTCGTTTTCGCCCGGGATCAGCAAAGTGGTGATCTCCAGCCAGCAACTCGTTTCGTGGTGGATGTACTCCAGCGTTTCCAGCACCGGTGCCAAATGCGCGCCGGTGAGCTTGAAGTAAAAGTTTTCGCTGAAGGCTTTCAGGTCGACATTGCTGGCATCCATCTTGGCGAAGAACTCGCGCCTTGGCGCGGCGTGGATGTAGCCCGCCGTCACGGCCACCGTTTTCACGCCCAGGGCGTGGCAGGCGTCGGCGGTGTCGAGCGCGTACTCGGCAAAGATCACCGGGTCGTTGTAGGTGAATGCCACGCTGGTGCAGCCGCTTTGCTTGGCCGCCTGGGCGATGTGCTGCGGCCCGGCGTGGGCCGACAGGCGGGCCACTTCGCGGCTTTTGGAGATGTCCCAGTTCTGGCAGAACTTGCAGGCCAGGTTGCAGCCGGCGGTGCCGAAGCTCAACACCTTGCTGCCGGGGTAGAAGTGGTTCAGCGGCTTCTTCTCGATCGGGTCGATGGCAAAGCCCGAACTGCTGCCATAGGCCGTGAGCACCATCGCATCGCCCGCGCGGCCACGCACAAAGCACAGGCCGCGCTGGCCGTCGTGCAGCTTGCAGTCGCGCGGGCACAGGTCGCACTGAATGCGGCCGTCGGGCAGCGCGTGCCACCAGCGCGCGGGGTGATTCATGACTGCCCCTCGGCGCGTGGGTACGCGCGCCGGCCCAACGGCTGGTAGGCCGTTGGGCGTTCCGGCGGGCAGTTCCCGCGCAGGCGGGAACTGCTCATCCGCCTCCACTCCCCCGAGGGGACTGTGGCCGGACGTGAAACCGTCCTGAGGACGGTTTCACGCCTGCCGAAGGCCAGCCGCGTGCCGCGGCTGGCGTAGGGCCGGCTTGCGGGCTGAGGCCGGACACAAACAGTCCCTGCGGACTGTTTGTGCCTGCCGAAGGCCATGGGCCTGTGGCCCATGGCGGCCCGGCGCTCGTCCCGCTGCGCGGAAGTAGGCACAGAGCGTCTCACACCTTGCCTTCGCTGAACTGCCGCACGCCATAGCGCTGCCAGCGCATGTCGGGCGCCCAGAAGCGTTCAGGCAAACCGGCCTTGCGCTTGAGCGCACCCAGGAAGCGGCTCACATCGGGCAACTGCTGCCACACCTGCGGCAAGAAGGTGCTGCGGTGGCCTTGCCATTCAAAGATCAGGCCATCAACGCCCGGGCGCAGCACGGCGCAGGCCTGCGCGTCGCTGTTGAACGCCACCGGCTGAGGCGCGTCGAGCAGCGAGACTTCCAGTTCGATGCCCGACCATTCAGCCAGCTTCAACGGTGCGAAGCGCGGGTCGTTGAAGGCCGCGGCCACGGCGTGGTGGCGCACATCGTCGATCAACTGGCGCGTGGCCATTAACGTTCCAATACAGCCACGAAGCTGGCCCCGCGCGTCGTGCAAGGTCACAAAACTGGCCCCGGGCTGCTTCAGCGCCGGGTGGTCGGGCGTGGCCTGCGCCGGCAGCCCCAGGCGTTGGTTGATGGCGTTGCGCGCAGCGCCCAGCAGCGCCGCACCCAGGGCTTGGTCGCCCGGCAAGCCCGCCACGGCCGGCGCCGGCTCGCGCAGGGCCAGTGCGGCATAGCCCACCACGCGCTCGCGCGGCCCGGCCGTGTCGCCCGAATTGCACAGGCCCAGGCGCTGCGCCCGCAGCCCCAAGCGCGCGGCCAGCAGCAACGCGCCGTTGAGCGCGCGCGCGCCGCAGGCCTGGCTCGGGTGCAGGTCGGTGGCCAGGCTTTCGATGCGCTGCACGGTGGCCTGGTCGGTGGCCTGCGCCTGTTCATAGGGCAGGTAGTGCGACAGATCCGAGCTGATGACGATCAGCGTTTCGGGGCCGCCCCACAACCGCTCCAGCACCTGGGCCACGGCGGCAGGTGATGCCTCACCCACGGCCAGAGGCACCAGCTTGAAGTTGCCCAGGCAGGTCTGCAAGAACGGCAGTTGCACTTCCAGTGAATGCTCCTGGGCGTGCGGCACATCGCTGAACACCACTTGCGGCAAGCCGCGCAAGCCGGCCAGCGCATCCAGGTCAAGCGCCACCGGGCCCAGCGGCGTGGCAAAGGCCTGCACCGCGGGTGCGGCCAGGCCCCGCACTGCCACGCGGTGCACCGGCCCGAGCAGCACCACGCGGCTGATGCCGCTGGCCGCGCCGCGCAGCAGCGCGTAGGCGCGCGCGGCCATGGCGCCGCTGTACACATAGCCCGCATGCGGCACCAGCAGCAGCTTGGGCGGCGGGCCTGGCGCGGGCGGCGCGGCGCCAAGGTACTGTGCCAGGGCCGCGCGCAAGGCCTGCGCCTGCGCCGGGTAAAAGCTGCCGGCCACGGCAGCGGGGCGGGTGGCGGCGGCTGGGGTGGGGGCCAGGCGGGCGGTGTTCATGGGCAGCATCCTCAGGCGGCCAGTTTGCGCCGGCGCTGCGCCACGTCAAGCCCGAAACAAATCGGGTTACGGACAAGTTCTAAGCCGCCGCCTGCCGCCCTGCGCCCCGCCCTCAGTGACACCCGCCCTACCGCCCACTCAAGGCAGCGTCACCGACTTCACCCCGCCCACGGTGACCACCCGGTCGGCCGAGGCAGCGATGCCGGCCAGCGTGGCTTGGCCGTTGGCCTGCCCCTGGTAGGCGACGGTCCAGGTGGCGCCGGCATCGGTGGACTTGACGATCACATGCTGCGTCTGCCCGTTGTCACCGGTGGCGTAAAGCGTGCTGCCCAGCGCCAGCACCGCTCGCAGGCTGAACCCGGCCGGGGCTTCGGTGCTGCTCAGGGCGCGGCGCGTCCAGGCCGCGCCGTCGCTGGAGGTCATGACCACGGCGTCGGCACCGAAGTTGGCGGAGCTGCCGCCCACGGCAATGAACTGGCTGCCGCTCCAGGTGACATCCTTCGGATAGAAGTCGCTGACGCCGCTGACGCCGCTGGCGCCGCTGGCGGCCTGCCAGCCGCTGCCGCTGTCCACCAAGATAACGCCGTTGTGGCTGGCATCGCGCCCCACGGCCACGCGGGTGCTGGTGTTGCCCGCCACGCCGGTGAAGGCCACGGCAGCGCCGGTTGCGGTTTCGCTGGCCCACGTCAAGCCGGCGTCGCTGGACGAAGCCACCTTGCCGTTGGCGCCCACCACGGTGAGCTTGCCCCCGCCCACGGCCACGTCAACCAACGCGGTTTCGCTGCCATGCGCCCAACTGCGGCGCGTCCAGTTGCTGCCATCGGGTGAAGTGGCGATCAGCGGCGGCAGCGGTGAGCCGAAGTCCTGGTCGCCCACCATGACGAACTGGCTGCCGGTCCAGACCACGGCATTGGCGCTGTAGTAGCCGGTGTCGGGCGCGGTGGCGGCGGTCCAGCTCAGGCCATCGGTGGACGTGAGCAGCGCGCGGATGAAGCCCACCGCCACGAAGCGGCCGCCACCATAGGCCAAGCCGTTGAGCAAGGCATTGCTGGGCGAGGCGCGCGACGCCCAGGTGTCGGTGCCGCCACCGCCGCCACCACCACCGCCACCGCCACCCGAGCTGACGTTGACGGTGAAGCCGGCGCTGGTGGTGACGCTGTGCCCGGTGATCGTGTTGGTCACAACGATGGGCCCGTTCACCGCCCCCGCCGGCACCTTCACCACCAGGCTGGTGGCGCTGCTGCTCAGCACTTCGCCGGCCAAGTTGTTGCTGAACTTCACCAGCATGTGAAAGCGGTCGGCATCGAAGCCGGTGCCGGTGAGCGTGACGCCGGCGTCTACCGCACCGCTGGTGGGCGTGAACGTGCTCACCGCCAGCGCGGCGGCGGGCGGCGTCACCACCACGCCCAGCGCAGTTTGCAGCGCCGGGTTGGCGTAAGCGGCCATCGCGCTGAGCGCCGCGCTGCGCAGCGCGGCCAGGTTGCCGGCGGTGTAGACGAAACCGCTGGCGCTGCCGCTGAGCGTGCCATCGGCCAGGTCGGCGGCCAACGCGGCCAGCACGGCCAGCGCCGGTGCGGCGTTGCCCTGCCCCATGCGTGCCAGCCCGGCCAGGTAGTAGGCGTAGCGGTCGGCAGCGCCCGTGCCCAGGCTGCCCGCGGCGGTGGTGGCGGTCCACATCGTCGGCGCGCTCAGGATGTCCAGCGCTACGCCCGTGCCCAACACCTGCGCCACCACGGCGGCATTGGCGGTGGTGACCTGCGCCGCGCTCAGCGCGGCCAAAGTGCCGGCGTTGGCCAGCGCCTGGCGGGTGGCGATTTCGGTCAGCGCCGTCACGGCCACGCTCATGGCCGTGCCAAACGTGGGCGCCAGCGCACGCACGCTGCTGCCGGCCGGGAAGGCCAGCACGCTGGCCGTGGCCTCGTCGAAATAGGTGCTGGCGCCGTCGCTGCGCGCGTTCACGCTCACCAGCAGCGGGCCGGCGCAGGCGCCGCTGGTGCCGACATTCACCACGCCCGTGCCGCCGGTGTTGGCCGTGCCGAGCACCGCGCCGGTGGGTGCGCAGGTGACGCTGACCTCGGCATTGGCCACCGCGCCGAGCGATGCGCTCACCGCCACCGTGCCCACCACCGGCTCGGCGGCGGGTGGCGCTTCAGCGTTGCCGCCGCATGCGCTGGCCAGTGCGGCCGCCATGAGCGCCAAGGCGAATCGCGCCAGGCGCGGTGGATCTTGGCGTGGCTGACGTGGCTGACGTGGCTGGCGTGGCTGGCCGTTGGGTGTGTGTTGCGAACCCGGGGCCATGGCGGCCGCAAGCAACGCGGAAAGGGTGGAGTGCGCAGGCATGGTCAAGTCCTCCTTGAGGTCCAGGGGTGAGTGAATGTGGAATGCAGCCACATCGACCTACGCATGCCGGCCGCGCGCAACGGCTCATTGCTCGACCCCACGACGCCGCCCTTGCTGCCGCTGGCCTGGGGCAGCGACCTATGATCCGAGCATGCCTGCGGCCGCATCAGTGCAACAACTGTTCACGCAACTGGCTCGCGCCGCCCGGCGCCGTGCGGCCGGCTGGTGGGGCATCGTGGTGCTGGCTGCGCAGCTGCTGGACATGGGCTTGCGGCCATCCACCTACCGCGCCGAGAACGGGCGCAACCTGGCCCAGCACATCGTGCACGACACCACGCCGATGCTGGCCTGGTTCACCGTGCTGACCACGCTGATCAGCCTGATCGTGATCCGCATCGTGCTGGTCACCGCATTGAGTTATGGCTTGACGCGCTATGCGCTGGAAATGGTGGTGCGGGTGCTGGTGCTCGAATTGATCCCGCTCACCGCTGCGCTGTTTGCCGCGCTGCGCTGCACCCTGCCCAACGCCGCGGAAGTGGCGGCGCTGCGCGGCCAGGCGCTGTGGCAGGCCGATACCCACGCCGATACCCACGCCGATACCGCCGCCGATACCACCGCCAGCCGCGACGCGCTGCGCCGCGAGGTGTTGCCACGGGTGGCCTCAGGCCTGTTTTGTGCGCTGCTGTTGGCCGCCATGAGCTGCGCCGTCACCCTGGTGGTGGCCTACCTGTCGGTCTATGGGCTCACCACCTCGGGCCTGGCGGCCTACACCCGCACGGTGGGCCATGTCTTCAACCCCGCCGTAGCACTCATCCTGGGGCTCAAGGTCGTTTTCCTTGGCGTCGCGGTGGCGCTGGTGCCGATGGCCGCGGTGCTCGACGGCGAGCGCCACGGCCGGCGCGGGCCGAGTGCCGAGGTGGCTGGGCTGGTGCGCATGTTCCTGGTGATATTGCTGATCGAGGCGGTCTCGCTGATCGGCAACTACTACTGACCCACGGCACACTCCGGCATGGCTCAAGACCCACCCGCGGCGCCCGTTGCCCACCTGCAGCTCAAGGCGGCGCTGCTGCTGGCCCTGTTCGTGCTGCTGGTGGGCGCCACCGCGCTGTACCTGATGTATGCGCGCGGCAGCTTCGAAGCCACGCAGCGCCTGGTGTTGCTGGCCGAAGACTCCGAAGGCGTGAGCGTGGGCATGGACCTGACCTTCGCCGGCTTCCCGATCGGCCGCGTGCGCCGCGTTGAGCTGGCTGACGATGGCAACGTGCGCATCCTGATCGACGTGCCGCGCAAAGACGCGCATCGCTTGCGCACATCGAGCATCTTCACGCTGGTGCGCAGCCTGGTTGGCGGCGCCAACCTGCGCGCCTACAGCGGCGTGCCGAGCGACCCGCCGCTGCCGCCCGATGCGCAGCGCAAGGTGCTGGTGGGCGACGCCGCCGCCGAGCTGCCGCGCCTGGTGGCCGCGGCGCGCGACGTGTTGAGCAACCTGGCGCAACTGTCGGCGCCCGATGGCGCGCTGGCCACCAGCCTGGCCGCCAGCCTGGCCAACGTGCAGGCGCTGAGTGAACAGGCCAAGGGGCCGGCCGGCGCCCTGGGGCTGCTGGCCGGTGCGAATGACGCGCGCCAGGTGAGCACCGCGCTGGCCCGCACCAACGCCTTGCTGGCGCGGCTCGATGGCCTGGCCGCGCGCGCCGACACCCAACTGCTGGGCCCCGACGGCCTGGTGCGCGAAAGCCGCGCCACGCTGGCGCAACTCGGCGTGCAACTCGGCGAGTTGTTGGGCGCGGCGCGCGGGGCGCTGAAGCAGGTGGATGCGGTGCTGGTCGAAGCACAAGGGGTGGCCGCCAACGCGCGCAGTGCCACCACCGATCTCACCGCCCTGCGCAGCGAAGTCGACGCCACGGTGCGCAAGGTGGAGCAACTGGTGGATGAGGTCAACCGCAAGTGGCCGTTTGCGCGCGACACGGAGTTGAAGCTGCGATGAGCCGCAACCGGTGGCCCATGGCGATGCGGCGGGCCACGCTATGTGCGGCGCTGACCCTGCTGCTGGCCGGCTGCGCTTCAGCCCCGCCCGTGCCCGAATGGCAGGCCAACGCCAAGGCGGCAATGGACCAGGCCACCGAGGCCTACCTCAGCGGCGACGCCGCCGCCGCGGCGCGCGCCTTCGAGCGTGCGCGCGAACAACTGCGGCGCAGCGGCCAGCCCGAGCTGCTGGCGCGTGCCGAGCTGATGCGCTGCGCCACGCAGGTGGCCGCACTGGTGTTCGAGCCCTGCGCCGGCTTCGAGCGGCTGCGCGCCGACGCCGCCGCGCCCGAGCGTGCCTATGCTGACCACCTGGCGGCGCGGCCGCTGGCGGCGGCGCAAATCGAGCTGCTGCCGCCCGGGCAGCGCGGCGTGGCGCGCGTGCTGGCCGGTGGCACTGGCGTTGGCGCTGGCGCTGGCGCGCAAGACATCACCGACCCGCTGGCACGCTTGATTGCCACGGCACTGCTGTTCCAGGCCGGCCAGGCCAGCCCGGCGGCACTGGCGCTGGCGGCCGACACGGCGTCAGCCCAGGGTTGGCGGCGCCCCTTGCTGGCCTGGCTGGAGGTGCTGGCCTTGCGCGCGCAACAAGCCGGCGCGGCCGACGAAGCCGCGCGGCTTCGTCGGCGCATCGAGCTGGTGCTGGGGCGCTGAACAGCCGTCGCGCGCGGTGGGGGCACGGCGGCGCAACGGCGCGCCGCGCGGCGTTCAAGCCGGCGGCAGATAGCCGTCGCGCAACTCGCGCTTGAGCACCTTGCCGATGGCGCTGCGCGGCAACTCTTCAAGCACGCGCAGCGCGGCCAGGCGCTGCGTCTTGCCCACGCGCTGGTTGCACCACTGGCGCAGTTCATCCGCACTGCCGGGTGCACCAGCATGTTTGACGACAAAGGCCACCGGCGTCTCGCCCCATTCGGCGCTGGGCACGCCCACCACGGCGGCCTCGTGCACCGCGGGGTGCTGGCGCAGCACGGCCTCCAGGTCGCTGGGGTAGAGGTTGAAGCCGCCGCTGATGATCATGTCCTTGCGCCGGTCCATCAAGATCAGGAAGCCGTCTTCATCGAGCCGGCCGACATCGCCGGTGCGGATGAAGCGCTTGCCGTCAGCGCTGAACCATTCGGCCTCGCGCGTCTTTTCAGCCAGACCGTGGTAGCCGCTCATCATGCCGGGGCTGTGGCCCACGATCTCGCCCACCTCACCTGCGGGCAGCTCCAGCCCGGCTTCGTCGATGAAGCGGATGTCATGCCCCGGCACAGCCTGGCCCACGGTGTGCAGCTTGTGCGGGTGTTCATGCGCGTTGAGCAAGAAGGTGCCGCCGCCTTCGGTCATGCCGTACAGCTCGACCAGGCCGCCCGGCCAACGCTGCAACACATCGGCCTTAAGCGCGGCCGCAAACGGCGCGCTGGTGCACCACTTCATGCGAAAGCTTGAAAGGTCGAACTCGGCAAAACGCGGCTCGGCCAGCAGCCGCTGGTACTGCACCGGCACCAGCATGGTGTGGGTGGCGCGGTGCTGCTGCGCGAGCTGCAAGTAGCCCAGCGCGCTGAACTTCTTCATCAACACCACCGTGCTGCCATAGGCCAGGCTGGGGAAGAAGCTGACCAGCGTGGTGTTCGAATACAGCGGCGTGGCCAGCAGCGTGCGCATGCCCGGGCCGTAGCCATATTGGGCGGCGCGCTGCACATGCACCCAGCGCATGCCGTGCGGCTGCACGATGCCCTTGGGCGTGCCGGTGGTGCCGCTGGAATAGATGAGGTTGAAGGCCCAGTCGGGCTGCACTTGCACCGGTTGCGGCTGCGCACCGGGTGGCGCCAGCCAGGCCTCGAAGTCGGCACCGGCAATGCTGTCGTCCAGCCGCACCCGCGGCAGCCCCGTGGGCGCTTGCGCCAGCAATTCGGCCGCGGCGCCATCGGCGAACAACAGCTTGGCGCCGCTGTCGCGCAGCATGGCGCCGAATTGCTCGGGCGTGACCGAAGGGGCCAGCGGCGCCACCGCCACGCCGGCGCGCAGCGCACCCAGGAACACCACGGCATAACGCGCCGATGCGTGCGCGCACAGCGCCACCACGTCGCGCGGCGCCACGCCGTCGCGCTGCAAGGCGGTGGCCACGCGGTCGACCAGGGCGTCGAACTCGGCGTAGCTGTAGGCCACCTCATCGTCGACGACCGCCGGCTGCGTGGGTTGCTGCTGCGCGTGTTGGCGCAACAGCTCGGCCACCGTGCGAAAGGGTGTTTGGTCGGCCAGGCTCGCCGCAGCGCCTTCGGGCGGGTGCGCCGGGTGTGTACTCATGGCTTGGCGGCCAGCCCCAGCCGTTCGATCAAGGCCTTCTCTTTGCCGAAGGTGTCTTGCACCCACTTCGTGTACTCGTCGCTGTTCAGGTACCAGTCTTCCTGGTTCAACTGCGCCAGCATGTCCTTGTACTTGGGGTCGTCCAACGCCTTGCGGAAAGCATCGTGCAGCGTCTTCACGATCGCCGGCTCGATGCCCTTGGGCCCGGCAATGCCGTAGGGCGAATTGCTCACCACCTTGTAGCCCAGCTCCTTGGCGGTGGGCACGTTCGGCCAGCGCTTGGTGCGCTGCTCGCCGAAGGTGACGAGCAAGCGCATCTGGCCGCCATCAACAAACTTGTCCCAGCCGGTGGCGTCGCTCTGCGCCGTGACATGCCCGCCCAACAGGGCCTGGGTCAGGTCAGCGTTGCCCTTGAACGGGATGTGATTGAACTGCACCTTGGCGTGGTAGGCCACTTCCTCCACATTCAGGTGCGGTGTGGTGCCGATGCCGGTGTTGCCCACGTCAACCTTGCCCGGCGCCTTGCGCGCCGCCTCCACCATGTCGTCGAAGGTCTTGTACGGCGCGTCAGCGCGCACGGTGATGCCGAAGGTGTAGCCGGTGACGCCCAGGATGTAGGTGAAGTCGTTGAGCGGGTTCCAGTTCGACTTTTGCATGTGCGGAATGCGCAGCATGCCCATCGGGAACTGGGCCACGGTGTAGCCGTCGGGCTTGGCGTTCAGCGCCATCTGGGCCGGGGCGGTGGTGCCGCCACCGCCGGGCCGGTTTTCCACGATGATGGGCTGGCCCAGGTGCTTGGCCGCGGCCTCGGCCAGGCCGCGCAGGTGGCGGTCGGTGCTGCCACCGGCCGGCCAGGGGCAGATCAAGGTGATGGGCTTGCTCGGGTAACCCTGCGCCAGCACGGCAGGCGCGGCGCCGGCGGCGGCCAGCGCAACGGTGAGCAGGAGGAAGCGGCGTTGTGGCGACATGATGAAAGGCCTTTCGGGGCGGTGTGGCGGTGCAGCGGTGATGAGGGGCGGGGTCAATCAGCCTCAAGGCTTGACGAACTTGAGCACGAACTCGTCCTTCGGTTGTGGTGGCTCGGGCGTGTTGCGGTCGCGCGGGTCGCTGGGGTTGCGCAAAAAGTCACCTGAACTCGTTAGCTTGAAGCCGGCCCGCTCGACCTCGGCGCGCAAGAACGCTTCTTCAATGCGGTGCAGCGTGCCGGCTTCGGCAATGCCGGTGCCGGGCCGGCCGGAATGGTCGGCAATCACATACTGCCCGCCAGGTTTGAGCGCAGCGAAGACGGCGCGGTTCATGGCGTCGCGGTCCACGCCCATGTGGCCCAGGTCGTGGTAGTTGAACATCAGCGTCACCAGGTCGAGCGCGTGGCGCGTCAACTCGGCCGGCACCGGGTTTTCAAACGGCTGCACCACGGCCACGATGTTGCCCGCAGCCGGGTTCTGCGCCCGCGCGGCCAGTGCCACGGGTGAGGGGCGTGGCGGCCCGGCCGGTGGCGCAGACAGGGCCGGTGCGGCGCTGGGCGAGGCCGCGCCTTCAGGCTGGGCCGGTGCCGGCCGCGGCACACGCGGCGCGCTTTGGCCATAGACCCGGCCGGTGGGGCCTACCGATCTGGCTAACAGCTCGGTGGTGTAGCCGCCGCCGGCGCTCAGGTCGAGCACCACCATGCCGGGGCGTGGGGCGATGAAGCCCAGCAGTTGCTGCGGCTTGCGGCGCAGGTCGTTCGTGCGGTCGGCCGCGCTGCGGTCGGGGCTGGCCAAGATCTGCGCGATGCGTTCGCTGCTCAGTGCGGGCGGCGGGCCACTGGCGCAAGCGGCCAGGCCCAGCACGGTGGCCACCAGCCAGGCGGCCACGCCGGCCCGGGCTGCGGCGTGGCAGGGTGAAAGGCGGCTGAGCGCTGATTGGGCCATGGCAAGGTCCTGGGCAGGGGCGCCGCGGGGCGGCGTGGGCACGGCAGTCTATGCCGCCACGCACCGCACTCGCCGCCGGGTGGCGGCAGCCGGGCCGGCGCGGCTGCGGCGCGAGGTATGATCTCCCGACCGCTTGGTCGAAAGTGTTATCGGCCGCCCGACCCACCGACCACGCAGGAGCCCCGCCCATGTCAGAAGCCTTCGTACTGGTGCGCCACGACGGCGCCGTGCGCACGCTGAGCCTGAACCGCCCGGCCGCGCTCAACAGCTTTAACGGCGATCTGCATGGGGCGCTGCGCGTTGCCTTGAGCGAGGCCGCCGCCGACGCCACGGTGCGCTGCGTGGTGCTCACCGGCGCCGGCCGCGGCTTTTGCGCCGGGCAAGACCTGAGCGACCCGCTGCTCAGCGCCCACCCCGGCAACCCGGCCCAGGGCTTGAACGATGTGCTGGTGCAGTTTTACAAGCCGCTGATCCTGCAACTCAAGGCCATGCCGGTGCCTGTGCTCGCAGCGGTTAACGGGGTGGCCGCTGGTGCTGGCGCGAACATCGCGCTGGCCTGTGATGTGGTGCTGGCCAAGGCTTCCGCCAGCTTCATTCAGGCCTTTGCCAAGATCGGCCTGGTGCCCGATGCCGGTGGCAGTTGGGCCTTGCCGCGGCTGGTGGGCCGTGCCCGCGCATTGGGCTTGGCGATGTTGGGCGACAAGCTCAGCGCGGCCGAGGCCGAACGCATCGGCTTGATCTGGCGCTGTGTGGAAGACGATGCCTTTACCGCCGAGGTGGCCGCCCTGGCCGCGCGATTGGCGGCCATGCCCACGAGCGCTTTGGCCCAAACCCGCGCGCTGCTCGATGGCGCGCAAGGGCTGCCGCTGGAACAGGCGCTTGACGCCGAGACCCGCGTGCAAACCGCGTTGGGCGGCGCGCACGACTACGGCGAAGGTGTGGCGGCGTTTGGCGCCAAGCGTGCAGCCGTGTTCAAAGATCGCTGAGTCTGATGACTGCAAAACCTGATGCCCAAGCCGATGCGGGCCGAGCGCCGGGCCGCTCCCAAGCCGGCCCGCGCCCCCTCGGGGGGCCGAGCGCGGTATCCCGCGATCGGGGGGCAAACATGTCTGCGCAGCAAACCGCAGACCATGTGCGCCACGGCATGTGGGCCAACGACGCCGCCTGCCAGGCGCTGGGCATGCAGGTGCTGGCGGTGGCGCCCGGCAGCGCCAGCCTGAGCATGGCGGTGCGCGCCGACATGCTCAACGGCCATGCCATCTGCCACGGTGGCTTGATCGCCACGCTGGCCGATTCCGCCTTCGCCTACGCCTGCAATTCGTATGACGAGTTGACGGTGGCATCGAGCTTCGCCATCGAACTGATGTTGCCGGCCAAGCTGGGCGATGTGTTGACCGCGCATTGCGCCGAACAAGCCAAGGGCGGGCGCACCGGCTTGTATGACGCGGTTGTGACCAACCAACGCGGCGAGCGCGTGGCCGTGTTCCGTGGCCGCAGCCACACCATGAAGGGGCGGCCGGCCGTGCCCGCTGACACCACTGGGCCCGTTTGATCAAGGTTGAAACGCATGTCGATGTACGCCCCGCAAACCGCCGCGCTGGAGCCGATTGAAAAGGCCAGCCGCGACGAGATCACCGCTCTGCAATTGCAGCGCCTGCAAGCCACGCTGCAACGCGCCTATGACAAGGTGCCGCATTACCGCGCCGCGTTCGATGCCGCAGGCGTGCACCCCAAAGACTGCAATGCCCTGGCCGACCTGGCGCGCTTCCCCTTCACCGCCAAGAAAGACCTGCGCGACAACTACCCCTTCGGCCTGTTCGCCGTGCCGCGCGAACAGGTGTCGCGCATCCATGCCTCATCGGGCACCACCGGCAAGCCCACGGTGGTGGGTTACACCGCGAATGACATCGACACATGGGCTCACCTGGTCGCGCGCAGCATCCGCGCCGCGGGCGCCAAGCCGGGCGACATGGTTCACATCTCGTACGGCTATGGCTTGTTCACCGGTGGGCTGGGCGCGCACTACGGCGCCGAGCGGCTGGGCTGTACCGTTATTCCGGTGAGCGGCGGGCAGACCGAAAAGCAGGTGCAATTGATTCAGGACTTCAAGCCCAGCATCATCATGGTCACGCCCAGCTACATGCAGGTGTTGATTGAAGAATTCGAGCGCATCGGCGCCGACCCGCGCGCCATGAGCATCCGCACCGGCATCTTCGGCGCCGAGCCCTGGACCGAAGCCATGCGCCGTGAAATCGAAGCCAAGGCCGCGCTCAAGGCCGTGGACATCTACGGCCTGAGTGAAGTGATGGGCCCGGGCGTGGCCAGCGAATGCGTTGAATCGCAAGACGGCCCGGTGATCTGGGAAGACCATTTCTACCCCGAGATCATCGACCCCGAAACCGGCGCCGTGCTGCCCGATGGCAGCGAGGGCGAACTCGTGTTCACCGCGCTGACCAAAGAGGCCATGCCGATCATTCGCTACCGCACGCGCGACCTCACCAGGCTGCTGCCGCCCACGGCGCGCAGCTTCAGGCGCATGGGCAAGATCGTGGGCCGCAGCGATGACATGCTCATCATCCGCGGCGTGAACGTTTTTCCCACGCAGATTGAAGAGCTGGTGTTGCAGCAAGCGCAGCTCGGCGGCCAGTATCAAATCATCGTCACCCGCGACGGCCACCTTGACAACGTCCTGGTGCGCTGTGAACTCGCCCAGGCACACCTGAATGCTGACCGCGTTGCGCTGGCGCAAGCCCTGCAACACCGCATCAAAACGATGATCGGCATCAGCACCCAGGTGAGCGTTGAAAACCCCGAAGCCATCGAGCGCACGCTCACCGGCAAGGCGCGCCGCGCCATCGACAAGCGTGCAAAGTAAGGAGTCAACAGATGTACACCCAAGCCATGGACACGGCCAGCAAGGAAGACCTTGCCCTTGGCAAACCGCTGCGTTCAGCACAAGAAATGCAGTTGCAGGAACGCTTCGATGCGCGCATCGACGCGGGCGACTTCATCGAGGCCAAAGACTGGATGCCCGAGAACTACCGCAAGACATTAACGCGCCAGATCAGCCAGCACGCGCACTCTGAGATCGTGGGCATGCTGCCCGAAGGCCACTGGATCAGCCGCGCGCCCACGCTCAAGCGCAAGGCCATTTTGTTGGCCAAGGTGCAAGACGAAGGCGGCCACGGCCTGTACCTGTACGCCGCGGCCGAAACGCTGGGCACCAGCCGCGACCAGATGATCCATGCCCTGCATACGGGCAAAGCCAAGTACAGCAGCATCTTCAACTACCCCACGCTGAGCTGGGCCGATGTGGGCACCATCGGCTGGCTGGTCGATGGTGCGGCGATCATGAACCAGGTGCCCATTTGCCGCTGCTCCTACGCGCCGTATGCGCGCGCCATGATCCGCATTTGCCGCGAAGAAAGTTTCCACCAGCGCCAGGGCTTTGATGCGCTGCTGGTGATGATGAAGCAAGGCACCGAAGCGCAGCGCGCCATGGTGCAAGACGCGGTGAACCGCTGGTGGTGGCCTTCGGTGATGATGTTCGGCCCGCCTGACGATCAATCACCCAACAGCGCGCAAAGCATGCGCTGGGGCATCAAGCGCGTGAGCAACGACGAGCTGCGCGCCCGCTTCATCGACGCCGCGATTGACCAGGCCAAGGTGTTGGGCGTGACCCTGCCCGACCCGGCGTTGAAATGGAACGAAGCGCGGCAACACCATGACCATGGCGTGATCGACTGGGCCGAGTTCTGGGCCGTGGTGGGTGGCGACGGCCCCTGCAACACCGAGCGCCTGGCCGAGCGTGTGAAGGCCTGGGACGACGGCGCCTGGGTGCGCGAAGCCGCGCTGGCGCATGCGGCCAAACATGCGCCCCTGGCCCAGGCCGCTTAAGGAGATTCAAGATGGCAGAACCTGTGGTTTCAAATGAGTGGCCCTTGTGGGAAGTGTTCGTTCGCACCCGCGCCGGGCTGGACCACAAACACTGCGGCAGCCTGCACGCCAGCGACGCCGCCATGGCCATTCAGATGGGGCGCGACGTCTACACCCGCCGACAAGAAGGCTCCAGCGTGTGGGTGGTGCGCTCAGACCAGATCACCGCCAGCGACCCGGCAGACAAGGCGATGTACTTCGACCCGATGGAAGACAAGGTGTATCGCCACCCCACGTTCTACAAGTTGCCTGATTCCGTCGATCACATGTGAGCCATGCAAGCCTCGATCAACGTTTCAAATGACTCGGCCGTTCAGGCGCTGCTGCGCCTGGGCGACACCTGCCTGATCCTGGGCCAGCGCCTGGGTGAGTGGACGGGGCATGCGCCGGTGCTCGAAGAAGACATCGCCCTGGCCAACATGGCGCTCGACCTGATCGGCCAGGCGCGTGCGTTGCTCACCCTGGCCGGCCAGCGCGAAGGCGCGGGGCATGATGAAGACCAGCTTGCGTTCCTGCGCGACGAGCGCGACTACCGCAACCTCACCATGGCCGAGCTGCCGCGGGGTGACTTTGCCTTCACCGTGCTGCGCAACCTGTTCCTGGCCAGTTACCTCAAACTGTTGTGGGAAGGCTTGGCCTCATCGACTGACCCTGAACTGGCCGCCATCGCCGGCAAGGCCGTGAAGGAAGCGCGCTACCACCAGCAGCACGCCGCCGACTGGGCCGTGCGCCTGGGCGACGGCACGGCCGAATCCAAGCGCCGCTGTGATGCGGCCTTGAAGGCGTTGTGGCCCTACACCGCAGAACTGTTCGAGGCTGACGCGGTGGACGAAGCCGCCGCTGCGGCCGGCCTGGTGCCCCTTTGTTCAACCTTGCACGCACCGTGGTTGGCGCAGATCAACCCGGTGCTGGCCGAGGCCGGCTTGGGTGCGCCCAAGGCCAGCGCCTTTCGCTCCACCGCAAAGCGCGGCGTGCACAGCGAACACATGGGCCTGCTGCTGGCCGAAATGCAAACCCTGCAACGCAGCTACCCTGGGGGCGTGTGGTGAAACCCAGCCGCGTTGACCGCGCCTGGCGCGCCTTGAACCACGTGCTCGACCCCGAGGTGCCGGCGCTTTCAGTGTGCGATCTTGGCATCGTGCGTGATGTGGTGGAGCACGGCGACGCGCTGGAAGTCGTGCTCACCCCCACCTATTCGGGCTGCCCGGCCACCGAAGTGATCGAGAAGGACGTGCGCGAAGCCATCAAGGCCGCTGGCCTGGGCGAAGCGCGCATCACCCTGCAACGCGCGCCGGCCTGGACGACCGACTGGATCAGCGCCGAAGGCCGCGCCAAGCTGCTGGCCTACGGCATCGCCCCGCCAGGGCCGGTGGCTGCCGCGCAGGGCGCGCCGATTCGCCTGCATGGGCGCCGGGCCGATGCCGTGGCCTGCCCACGCTGCCAAAGCACCAACACAGAGAAGCTGGCTGCATTCGGCGCCACCGCTTGCAAGGCCTTGTGGCGCTGCGTGGCGTGCAAAGAGCCCTTTGAAGAGTTCAAGGCCATATGAGCCAGACCCCGTTATTCCATTCGTTAACCGTGCGCCGCATCGAGCCCGACACGGCCGAGGCGGTGATCGTCACCTTTGAAGTGCCGCAAGACCTGCGCGACGTGTTCGGCTTCACCCAGGGCCAGTACCTCACCCTGCGCCACACGATTGAAGGCGCTGACTTGCGGCGCTCGTATTCGATCTGTGCCGGTGTTGATGACGGTGAGTTGCGCGTGGGCGTGCGCAAGGTCAAGGACGGCGTGTTCTCGAACTGGATCAACGCCCACCTGCAACCCGGTGCGGCCTTGCAGGTGATGGCGCCGCAGGGCCGCTTCTTTGTGCCGATCGAGCCTCACGCCAAGCGCCACCATGTCGGCATCGCCGGGGGCAGCGGCATCACGCCGATTCTGTCGATCATGAAGACCGTGCTGGCCCGTGAGCCGCACAGCCGCTTCACGCTCGTCTACGGCAACCGTGCCGTGCGCTCCACCATGTTCAAGGAAGAGCTGGAAGACCTGAAGAACCGGTACATGACGCGGTTGACGTTGCACCATGTGTTCAGCGACGAGCACACCGACGCGCCCTTGAACATGGGCTTGATGAACCGCGACAAGCTGGCCGAATTTCTGCGCGGCGTGTTGCCCGCGGCCGGCATCGCCCACGCCTACATCTGCGGCCCGTACCAGATGAACGATGAAGCCGAAGCCGCGTTGCGCGAAGCGGGCGTGGCCGAAGCGCGCATCCACATCGAACGCTTCGGCGTGGTCAACGTTCCAGGTCAGCCAGGCGTGGCCGCGGGTGGGGCGGTGATTCACCAGGCGCAGCCGGGCGACGCTGAACTGGCCAAGGTGGTGATCATTCGTGACGGCCTGACGCGCGAAATCGAGTTCCGCAAAGACCAGCCCAGCATCTTGGACTGCGCCAGCGCCGCGGGCATGGAAGTGCCGTTCTCCTGCACCAGCGGCGTGTGCGGCACCTGCCGCGCCAAGCTGCTCGAAGGCCGGGTGCGCATGGAGCGCAACTTTGCGCTCGACAAGGCCGAGGTGGCGGCGGGCTTCGTGCTCACCTGCCAGGCGCACCCGCTCACCGAGCGGGTGGTGCTGTCGTTCGACGAGCGTTAGCGCCGCGATGGCCCGCGGCCGAGCCAGCGGTTACGACGCGCAGCGCGAGTTGATTCTTGAGCGCGCGGCCGAGCTGTTTGCGCAGCAGGGCTACGTGGGCACCAGCATGAACCAGGTGGCGCAGGCCTGCGGCTTGTCGAAGGCCACGCTGTACCACTACTACCGCGACAAGTACGCGCTGCTGGTCAACATCGCCGAAGGGCACGTGGTGCAACTGCATGCGCTGGTGGCGCAGAGCATCGAGCTGCGCCTGGCGCCGCAGGCGCACCTGCGCGACATGATCCACCGCTTCGTTCAGGCCTATGCCGGCGCCCGCCATGCCCACCGTGTGCTCACCGAAGACGTGAAGTTCCTGAACGACGCCGACCGCGAGCGCGTGCTCGATACCGAGCGTGAAGTGGTGGCCGGCCTGGCAGCGGCGTTGAACGCCGTGCGGCCCGAGCTGAACACCGCGCGCTTGAGCAAGCCGCTGACCATGTTGCTGTTCGGCATGATCAACTGGATGTTCACCTGGATGAAGCCCGAAGCCGGGCTGGACCACGCCGCCATGGCGCCGATCGTGGCCGACCTGTTCATGGGCGGCCTGCACGCGGTGCAGCTGCCTGCCTCGACCCCCCAACCCACACAACAACCCACACGACAACGTTTGACATGAGCCAACCTCTTCAAAGCTACATTGCCGGCGGCTGGCACGGTGCCCAGGCCGCCTTGCCGCTGCACAGCGCCGTTAACGGCCGCGTGGTGGCGCACACCCACGCCGAGGGCATCGACTTCAGCGCCAGCCTGGCCCACGCGCGCGGCGTGGGCTTGGGCGCCCTGCTGGCGCTGGACTTCCAGGCCCGAGCGCAGACGCTCAAAGCCCTGGCCAAGTACCTGCTCGAACACAAGGAAGCGCTGTACACGGTTTCAGCCCACACCGGCGCCACGCGGGCGGACAGTTGGGTCGACATCGAAGGCGGCGCGGGCACCCTGTTCGCCTACGCCGGCTTGGGGCAGAACGAGCTGCCATCGGGCAACCTGGTGCACGAAGGGCCGGCGCAGTCTTTGGGCAAGACCGGTGCTTTCGCCGGCAGCCACATTCTGGTGCCGCGCGGCGGTGTGGCGGTGCACATCAATGCCTTCAACTTCCCGGTCTGGGGTTTGCTGGAAAAGTTCGCGCCCAGCTTCCTGGCCGGCATGCCGTGCATCGCCAAGCCGGCCACGGCGACCAGCTACTTAACCGAGGCCTTGATGCGCCTGATCGTGCAGTCAGGCCTGCTGCCGGCGGGCGCTCTGCAACTGGTGATTGGCGGCGCGGGTGACTTGCTTGAACAGTTGACCGGGCAGGATGTGGTCACCTTCACCGGCTCGGCCGACACCGCGGCCAAGCTGCGTGTGCAGCCCAACTTGGTGAAGAACGCCGTGCCCTTCAACGCCGAGGCCGACTCATTGAACTGCGCCATCCTGGCTGATGACGTGACCCCCGACGACCCGGAGTTCGAGCTGTTCATCAAGGAAGTGGTGCGCGAGATGACCGGCAAGGCCGGCCAGAAGTGCACCGCCATTCGCCGCGCCATCGTGCCGCGCGCGCAGCTCCACGCCGTGGCCAGCGCGCTCAAGGCACGGCTGGCCACGGTGGTGGTGGGCGACCCGGCCGTTGAAGGCGTGAAGATGGGCGCCCTGGCCTCGCGCGCCCAGCAGGCCGATGTGGCCGAGCGCGTGGCGCAACTGCGGCGCGGTGCCGAGCAGGTTTTTGGTGCCAGCGACGGCTTTGCGCCGCGGGGCGAAGGCGTGGCCGATGGTGCCTTCTTCGCCCCCACGCTGCTGCTGGTTAACCATCCACTTGAGCAGCATGAGGTGCACGACATCGAAGCCTTCGGCCCGGTCAGCACGCTCATGCCTTACGACGGCCTGGACGAAGCCATTGCGCTGGCCGCGCGCGGCCAAGGCAGCCTGGTGGCCACGCTGGTGACGAAGACGCCGGCCGTGGCGGCGCGCGTCATTCCGCGCATGGCGGCGCTGCACGGCCGCTTGCACATCCTCGACCGTGAAGCGGCACCCGAATCCACCGGCCATGGCTCGCCCTTGCCTGGCCTGAAGCATGGCGGCCCGGGCCGTGCCGGCGGCGGTGAAGAACTCGGCGGCCTGCGCGCCGTGAGGCATTACCTGCAACGCTGCGCCGTGCAGGGCTCACCGACCATGCTGGCCGCCGTGACGGGCGAGCATGTGCGCGGCGCCAAGCTCATCGAAACCGAGATTCACCCCTTCCGGCGCCACTTTGAAGACTTGCAAATCGGTGAGTCCTTGTTGACCCACCGGCGCACCGTGGGCGAGGCCGACATCGTCGCCTTCGGCGGCATTTCGGGCGACTACTTCTACATGCACTTCGACGAGGTGGCGGCCAAGGAAAGCCCGTTCGGCAAGCGCATCGCGCATGGCTACTTCGTCTTGTCGGCCGCGGCCGGCTTGTTCGTCAGCCCCGCACCCGGCCCGGTGCTGGCCAACTATGGCCTGGACACGCTGCGCTTCATCAAGCCCGTGGGCATTGGCGACACCATTCGCGCGCGCCTCACCTGCAAGCGCAAGATCGACCGCCAGCGGGTCGATACCAAAGGCCAGGGCCAGGGCGTGGTGGCGTGGGACGTGGAGGTCACTAACCAAACAGGTGAGCTGGTGGCCAGCTACGACATCCTCACCCTGGTGGCCAAGCGCGCCTGAACGCTGAGCATGCAAGCCCAATCATTCGATGCAAGCAGCGGCGTGGCTACGCTGGCCCTGCCAGGCCACAAAGCCCTGAACATCCTGGGCCGCGCTGGCATGGCGCAAGCCACGGCCTCGATTCACGCCTTGGCGCAAGACCCCCGCGTTCGCGTGCTGGTGGTGCAAGGGCCGCAGCCCGGCTGCTTTGTGGGCGGCGCCGACATTCATGAAATGTGTGCGCTGAATGGCGACAGCGCGCGCGCCTTCATCACCCAGTTGCGCGACTTGTGCGAAAGCCTGCGCCGCTTTCCGGCACCGGTAATCGCGCGGCTGCAAGGCTGGTGCCTGGGCGCGGGGCTGGAGCTGGCCATGGCCTGCGACTTGCGCGTGGCCGGCTTCAGCGCGCGTCTGGGCATGCCCGAGGTGAAGGTGGGCATTCCTTCAGTGATCCATGCCGCCTTGTTGCCGCGCCTGGTGGGCACGGCGCGCGCACAGTGGCTGCTGCTCACGGGTGAACCCATTGCTGCAACGCAGGCGCTGGCCTGGGGCCTGGTGCATGAACTGGCGGGCGACGAGCAGCTCGACGCCACCGTGGCCGCCCGCGCCACAGGCCTGGCGGCGCTGGGCCCGCACGTGTTGCGCCAGCAAAAGCGCCTGCTGCGCGAATGGGAGGGCCCGGGCGTGGACGCCGCCATCGCGGCCAGCATCGACGAGTTCGCAGCCGCCTTTGCCACCGGCGAGCCGCAGCGCTACATGGGCGAATTCCTGGCGCGGCGCGCAGCGTTTCGCGGTTGATCGGCCCCAGGGCCAAGAGCCCGGGCCGATCTCAATCCGCCTTGATCCCTGCCTCGCGGATCACCGTGGCCCAGGTGGCGGTTTCGCGCTTGATCTGCGCCGCAAAGTCGTCCGGCTTGCTGGCCAATACCGTCAAACCCTGGCTGCGCAGTTTGGCCGTGATGGCAGGTTGGGTCAGCACGCCGGCGATGGCACCCTGAATGCGCACCACCAGCGCATCCGGGGTTGATGCGGGCAGCATCACGCCGTACCACGAAGGCACATCGATGCCCTTCACGCCGGCCTCACTCAGGGTGGGCACATCAGGCAAGCTGGGCGCGCGCGCAGCCGTGGTCACAGCCAGGGCGCGCAACTGGCCGGCCTGGATGGCGGGCAGCAGCGTGGGCACGGCGCCGAACATGATTTGAATCTGCCCGCCCACGATGTCTTGCAGCGCCTGCGTCGTGCCCTTGTAGGGCACATGGGCCATGTCGATCCTGGCTTCGCGCTTGAGCAGCTCGCCAATCAAGTGCAGGCTGGAGCCGTTGCCGGGCGAGCCGTAGTTCAGCTTGCCCGGCTGCGCGCGCGCCAGCGCCAGCAACTCGGCCACGTTCTTCGCCGGCACGCCGGGGTGCACCACCAGCACGTTGGGCGCGTACGCCAGCAGGCTCACGGCCTTGAAGTCGCGTTCCCACTTGAAGGGCGATTGCGGCAGCAGCGTGGCATTGATGGTGATGTTGCCTTGCGGCACGAACAGCACGGTGGCGCCATCGCCCGCCGCGCGCGCCACCTTGTCGATGCCGATGTTGCCGGCCGCGCCGGGCAGGTTTTCCACCGTCACGGTTTGCCCGGTGGCCGTGGCCAGGGGCTCGGCCACGCTGCGGGTCAGCACATCGAGCACGCCGCCGGCCGGGAACGGCACGACGAAGCGGGTGGGGCGGTCGGGCCAGGTTTGGGCCTGGGCGGCCAAGGGCCAGGCGGTGGCTGCCAGGCAGAACAAGAGACACAGTGATTTCATGGGTTAACTCGAAGCAGTGTTTGTTGCGGTGCAGGCCGCGGCCTGGGCCTGCAAGGCCTGAAGAATCTTCACCGGCGTGATCGGCAAGGAAGTGATGCGCACACCCACGGCATCGAACACCGCGTTGGCCAAGGCGCTGGCCATGGGCAGGATGGTGGCCTCGCCCGCGCCCTTGGCGCCGAAGGGGCCGGGGCCATGTCCCTGCTCTTGCGTGATCGTCACAAAGTCGCGCGGCAGGTCGCAGGCCAGCGGCACGCGGTAGCTGCCCGGCGTGCCGTTGAGCAACTGGCCCTGCGCGTCGTAGACCATGCCTTCGAACAAGGCCTGGCCCAGGCCCATCAGCGCGGCGCCGTTTTCCTGGCCGGTGCACAGCAGCGGGTTGAGCGAGCGCCCGGTGTCACCACTGGCCACGAGCTTGATGACGCTCAACGCGCCGGTTTCGGTGTCGACCTCCACTTCAATCGCGCCCCAGCCGATCTCCCAGAACACGCACTGCGCTTCGAGCGGGGCACGGTGGTCGAGTTCGGGTTTGTAGAAGCCGTCGGCACTGAATTCAAAGCCGGTGCCACCGAACTGGCGCATCACCAGTGGGCCCAGGGCGTGGCGCTTGTCGCCATGAACAATGACACCATCATGCAGTTTGAGATCAGCCACGGGCAAGCGCAACTGGGCGGCCGCGAATTCAAGCACCTGTCGCTTCAAGTTCTGCGCCGCACACTGCACTGCGCGGCCCATCACCGCCACGCCCGAACTGGCGTTGGTGCCTTGATCGAACGGCGTCACGTCGGTGTGGATGGGCGCGAAGCGAATGCGGCCCGTGGTGCTGCCCAACTCTTCAGCCACCACCTGGGCCAGCGCGGTGTGCAGGCCCTGGCCCATTTCAACGCCGCCGCTTTGCAGGATCACGTCGCCCTGCGTGGTCATCTTCACGCGAGCTTGCGCCGGCTTGTTCACGCCGCCGCCATCCTTGAAGCCGATGGCCAGGCCGGTGCCGCGCTTGTTCACGCCTGCGCCGCCGCGCGCACGGCCGTGGTAGCCGATCTCGCGGCACACCAAATCAAGCCCTTCACGCATGTCGCTGTCGATGCCGCTCTCGCCCGGCATGAAGGGCTCGTGCAGGTGCAGCAAATTCTTCATGCGCAGCGCATAGGGGCTCAGGCCCAGGCGCTGGGCAATCATGTCGATCTGCGACTCGCTGGCCCAACTGGCTTGCGTGCCGCCAAAGCCGCGAAACGGCCCGGCCGGCGCGGTGTTGGTCATCACGCAGGCGCAGCTTGTGTTGATGTGTTCCCAGCGGTACGGGCCGGGGATGCGGTAGCCGCACTTTTCGGCCACCAGCGGGCTGGCGTCTGAATACGCGCCGGCGTCAAGCTCGATGCGGCTTTCGCGCGCCACCAGCGCGCCGTCCTTCATCACGCCGGTCTTCAGGCGCAGCACCGCGGCATGCTGGGTGTTGGTGAGAAAGCTTTCCTCCATCGTTAACGCCAGGCGCACCGGCTTGGCCGCAAGCAGCGACAGCATCACGGTCAAGGCTTCGGTCTTGACGTTGTTCTTGGCGCCGAAACCGCCGCCCAGGTACGGCACCTGCACGCTGACCGCGTTCTCGGGCAGCTTGAACATGCGCGCGATTTCGCGGCGCAGCGGGAACGGGTTCTGGCAGCTTGCCCAAAGCTGGATGTGTTGCGCCGTGGCGTGCGCGACGCTGACAAACGGCTCCAGGTGAACATGCGTCATGCGGGAGAAGTGGAACTTGTCTTCAAAGACATGGTCGCAGCGCGCGAAGGCATCAGCCGCGCCCATGGCGTAGCTGAACTCGTAGCAGACGTTGCGCCGCGGGCGCAGTTGCGCGCTGGCGCCGGCGCCGTAGGGCGGCACGATGCCCATCGGAGCTTGCTCGAAGAGTTCGGACGCCTCACTCGCTGTGGCCGCCGCGATGCTCGCCACCACGGGCAAGTCGCTGTAGCTCACCTGAATCGTTTGCAGCGCGGCAATGGCCTGGGCCTCGGTGTCGGCCGCCACGGCGCAGACGATGTCGCCGATGTAGCGCACGCGGTCAAAAGCCACCAGGGGCTGGTCTTTGATGAAGTAGCCGTAGTAGGGCACCACGTGGGGCGGGATGTCGTCGCGTGTGAGCACCGCGCGCACGCCGGGCATGGCGCGCGCCGCACTGGCATCAATGCTCAGCACGCGGGCGTGCGCGCGCGGGCTGCGCAGCAGCTTGGCATGCAGCATGCCGGGCAACACCACATCAGGCCCGTACACGGCCGTGCCCGTGAGCTTGGCCACGGCGTCGCTGCGCGGCAGGCTGTGGCCAACCTGATCCAGCCCGGCAGTCATGCTGGCGTACCCGCCATCCGTGCCGCCGCAGCCTGCACCGCATCAATGATTTGCGCATAGCCGGTGCAGCGGCAAACGTTCGAACTCAGCCACTCGGTGATGCGTTCGCGGCTGGGCCTGGGTTCGCGGTCGAGCAAGGCCTTGGCCAGCAGCAGCATGCCGCTGGTGCAGTAGCCGCACTGGAACGCACCGTGGTCGATGAAGGCTTGTTGCAGCGGGTGAAGCACACCCGCGCGCGCCAGGCCCTCGACGCTGGTGACTTCGCAGCCCTGCACCTGAAAGGCGAAGGTGGCGCAACTGGCCCGCGGCTCGCCGTTCACCAGGCTCAAGCAGGCGCCGCACACCCCGGCGCCGCAGGCCAGGCGCGTGCCGGCCAGGCCCAGATCGTCGTGCAGCAGTTCATGCAGGGTGCGCTGCACGGGCACTTCGCGTTCCAGCGGGCGGCCGTTGAGCGAAAAGCGCAGCAGCAGGTGTTCGCCATCGCTCACGGGATCAGGCCTTTCAATTGACGCGCCAGCAAGGCGCTGCCGGCGGCGCGGGCGTAAGCGGGTGTGATGGAGGCATCAGCGAAGGCCGCGGGCAATTGTGCAAAGGCCTCCTGCGCCAGCGCCTGCGCACTCGCCGCCACGGCACGCACATCCAAGCCCGGCAGATCGAGTTCCAGCACCACCGGCGCCAGGTACTCCGTGGCCACCGCGCAGCGCAAGTGCAGGCCAGCGGCACTTTGGCGCAGTGCACCCGCCAGGTTGAGCAGCGGGCGCAGCGAGCGGTCATGAAAATAGCCCAGCAACGAAGCCGTTTCCAGGCGCAGCGCCACCAGCAACGCGCGCTCGGGCAGACCTTGCCACAGCGCCAGAACGGGCAGTTCCAGCGCGCCTTGCGGCGTGGCAAATTCAAGCTGCACGCCGGCGCAGGCCAGCATCAACGAGGCTTCATAGCGCGTGCGCCGCGCCATCAGGTTGCCGCCTAACGTTCCAGTGAAGCGGATACGCGGGTTGGCAATGCGTGCCCAGGCCTGAGCCAGGCCTGGCGCCTGTTCACCCAGCAAGGCATGCGTGCTGCCTTGAGCATGGTTGACGGCAGCGCCGATGCGCAGGCCTTGCCCAAATGCTTCCACGCGGTGCAGTTCCGGCACACCAGCCAAGCAGATCAGTTCGCGCGGTTGCAGCCCTTCATTGAACGCGGCCACCAGGTCGGTGCCACCGGCCAGCAGCACGGGTTGTTCGGCGCCTTTCAGTGCGCCCAAGGCCTGGACCAGGCTTTGCGGCTGGCGCAGCTTGAACGGCGCGAGAGTGCGCGCTGAGGTGGGCAGCAGGCCGGCGCTGGCAAGGTTCTGCACGGTTAACGTTTCAAAACAGGCCGCCGAGCAGCCGACCTATCCACCGGTGAGCTTGTCGTATTCACCGTGGGTATCGACCCAAAACCAGTGAACACCGGTTGGCTGCGGCAGCCCCAAAGCGCGGTGGTGCAAGCCAACTCGCGCGCTGACCATCTTGCCGCCTCCAAGCACCTTGAACTGGAGTGAAGGGTGCGTTGGATCTTGCTTCAGCAGCGCGCAATTCTTCTTCGCCAGCGCCCGCACGCTGGCGGGAAGTGCATCGTGGCACTTCCAGAAACGCGCTGATGCAGTGTGGCTCAAAGCGGCTTGTGCTCACCGGATTGGTGATCTGCGCACGCCTCGGCCAAGAGGGCATCAAGCTTGCCAGAAGACAGGTCGTTCTCGATCTTGTCGTCCCAGGTGGCGAAATCGAACTCGGTGAACCAGCGTCTGAACTCGGCCAACTCTTGGGGTGGCAAGGCCTTGACGGCGCTTTCAAGGGCTTTGATGTCTGACATGACAGGTGCTCCTTCTTGGCTGAAGAATTTTAGGGCGCTCGATTCGCCAAACGGCCATGGCGCTAAGCCGCCTGCTGCGCCAACAGCCGCTTGGCCTGCTCACTGGCCTTGGCCTCCAGCATGCGGCGCACCCGCACCACCCCCGCGTCATGCGCATACAGGTGCTCGTGATCGCGCGCATCGCTGGCCATGCCTTCGAGCACGATGCGGTCTTGCTCCAGCACCGCCCAGTGCAGGCCTTCAAGCCGGTTGCGGTACAAGAAGCGCCACACATCGCGCTGCCAGCCCTGCACCTTGCGCGTGCGCCAGAAGTAGACCTGGCAATGTGTTTCATCCACCGGCGTGGCCAGGCCGACGATGCCGAACGAGCCGCCCGGGCCGAACTTCCTTTGATAGGGAATGGCCAGGCGCAGCCACAGGCAGCCGGTGTCACCGAGTTCGACCCAGTCGAAGTTCACGCCGGTCTGGCCGACTTTTTCAAACACCAGGCCGGTGTCGGTCTTGCGCAGCCGCATCTCGCTGCGCTTGTCGCCTTCGGCCATGGAATGCGAGGCGGCGTGTAGGTAGGCGCCGTGCATCGGATCCATCACGTTGTCGATGGCGTAGCGGTAGCTGGTGGCCCAATGCGCCGTGCACAGGAAGTGGGAATGCTCGTCACTCGTCAGTTCTTCAGGCAGCTGCAGCGCGGCGGGTGGCGACTTTGCATCCAGACCAAACCATAAGAAGATGGCGCCGGCCTGTTCTTGCACCGGATAGCTCTTCACGCAAGTGCGCCCCTCCAGCGGGCAGTTGGCCACCGCCGGCACCTCGCGCACCGTGCCGCCGCCGTCCACTTGAATGCCGTGATACCAGCAGGCCAGGCGCTCGCCCAGGTTCCAGCCCATCGACAAGCGCGCACCGCGGTGCGGGCAGCGGTCGTGCAGGGCGTGCACCAGGCCGGCCGCGTCGCGCCACAGCACGATTTGCTCGCCCAGGCGCGTCAAGCCCAGCGGCGCGCCTTGTACTTGCCAGCTCGGCGCCACGGGGTACCACTGGTCGCGCAGGCCGGTGGCCAGCAGGTGCTGGGTATGTTGCTTCAGATCAGGGGCGGGTGCGGTGGGTGACATGTCGGCCTCCCTGCAAACTCAAGCGCCCAGGCGCGCCATTTCGGCTTCGAAGCTGGCCTCGCTCCAGGGCTGGCCTTGCGCGTCGCGCGAGCCGTGGGCATTCAAACCAGTCACCAGTTCAGTTAGCGTTTGGGCGCCGCCGCCGAACACCTGCTCCAGGGCATCGCCCAGAGCGTTCTCATACGTTGTGGGCAGTGCCGCCCGGGTTTGCCAGATGTGGTTGGCGGCCTGGCCGGGTTGCTCGATCCGGCCCTTGCATGCAGCCTGCTCGGCGGCGCTGGCAAGTGGCTTGAGCATGGGGTTGTAGCCAAGTTCGTTCATGCGGCCTCCTGCCATCGGTTCAACGTTTCTCGGTCAAGAATTCGCCGTCGGCTGCCGTGCCGTGCTGGCGCCGCGTGTGGCCGTCGATGCCGCCGGCAATGGCCCATTCTGCAAACACCGTGGGCCCGGGTGTGAAACTGCGCGGCTGCCAGTCTTCGGTCAGTTCATCGTCATCGGCGTAGTACTCGATCAAGCCGCCGGCCGGGTTCTTGAAGTACCAGAAGTAGGCTGATGAAATGGGGTGCCGGCCCGGGCCCAACTGCGTGGCCCAGCCGCCGCGGCTGATGTGCAACCCGCCGCCGAACACTTCATGGATGTCGCGCACCGCAAAGGCCACATGGTTCAGGCCGTTGCGGCCATGCGGGCTGCGCAACAGGAACAGATCGTGGTGGCCGCCGCGCGGCGCGCAGCGCATGAAAACGCCATGGCCGGGGTAGCGGTCTGAGGTGATGAAGCCCAGGCTCGCGTAGAAGGCCTCGGTGGCATCAAGATCGACCACGAAGAACACCACGTGGCCGATCTCGATGGGCGTGGCGCGCTCGTACACCGGGCTGGCCTGGTTCACGCGCGTGCGCGCACCCCAGGGGTTGGCGCCGCTGCCGCGCACTGCCACCGCGCGGCGCGGGCTGACCTGGAAGCCCACGCTCAGGCCCATCGGGTCGGTGCACAGGACGCGCCCAGCCAAGTCAACGAATCCGGGCGCGCTTTGCAGCCTGGTGCGCAGCGCGGCCAGGCTGGCTTCGCTGTCGACACCCCACACCACTTGGTGCAGGGTGGGCCCCGCTTCCATGGCCGGCGGCAGGCTGCCCATCTGCGGGTCCAGCACCCGCACGCGCCCGCCATCTTGCGTTTCGAAGATCAAGTTATGGCTATTTTCTTCCGTTAACTGCAAGCCCCAGTCGCTGAAGAAGCGCTTGCAGGTGGCCAGATCACCCGCGCCATAGCTGATCTCGTCGATGCCCAGGATGGTCATGTCGCGTGCTTGTAGCGGTTAATCGGCCTTGATGCCAAATTCTTGCACCAGCTTGCCGAAGCGTTCATGGTCAGCGGCAATTTGGCGCGCCATCACGGCCGGCTCACCGCCGATGGGCTCGATGCCCAGCGTGGCCATGCGCGCCATCACGTCAGACATTTTCAGGATCTCATTGAAGTGCTGGTTCAGCGTGCGCACTACATCGGCCGGCAAACCCTTGGGGCCGACCAGGCCCATCCAGGCGCTGATGTCCAGGTCTTTGTAGCCCAGCTCGATCAAGGTGGGCACGTCGGGCATGAGCTTGGTGCGTGCGCGCTCGGCCACGGCCAGCGGAATCAACTTGCCGCTCTGCACGTGCGGGCCCACGGCGCCGGGGGTGATCCAGCCCACGGTGACATGGCCGCCCAGCGAATCCGTCACCACCGGCGCCACGCCGCGGTAGGGCACATGGTTCATCTTGATGCCCGCCGCGCGGTTCAACATTTCACCGCCAATGTGCATGGGCGAGCCGGCGCCCGGCGTGCCGTAGGTGAAGGCCTTGCCGCCCTTGGCGTCAGCCAGCAATTGCTTCATGTCCTTCACGCCGGTGCTGGGCGCGGTGACGAGCAACAGCGGGATGTTGCCGGTCTTGACGATGGGCGTGAAGTCGTTGATGACGTCGTGCGCGATGTTCGGCGCCAGCTTCAGCACATGCTGCGCGATGGGGAAGGTGCTGGGCGTGAACAGCAGCGTGTAGCCGTCGGCCGGCGCTTTGGCCACCGATGAGTTGCCGATGGCGCCGCTGGCCCCGGGCCGGTTGTCCACCAGCACCTGCTGGCCCAGGCGGGCGCTGAGCTTTTCAGCGTAGACGCGCATGATGGCGTCGGTGTCGCCGCCGGCCGGGTAGGCCACGACGATGGTGATGGGCTTGCTGGGCCAGGCCTGGGCGAAGGCGGGGCCGGCGGCGAGCGCGCTCGCGGCGGCGGCCAGCAAACCCAGGGCGAGGCGGCGGGTGGTGCAGCGGGTGAGAGTCATGCAAGTCTCCTGTCCTGTTGATGAGTGAACGCAAACGTTAATGAAGCCGGCGCGTCATTGCGCCCAAGGCAGGGGCGCCGGGTCCAGCCCCCAATAAAGACTCTTTTGTTCCATGTAAGGCAGCAGCCCCAGGCGGCCTTTCTCGCGGCCCAGGCCGCTGTCGCGCCAGCCACCAAAGGGCGTGGCGATGCTGAACTGCTTGTAAGTGTTGATCCACACCGTGCCGGCCTGCACCGCGCGGCCCACGCGCCAGGCGCGCTGGAAGTCGCGCGTCCAGATGCCCGCGGCCAGGGCGTAGACGCTGTCGTTGGCCTGGGCCAGCAGGTCGGCTTCGTCATCGAACGGCAAGGTCACCAGCACGGGGCCGAAGATTTCTTCCTGGCACAGCGCCTGGTCGTTGCGCAGGCCATCAAGAATGGTGGGCAGGTAGTAGCAGCCGGCGCTCAGGTCTTCGCCGTTCAGGCCGATGCCGGTGGCGGGTGCGCCACCGCACAGCAGCCGCGCGCCATCCTTCAGGCCGCGCTGCACGAAGCTGGCCACGTGGGCGCGATGCGCCGCGCTCACCAGCGGGCCCATTTGGGTGCGTTCGCTCGCCGGGCAGCCCACACGCAGGGCTGTGGCCATTTTCACCAGGCGCTCGATGAACGGGGCGTACAAGCTGCGCTGCACGAACAGGCGGGAACCAGCGATGCACGACTCGCCCGACGAGCTGAAAATGCCGAACAGCACACCCGCCAAGGCCTGTTCCACGTCGCAATCCTCGAACACCATGGTCGGCGACTTGCCGCCGAGTTCGAGCGACACGCCCATCATCTTGTCTGCCGCCGCGTGCGCAATCTGCCGGCCGGTGGTGGTGCCGCCGGTGAAGGCCACGCGGCGCACCAGCGGGTGCTTGACCAGCGCGTCGCCCACCACTGAGCCCTTGCCCGGCAGCACGCTGACCATGCCTCTGGGAACGCCCGCCGCCTCGCAAATGCGGGCCAACTCCAGCGCCAGCAGCGGCGTGATCTCGGCCGGCTTGAGCACCACCGCGTTGCCCGCGGCCAGGGCCGGCGCGAGCTTCTGCGCTTCGCTGGCGATGGGTGAATTCCACGGCGTGATGGCGGCCACCACGCCCAGCGGTTCATGCACGCTCAGGGTGAGCTGCTCGCCGCGCATGGGCGTGATGTGGTCTTCTAACGTTTCACATGCGGCGGCGAAGAACTGGAACGTGCCGGCCGCACTGTCAACCAAGGCCCGCGTTTCGGTGATGGGTTTGCCGTTGTCGCGGCGCTGCCACTGCGCCAGCTCTTCACGCCGCGCGCGCAGGCCTTCGGCCACGCGGTGCAGCACCGCTGCGCGCTGGTGCGGTTTGCGCCGCGCCCAGTCGCCGTGGGTGAAGGCGTGGTGGGCGCGCTCCACGGCTTCATTCACATCGGCCGCGCTGGCGGCGTTCAGTTCGGCGTTCACGCTGCCGTCGGCCGGGTAGATACTGGCGTAGGCCGCGCCGCGGCCCAGGCGCCATTCGCCGGCCACGTTGATGGGCAGCGCGCGCAGCGGCAGGTGTTCTTGCAGTGGGTCGTTCATTGGCACACCTTCGTGCTGCGCACTGCGGTGTTCGCCCTTGGGGCGGACCGGCGGGCTCATGCCTGGGCCTTCACGGGCGGGCCGGCAAAGGCAGTCTTGAAGGCGCCCACGCTGAGCATGTCCACTTCCAGCATTTTCGGGCCTGGCGAACGTTCCAGGTCAGCCAGCGCGGCCGCCGCGTCTTGCAGGGTGGTGATGCGCCGGTGCGCGAACTTCAGGCTCTGCGCCAGCAAGGCGAAGTCGGGCGTGTGCAGCTCGGCATAGACGCGCCGGCCGCCGTACTGCGCGTCTTGAATGTTCTTGATCACGCCGTAGCTCTGGTCGTTCATCAGCACCATGGTGAAGTCGGCGCCCTCTTGCACCGCGCAGGCCAGTTCGCCCAGGTTGAGCACAAAGCCGCCGTCGCCGGCCAGCAGCAGCGTCTTGCGGCCGGTGTCGTGCACGGTTGCGCCCACGGCCGCGCCGATGGCCATGGCCAGGCCCAGGCCGATGCCGCCGCCCACGGCGTGCACACCGCTGCGCGGGTGGTTCAGGCGCAGTTCGCGGTTGCCCCAGGTGCTGTTGGAAAGGGTCACGTCACGCACCCAGTTGAACTGGTGGCCGGCGCTGGCTTGCACCGCATCAACCAAGGCGCTGTAAGGCCCCAGGCCGTCGCGCAGCGTGGCCACGGCTTGGGTGTGGGCACGCTTCAAGTCGCCGGCGTATGCCGGGTCGATCTGCATGCGGCCTGCGAGCAAGTCAGCGAGGGCTTCCAGCGTGGGCTGCGCATCGCCGCAGGCGAACATCTCGCTGCGGTAGCAGCGGTCTTGGGCGGCCGGGTCGGCGTCGATGCGAAAGCGCGTGGCCGGTAGCTTGAGCTGGTACTTCAGTGTTTCATTGCCGCGCAGGCGCGAGCCCACGATCAGCAACGCATCGCAGGTGCCGTAGAACGCTTCCACGGGCGGCGCCACGTTGTAGGCACCCAGGCTCATGGGGTGGGTTTCACTCACGATGCCGCGACCCTGGGTGCTGCTGACCACGCCAAAGCCCATGGCCAGCAGGCGCGCCACCGCGCTGCCTGCCGCGCGGGCGCCGCCACCCAGCCACAGCAACGGGCGGCGCTTGCTGGCCAGGGCATCAGCCAGCGCTTGAACGCTGGCCGGCGCGGCGCGGTTGATGGGTGGTGTTAACGGTTCCAGATCAGCCGGCATATCCACCAGTTCAGCCTGGATGTCGATCGGCACTTCCACGCTCACCGGGCCGCAGGGTGCGGTCATGGCGCAGCGCACAGCTAACCTGAAGGTGGCCAGGGCCGTGGCCGCGCTGCGCACGCGCCAGGCGCCTTTGGACACCGCCTTGAGCATGGCGAGTTGGTCGGGCGCTTCATGGATGTAGGCCATGTCGCGGTCGAGGTACGGCACTTCCACTTGGCCGGTGATGTGCAGCAGCGGCGTGCCCGCGGTGAGTGCTTCCACCAGCGCGCCGGCGGCATTGCCCGCGGCCGTGCCGGTGCTGGTGATGCACACGCCCAGCGTGCCGGTGCTGCGCGCGCAGGCATCAGCCATGCTGGCGGCGCCGGCCTCGCCACGCGCCGAGACGAAGCGAATGGCGCCGCGGGTGGCCAGGGCGTCGAGCACGGGCATGTTGTGGATGCTGATCACGCCGAACACCACCTTGACGCCGCAGCGTTCCAGGAAGGCGGCGATGAGGTGGCCGACAGTGACTTGGCCTGTGATGTTTGGCATGCTGGTTGCTCAAATGAAGCGGGCTTGCCCGCCGGACACATCGAGCGCGCTGCCGGTGGTGTACGAAGACAGCGGCGTGGCCAGGTGGAAGATGGCCTGCGCCGCTTCTTCGGGCCGGCCCAGGCGGCCAAGCGGAATGCCCTTGCGCGCGGCCAGGTCGGCGCAGAAGGCGGGCCAATCTTGCTCGCGGTTGGCGCGCGCCTCGAAGCGCCGCCGCCACTGGCCCGACTCCACCAGGCCGATCAACACCGCGTTCACGCGCACGCCCAACGGCGCGAATTCCATGGCCATGGAATGCACCAGGCTTTGCGCCCCGGCGCGCGCCGCCGAGGTGGCCACCATGTGCGGCTCGGGCTGCACGGCGAGCAGCGAATTGACGCAGACGATGGCGCCCTGGCTGCTGCTTTGCAGCAGCGGCAGGAAGGCCCGGGTGGGGCGGATGATCGAGAAGAACTTGAGTTGCAGCTCTTCGTGCCACGCGGCGTCGGTGGTGCTGGCGAAGGTGGAAACGCGGCCCTGGCCGGCGTTGTTGACCAGCATGTCGGCGCCGCCGAATTGCGCGGCAACGCTGGCCGCGAAGGCCGCCACCTGATCGGCCTGCAACACGTCGCAGGCCTGGGCCAGCAGGCGCGCCGCGGGATGCTGCTCGCGCAGCCACAGTTCCGCCGCGCGCAGCCGCGTTTCATCGCGCCCGCAAATGGCCACCTTCGCCCCGGCGCGCAGGAACAGCTCGGCCGCGGCCAGGCCGATGCCGGAGCTGCCGCCGGTGATGACGGCGCGGCGTTCAGTCAAATCAATCGTTAGCATGGCTGGGCTGGCTCTTCAGGCGCGGCGCAGCGCCACCACGGGTGCAGCCGCCCGTGCGCCGCGTGCGTCGAAATTGAGCAAGGCGGACAACTGCGCGGCCGCGCCGCACACCGCCGCCACCAAGGCGGCCTGTTGCTCGGCCGGAATGTGCGCGCCCGGGATCGTGAGGCCGATGGCCGCGGCAATCTGCCCGCCTTGCGCGCGCACCGGCGCGGCCACGGTGCAGATGTGCGGCTCGAAGAAGCCCTCAGCCAGCACCCAGCCGCGTTCGCGTGTGCGTTGCACCTGTTCATACAAGGCGGGTGCGTCACGCGGTGTGTTGGGGCTGGCGCCGGCCAGTTGCGGCTCGGGGTACAGCGCGCGCAACGCGGCCAGGCTCTGGTCGCCCAGCAGCACCTGGCCCAGCACCGTGGCATGCGCCGGCAGCCGTGTGCCCACCTGCACCGAGCTGGCAAAGGGCGAGCGCGAGGCGCTGCGGTGCAGGTAGACCACATCGCGGCCGTCGCGCACCACCAGGCTGGCGGCGTAGCCGGTGTCGTCGCGCAGGCGTTCGAGCAAGGGCCGGCCGAGTTCAACCATGTCCATCGAGGCGAGGGTCTCAAAGCCCAGGCGCAGCACGGCCAGGCCGAGGCGGAAGCTGCGGCCGTCTGGCGTGCGTTGCACAAAGCCCAGGCCTTCCAGCGTGGCCAGCAAGCGGAACACCGTGGACCGCGGCACACCCAGGCGGCGCGCGATCTCGGGCGCGCCCAGGGTGGGCTCGGCGCGGCTGAACTCGGCCAGGATGCGCAGGCCGCGTTCCAGGCCGGGCACGGTGTAGCGGGCGGGGTCGGCTTCGGTCATGCCGCCGCCGCCGTGGGCACCGCATTCAGCAACGCCGCATTGAACTGCGGCGCATCTTCCACATAGCAAGCGTGCGCCACGCCTTCAAGCAAGGTGAATGGCGCGCCCGCCTGCGCCGCAACTTCGCGGCAAGCGGCGGGCGGCGTGATGGCATCCTGATCACCACACAACACTTGCGTGGGTGCCTTCACCTTGCGCAAGTGCGTGGCCAGGTCGTCATGCGCCAGCATGTGCGCCGCCTGGCCGTAGCCGCCCGGCGTGGTGCGCGCCATGTTCCAGCGCACCAGCGCCAACGCCGCGGGCGATGCGGCGCTTGAACACAGCGCTGCCGAGCGTTGCTCGGCCAGGCCGGCCGGGCCCAGGCGGGCCATCACGTCAATGCGCTCCTGCCACTTCGCCAGGCGGGTGGCCGGCGCCGCGCTGCCGTAGCCGCGGGCCGGGCTGGCTAACACCAAACTGCGCAGGCGCAATGGCGCCTGTTCGGCCGCCTGCGCGGCAAAGGCCGCCGCCACCAGCGCGCCCAGCGAATGGCCAACCAGGATCAGCTCGGTCAGGCCCAACTTGCCCAGCCACTCGCCCAGTGCACGCGCGTAGTCCGCCGCCAGGGGTTGCGCCATCGGCAGGGGCGTTGAACTGCCGTAACCCGGCGCGTCCCAGGCGATGACGCGGTGCGTGCCGGCCAGGCCAGCAAGCTGCCCGGCCCACGACAACGCGCCCGCGCCGATGCCGTGCAGCAGCACCAGGGGCACACCCGCACCGGCCTCGCGCCAGACCACGCGGCCGTGGCTGCAAACCGCTTGTTGCAGCGGAAAACGGGCGTCCAGGGCGGCCGACATGAGCCTTCAGCGCTTCACATTGCGCAATGGGTGATCGGGCGGATAGGTGGGCGTGATGGGCGTGGCCGCACCGAGCATCACGCACATCAACACGTCTTCATCGCCGATGTTGACTTCGCCGCGGTACACCCCCGGCGGAATGGAGATCAGATCGCGTTCGCCGAGCACCGCCTCCCAGGTCTGGCCGTCTTTCTCGCACATCACCTTGACCTTGCCGCGCATGACGAAGAAGACTTCCTCCACGTCGGTGTGAAGATGCATCGGCCCTTCATGGCCGGCCGGGATGACCATGGTCGAGAACGTGAAGTGCTCGGCCGGTACCGAATTGCTGTCGGCCGCGATGCCGGTGCCGCCGGTGCCGATGTAGCGCATTTGCGCGCGCCGGTACTTGGGGTCGAAATCGGCCTGGAACTTCAGGGCGTTCCAGTCGTAGCGGCGGGTGCTGTACAGGGCGCAGCGAGACTGCATCCAGGCCTGGAAATCCAGGCCGGCGGGCTGGGCCTGGCGGTGGCTGATCTCGGCTGGCGTCATGAAACTTCCTTGATCTACTAATGAAACAATATATCGTATCTGGAACACAGTATAAGAATTCGCCACGCCTCGTCAAGACCTGGCTGAGCTGTTCGGCCGCCAAAGAACCTCGTGTTTACCCTGAAATGCTAGGCTGATCGTGGTTCTATCCTCGCCAGATATGTGATTCATTAACGGCACACCGTTTAGATAGCAAACTCACATGAGCGATCAAAACACCCCTGGCCTGCTCGCTGGCCACCGCATCCTGGTCACCGGCGGTGCCCGCGGCCTGGGCTTGGCCTTTGCGCGCGCCCTGGCCGAGCACGGTGCGCGGGTGGTGGTGGCCGACATCCTGGCCACTGAAGCGCAAGCGGCAGCCGCTGACCTGCGCAACGAGCGGTTAGACGTTCAGGCGCTGCCGCTGGACCTGGCCGCGGCCGCCAGCATCAGCGCTTGTGCTGCGGCCGCGGTACACGCCCTGGGCGGGCTGGACGGGCTGGTCAACAACGGTGCCATCACCAACTCGGGTGGGCGCAACCTGCATGAGCTGGACCTCGAGGTGTGGGACCAGGTGATGAACGTTAACGTTCGAGGTACCTGGCTCATGACGCGCGCCTGTGCCGCCGCGCTGAAGGCCAGCGGCCGTGGCGCGGTGGTGAACCTGGCGTCTGACACGCCGCTGTGGGGCGCGCCCAACCTGTTGGCCTATGTGGCCAGCAAGGGCGCCATCGTGGCCATGACGCGCTCCCTGGCGCGTGAACTGGGCGCTGACGAGATCACCGTGAACGCCATCGCCCCGGGCCTCACGCTGGTGGAAGCCACGCAATACGTGCCCGAACACCGCCACCGCCTGTACCGCGAGCAGCGCGCCTTGCAGCGCGACCAGTTGCCGCAAGATGTGGCCGGTGCGGTGGTGTTCGCGCTCAGCCCGCTGGCGCGCTTCGTCACCGGGCAATTGCTGGCGGTGAATGGCGGGTTTGTGATGCACTGAAACTGGGGTAGCGCTCCTGACCTTTATCGGGCATCGACCGACGCTGGCTGCCGGTGGTGCAAAGCGCCTGTGGAGCAAGCCGTGGGCGTCGGGTGGCCGGCTACGCTCGTGCATGGGGCTCTGCCCCATGCACGAGCGTAGCAGCACGCCCCGCCGGCCTGATCCCGCTCCATAGCCGAGGACGCCAGGCTATTCTCCAAAGCTCCCACGCCCCAGGAGCGCGCGATGAACACCCTGGCCCGGCCCGACTACCAGCTCAAGGATGGCCTGTGGGCCAGCGGCGGCAGCGTCTTCCTCAGCGGCACGCAAAGCCTGGTGCGCTTGATGCTGATGCAGCGCACGCTCGATGAAGCCCGCGGCTGGAACACGCGCGGCTTCATCAGCGGCTACCGTGGCTCGCCCTTGGGCCAGGTGGATCAAGCGGTTTGGAAGGCCGGCACGCGGCTCACCGAACAGGGCATTCGCTTCCTGCCCGCCATCAATGAAGAGCTCGCCGCCACCGCGGTGCTGGGCACGCAGCGCGTGCAAGGCGACCCGCAGCGCACGGCCGACGGTGTGTTCGCCCTGTGGTACGGCAAGGGCCCGGGCGTGGACCGCGCCGGCGACGCCCTGAAGCACGGCAACGCATTCGGCAGCAGCCCGCGCGGGGGCGTGCTGGTGGTGGCGGGCGACGACCATGGCTGCGTGTCCAGCTCCATGCCGCATCAAAGTGACCAGGCGTTTCAAGCCTGGAGTCTGCCCGTGCTGGCGCCGGCTAACGTTTCAGAACTGCTGGAATTCGGCCTGTACGGCTGGGCCCTGTCGCGCTACAGCGGCGCCTGGGCGGGCTTGACGGCGCTGTCAGAAGTGGTGGAAAGCGCCACCACGGTGAACCTGGATGCGATCCAGGCGCGCACCGCGCAATGGGCCGGCGCCGAAGACGTGGCTCGGCGCAGCGGCCATGTGGCGCCGCCGGACGGCCTGCACATCCGCTGGCCCGACCTGCCTTCGCTGCGCATCGAGTCGCGCGCGGCCGACAAGCTGGCCGCGGTGCGCGCCTTTGCCGGCGTGAACTCGATCGACCGCCTGGTGATCGCCGCGCCGCAGGCCAAGGTGGGCATCGTCACCTGCGGCAAGGCGCATCTCGACTTCATGGAGGTGCTGCGCCGCCTGGAAATCACGCCGGCCATGTTGAACGAGGTCGGCGTGCGGGTCTACAAGCCGGGCTTGACCTTTCCCCTTGAACCCACGCGCATGCGGCGCTTCGCACAGGGTTTGCAAGAGATCCTGGTGATCGAGGAAAAGGGCCCAATGGTCGAGACGCAAATGCGCGAGCTGTTCTACAACGCCGCCGCGCACGAGCGCCCGGCCATCGTGGGCAAGGTGGCGCGCGACGGCGCAGCGCTGGTCAGCGCACTGGGCGAGCTGCGGCCGTCGCGCCTGATCGAATTGGTGGCGCATTGGCTGGGCGTGCACTTTCCCGGCAACGCCGTGCTCGGCAACCACTTCCAGCATGTGCGCGACTTCACCGCGCCGGCCACGCTTTCCAACGCCGCAGATGATGTCAAACGTTTGCCCTATTTCTGCGCCGGCTGCCCGCACAACACCAGCACCGTGGTGCCTGAAGGCAGCAGCGCGCGCGCCGGCATTGGCTGCCACTTCATGGCCAACTGGATGGAGCGCGGCACGGCGGGCCTGATTCAAATGGGCGGCGAAGGGGTTGACTGGGTCTCGCATGCCCTGTTCACCCGCACGCCGCATGTGTTCCAGAACCTGGGCGACGGTACCTACTATCACAGCGGTTATCTCGCCATCCGCCAGGCCGTGGCGGCCAAGGCCACGCTGACCTACAAGATCCTGTTCAACGACGCCGTGGCCATGACCGGCGGCCAGCCGGTGGACGGCGTGATCAGCGTTGACGCCATCGCGCGCCAGGTGGAAAGCGAAGGCGTGGCCAAGGTGGTGGTGCTGAGCGACGACATCGACAAGTACGACTCGATCCGCGGCCGCTTTCCCGAACACACCCGCTTTCACGACCGCAGCGAACTCGACGCCGTGCAACGCGAGTTACGCGAAACGCCTGGCGTCACCGTTCTCATCTACGAGCAGACCTGCGCGGCCGAATTGCGGCGCCGGCGCAAGAAGGGCGAGGTCGAACTGCCGCCCAAGCTGCTTTTCATCAACGAAGCGGTGTGTGAAGGCTGTGGTGACTGCACCGTGCAATCGAACTGCGTGGCCGTGCTGCCGCTTGAGACGCCACTGGGGCGCAAACGCAAGATCGACCAGAGTGCGTGCAACAAGGACTATTCCTGCGCCAAGGGTTTTTGCCCCAGCTTCGTGGGCCTGGTGGGCGCCGTGCCGCGCAAGCAGGTGGGCGCGCTGGCGGGGGGCGACTCGGCCTTCATGGCGCAGGTGGCGTTGTTGCCCGAGCCGGCGGCGCACACCTGGAGCGGGCCGTATGACTTGCTCGTCACCGGCGTGGGCGGCACGGGCGTGGTGACAGTGGGCGCCGTGGTGGCCATGGCCGCGCACCTGGAAGGCAAGAGTGCGAGCGTGCTCGACTTCATGGGCTTTGCGCAAAAGGGCGGCGCCGTGCTGTCGTTCGTGCGCCTGGCCTTGCAGCCCGAGGCCTTGAACCAGGTGCGCATCGACGTGCAGCAGGCCGACGCGCTGCTGGCCTGCGACATCGTGGTCGGTGCCACGCCCGAAGCCTTGCAGGCCGTGCGCCATGGCCGCACGCGCGTGCTGGTGAACACGCATGAAGTGCCGGTGGCCGAGAGCCTGAAGAACCCCGACGCTGACCTGCAAGTGCCGCGGCTGCTGGACAAACTGCGCTTCGTGGCAGGTGACGAGTGGGTGCAGACTTTCGACGCCCAGGCCCTGGCCGAGGAATTCCTGGGCGACACCATCGTGGCCAACATCCTGGCGCTGGGTTTTGCCTGGCAGCGTGGCCTGGTGCCAGTGAGCCTGGCGGCGTTGCAGCGCGCCATTGAATTGAACGGTGTGGCGGTGGGCACCAACCAGGCCGCCTTCAGCCTGGGCCGGCTGGCCGCCGGTGCGCCGCAGGCCTTGCAGGCGCTGCGTGCCACGCCTGCGGCGGCGCCGCCAGCGGCGATGGTGCCTATCGCCCAGGCGCTGGCCAGCCGGGCGCAGCAACTCACGGCCTACCAGAACGCCGCGTGGGCTGGGCGCTTCATGGCTGTGATGCAGGCAGTGCAGCAGCGCGAAGAGACGCTCGGCGGTGACGCAAAGCTGCCCTTCACCCGCGCCGTGGCCGACAGCCTAACGAAACTGATGACGTACAAGGATGAGTACGAAGTGGCCCGTCTGTACGCCCAGCCGGCCTTCATGCAGGCGCTGCACGATCAGTTCGAAGGCGAATTCAAACTCGAATTCAACATGGCCCCGCCGCTGCTGGCGCGCCCCCGCAACGGCCAGGCGCCGGCCAAGATCCGCATCGGCGCGTGGTTGCTGCCGGTGCTGAAAGTGCTGGCCCGCGCCCGGGGCGTGCGCGGCAGTTGGGCCGACCCATTCGGGCACAGCGCGGAGCGGCGGCTGGAACGGGCATTGATCGACCAGTTTGAAGCGCGCGTGCGCGAGCTGCTGCCGCAGTTAACGCTTGAAAACACTGGCCCCGCCACGGCCTGGGCCAGGCTGCCCTTGAGCATGCGTGGCTTCGGCCATGTGAAGCTGGCCAACATCGCCCTGGCGCGTGTGCGCGAAGCCGAGTTGCTGCACCGCTTCAACCCGGCGCGCTACACCCGCCCGGCGGGTACTGCCCAGGCCGGGCAGATCAAGGGCATTGCCGTCGTTTCAGCCTGAGCGGTGCGGCGGGTGCGCCGTGTGTTGTCAACCTGCGAGCATGGGGGTGTGCACCCCCAGTTTCGGCGTCCGCGCCCTGCTACAAAGGCCGTGCGCTGGAAGCGCGGCCGCGCTGCGTGCAGGCTGGCGCGGCCACACAGTGCATCACCTTGAACGGGAGCTTCCGCATGAACACAGCCAGTAGAGCGGTTTTCTCTGTCGCCATCAGTGTGGTCATCAATGGGGCCAGCGCCGCCGACTGGCCCAGCGCCGGGCGCGACCTGTTGAATTCGCGCCACCAAAGCGCTGAAACGCAGATCACGCCGCGCAATGCCAACGCCCTG
>JANOXU010000053.1:0-9982 GCA_031418595.1 Burkholderiales bacterium
CAGCTTTCAGGCGGCCAGCAGCAGCGTGTGGCCATTGCGCGGGCCTTGGCCATGGAGCCGCCGGCGATGTTGTTTGATGAACCCACCAGCGCACTCGACCCCGAAATGGTGGGCGAGGTGCTGGCCGTGATGCGCCGCCTGGCCGCCGACGGCATGACCATGATGTGCGTGACGCATGAAATGGGCTTCGCGCGCGAGGTGGCCGACCGCGTGTGGTTCATGGACGCCGGGCGTATTCTTGAAACCAACGCACCAGATGACTTTTTCCGCAACCCGCAGCACCCGCGCGCGCAGCGCTTTCTTTCCGATCTGCGCTCGCATTGAGCGTAGATGTATTCCCCACCCCACAGGAGACCCGCATGAACCGCAAACACTTTGCCTTGGCCTTGACGCTGGCCACGCTGCTTGGCGCCTTGCCCCTGGCCGCCAGCGCCGACCAGTTGGCTGACGTGATGCAGCGCAAGGAACTGCGCTGCGGCACCTTTGCTGATGTGCCGCCCTTTGCCGCGCCCGACCCCAAGACGCGCGAAATGGTGGGCCACGATGTCGACATCTGCCTGGCCATTGCCAAGCGCCTGGGCGTGGTGGCCAAGGTCACCCCCTTGTCAGTGGAAGCGCGTGTGCCCGAGGTGAAGCTGGGCCGGGTGGATGTGACCGTGGCCAACCTGGCCTACACGCTGGGCCGCGCCGAGCAAATCCAGTTCAGCGACCCGTACTACCTGGCCAAGGAGATGCTCGCCGTGCTGGCCAGCGACCCCGGCACCAAGCCGGCTGACTTCAAAGGCAAGCGCATCGCGTCCACCAAGGGCTCGACCTCGGAGCTGTCCATCAAGTTGAATGAATCGGAACCGGTGACGTTTGTCGACACCGGCTCGGTCTACATGGCCGTGCAGCAGAACAAGGCGGTGGGCATGGTGGCCAACACCATGACCATCACCAAGCTGGTGAACCAGTCGAAGACCGCGGGCCAGCCGATGAAGATGATCGAAGACCCGATGGTCTTTCAACCCATTGGCGTGGGCATGAAGAAAGACGAGCCGGCGCTGCTGGCCAAGGTTAACGCCACGCTCAAGGCGATGGAAGACGCCGGTGAGTTGACCGCCATCTGGAACAAGTGGCTGGGCATGGACACTGAATTCAAGATGGTGCGCAAAGACAAGGTGGCGCCGCTGTCGCAAATGAAGTTCACGCCCATGCCTTGAGTGAACGGGCAGGGCGCCCGGTGCGCGCGGCGCTCTGGCCTACCCTGCGCGCCCCTTGCGCCACCCACATCGGACCCGCCATGTTCAACTCGCTGACCCGGCGTCGCGCGCTGCCTGCCTTGCTTTGCGCCGCCGCCGCGCTGTGCAGCGTGGGCGCCGCAGCGCAGGCGCCTGCCAAGGGCATGACCTTGATCGTGCCGTTCCCGGCCGGCGGCGCCAGTGACGCGCTGGCGCGCCAACTGGCGCCTGAGCTGAGCAAGGCCATGGGGCAAACGGTGATCGTTGAAAACATCACCGGCGCCAGCGGCACGCTGGCTGCGGCGCGCTTGCTGGCCGCAGCGCCCGATGGCAACCAGATCATGGTGGTGTCGAGCAGCGAAACCATCATGCCGCCCTTGCTGATGAGCAGCGTGAAGGTCCAGGCCGAAGACTTCCGCCTGCTGGTTGACGGCATGTCGGTGCCGCTGGCGCTGATCGCGCGCACCGGGTTGCCGGTGAACAACGTGGAAGAACTGTTGGCCTACGCGCGCAACCCGGCCAACAAGAGCCTGAGCTACGGCAGCCTGGGCAATGGCTCGATCGCGCACTTGGCGGGCGAACACTTCGAGCAGCTCACCGGCGTGAAGTTGGTGCATGTGCCGTATCGCGGCGGCGCGCCATTAACGACTGACATGATCGGCAACCAGATCGACATCAGCTTCTTCCCGCTGGCCGGTGCCGGCATTCAGTTGGCCGACGCCGGCAAGATCAAGGTGCTGGGCATTGCCAGCAGCACCAAGCTGGCGCACCTGGCCAAGTACCCTTTGCTGACCGAGCAGGCCGCACTGAAAAGCTTTGTCTACACCGCGTGGAATTCATTGGCGGTGCCCAAGGCCGTGCCCGACGCTGTGGCCGAACGCCTTAACCGCGAGCTGAACGCGATCCTGCACCAGCCGGCCATCATGGCCTTCGCGCAGAAGATGGGCTCTTATGTGCCGCCACCGCTGAACCTGGAGCAAGTCGGTGCGTTCTACGCCGCTGAAACAGCCAAGCTGCGCGGCCTGGCCAAGGCGGTGAAATTGCAAGCTGATTGAGGGTAGAGCGATGAGTCTGGATCTCAGCGTGTTCGCGCGCAGCTACGCGCAGGCGCGGGCGCAGTTCCTGCAAGCCGCTGCAGCGGCTGGCCTGGCCGTCACTTCGCACCTGCACCCGCTGCGTGGCCGCGAAGGCGAGCCGCTGGCGCTGGATGTGGCGCTGGCCGGGCCGGCGCGCGCGGCCAAGCTGCTGATCGTGAGCAGCGCGGTGCATGGCGTGGAAGGCTTTTGCGGCTCGGCCGTGCAGGTGCATGCCTTGCGCCATGCGCAGTGGCTGGCCGGCGTTGGCCAGGATGTGGCCGTGCTGGTTCTGCACGCCATCAACCCCTGGGGCTTTTCACACCTGCGGCGGGTGACGCATGAGAACGTGGACCTGAATCGCAATTTTCAAGACTTCAGCTTGCCCCTGCCCAGCAATCCCGGGTATGGCGCGGTGCACGACATGCTGCTGCCGCCCGAGTGGCCGCCCACGCCGGCGCTGCAAGCGCGGCTGGCTGAGTTCATCGCCACGCATGGCCTGAAGGCCTTGCAGGCGGCCGTGTCGTCAGGCCAGTATGAATTTGCCGATGGCCTGTTCTTCGGCGGCCACGCGCCCACCTGGAGCAACCAGACGCTGCGCCAAGTTCTGCGTGAGCACACCGCCGGCGCGCAGCACATCGCGTGGGTTGATTTGCACACCGGCCTGGGGCCCACGGGCCATGGCGAACGCATTTACGCCGGCGATGTGAACGACGCCGCCAGCCTGGCCCGCGCGCAGGCCTGGTGGGGCGGCGGCGGGCGCACGCCCATCACGCGCAGTGACGACGGTTCTTCGGCATCCGCCGAGTTGACCGGCACCTTGCGCAGTTGCGCCGATGAAGAACTGGCGCATGCGCAATCCACCCGCGTCACCCTGGAATTTGGCACGGTGGCGCCGATGCAGGTGCTGCAGGCCCTGCGGGCCGAGCAGTGGTTGCAATTGCACCCGGGCGCGCCCGAGGCAGTGGCCACGCCCATCAAGCAGGCCATGCGCGCCGCGTTTTATGTTGACGAAGACGAATGGAAGCAGCAAGTTCTGACCCAGGCGCTTGAAGCGCTGGCGCAGGGCTTGGCAGGCTTGCGTAGCGCACCTGCGATGATGTGAACCACGCGGCAATCAAGGAGCATCGCATGCACATCCCGTCATTGAAAGAAGTGGTCAGCGCTGAAGAATGGCAACTGCGCTGCGACCTGGCCGCCGCCTACCGCCTGGTGGCGCTGTATGGCTGGAGCGACCTGGTCTTCACGCACATCACCGCGCGCATACCCGGCCCCGAGCACCACTTCCTGATCAACCCTTACGGCCTGATGTTCGATGAGATCACGGCGTCGTCGTTGGTGAAGGTGGATCAGCAATGCAACAAGCTCAGTGACAGCGCCTTCCCGGTGAATCCGGCCGGCTTTGTGATCCACAGTTGCGTGCACCAGGCGCGCGACGACGCGCAATGCGTGTTGCACACCCACTCACGCGCCGGCGTGGCGGTGAGCGCGCAAAAAGCGGGCGTGTTGCCGATCAGCCAGCAGTCGACCTTCGTGCTGGCCAGCATTGGCTATCACGACTATGAAGGCGTGGCGCTGCGTGAAGACGAGCAGCCGCGCTTGCAAGCTGATTTGGGCACGGCCAAATACCTGGTGCTGCGCAACCATGGCTTGCTCACGGTGGGCAAAAGCGTGGCCGAGGCGTTCTTGAACATGTACACGTTCGAGAACACTTGCCGCATTCAGATTGACGCGCAAGGTGGCGGCGAGTTGACGCTGGTCAACCCGGCCATCATCGCCAACATGGACGCGGTGATGAAGACGGCCACCGCCGGCCTGGGCGCGGGCATCGCCTGGCCGGCGCTCCTGCGCAAGCTCGACCGGGCGAACCCGGGCTATTTGAACTAACCGTTCGTGTCAGCCGGTTCAAGCGAACACCGCGCAACCGGCTCTGCCGGGCCGCTGGCGTGCCTTGCAGGCCGCATGGCCGCGAGACGCGGCCATTCCTCGGCCCGTCCAAGCCGACGCAGGTCGGCTTGGAGCCTGCGAAGGCCTTCCCGCCTGCCAGCGGGAAGGCGCGCGAAGCGCGTAGGGGGTGTTTCATTTCAATGCCGCCAGGCGGTCCTTGCCCGCCTGCGCGGCTTCGGTGCTGGGGTAGGTCTTGAGCAGTTCTTCGATGGTCTTGCGCGCGCCGGGTTTGTCTTTCATTTCCGCTTGGCTGTTGGCCACCGCCAGCAGCGCCTCGCCGGCGCGCGGGTGGTTTGGCGCGGTGGCCACGAAGTTGCGAAACGCCGCAATCGCCTCTTTGTGGTCGCGCTTGCCGTACAGCGCATTGCCCAACCAGTAGCGCGCCGTGTCGCCGAACGGGCCGCCGCCGTAGCGGCGAACGAAGCCGCCCAGCGCGGCGCTGGCCTTGTCGAAGTCGCCGCCGCGCAGCACCGCCATGGCGTCATCGAAGGCACGCTTTTCGGCCTGGTCTACCTGCACCTCACGCCCGTCGACACTGGCCTTCACCGGTTCGAGCATGCGCACGCGCTCTTCCAGGCCCTTGCCGGCATCGGCCTGTTTGCGTTGCAGCTCGGCCACTTCGCGCGCCAGGGTTTCATCGGCACCGCGCAGCTTGGCCAGCTCGCCGCGCATGGCTTCGAGCTGGTTGTTCAGGTCGAGCAGGCTGCGGCGCAACACCTGCAGTTGTTCGTTGAGCTGCGCGTTGACCTGCGCATTGAGCTGGGCATTGAGCTGGGTCGTGTTGGCCAGCAGTTCGGCGTGGCGGGTCTTGGCACCTTCGTCAACGCTGGCGATGCGCGCGCGCAGGTCGAGAATGGCCTTGCGCGCTTCTTCATCGTCGAACAAGCCTGCACGGGCATGCAGCGTTGCCAGGCCCAGACAGATCAGCACGGTGGCCTTGAGTTTGAAACGCCGCAGCATTTCAACGATCCTTCAAATCGGCGCGGCGGTTCTTCGCCCAGGCGGCTTCGTCACTGCCTGTTGCGGCGGGCCGTTCCTTGCCAAAGCTCACGGCTTCGAGCTGGCTTTCGGCCACGCCCAGCAGTGCCATTTGCTTGGCCACCGATTCAGCGCGCTTCTGGCCCAGGGCCAGGTTGTATTCGCGCCCGCCGCGCTCGTCGGTGTGGCCTTCAATCACCATGCGTTTGGCCTTCTGCGCGGCCAGGGCCTTGGCGTGGCCATCCACCAGCGAGCGGTAATCGTCCTTGACGATGAAGCTGTCGAAATCGAAATACACCGTGCGCCCCAGCGCAGAGGCGCTCGCATTGCCGACGTTGGCCTTGGCCAGATCCACTGTGGCCACGCCAGACTGCGGCGCGCCGCCGGTGGTGGCCCCGGTGCCCGGCGTGGTGCCGGTCACGCCACCGGCGCCGCCCACAGGCCTGGGCGTGCGGGTTTCAATCGGCGTTTCGTCCAGCTTCACCGACGAAGCACAACCGGCCAGGCCAGCCACACTGGCCAGTGACAACAGGGCAGCGAAGAGGGGGTGTTGCATGAAGTGCTCCTTGAAAAACAAGTGGGTCAATCGGACACGTGCAAACGGTTCACAGGCAGGCAGTCGCGGCAAATGGTGGCCCATGCCTTCTCAACGCGCGAAGGGCCCCCAGGCGGGCTCGCGCAAATCGGCGCCGCTGGCCAGCAAGCGGGTCTTGATCTTGCCATCGAGCGTGCTGGTCATCAGCACATCGCGGCCCTGGGCGCGGGTGGCGTAGACGAGCAAGCGGCCGTTGGGCGCGAAGCTCGGGCTTTCATCGTGCGCGGTGTCGGTGAGCGTGCGCACCGTGCCGCTGGCCAGCTCAAGCGTGGTCAGCCGCAAGGCCGAGCCCTGGCGGTTGATGTAGGCCAGGGTCTTGCCATCGGCACTGAGCGCCGGGCTGATGTTGTAGCTGCCGCTGAAGGTGATGCGCTCGGCCGCGCCACCGGCCGCCGGCACCTTGTAGATCTGCGGGCCGCCGCCGCGGTCGCTGACGAAATAGATGCTGCGGCCATCGGGCGCGTAAACGGGCTCGGTGTCGATGCCTGAGCTGGTGGTCAGCCGCCGCGGCGTGCCGCCGTCGCGCGACAAAACATACAGTTGCGCAGGCGCGTCGCGCGACAGCGTCACCGCCAGTTCGCGCCCGTCGGGCGACCAGGCCGGCGCGCTGTTCGAGCCGCGGTAGCTGGCCAGCGTGCGGCGCTTGCCGCTGGCCAGTTCCTGCACCACCACTTCGGCCTTTTGGTGTTCGAACGAGACATAGGCCAGCTCACGCCCATCGGGCGACCAGGCCGGTGAAATGATGGGCTCGTTGCTGGCCACGGCCACCTGGCCGCCTTCACCATCGGCATCGGTGATGTGCAGCGAATAGCGGTTGCCCAGCTTGCTCACATACGCAATGCGCGTGGCGAACACGCCGGCGTCGCCGGTGATCTTGGCAAAGATGGCGTCGGCAATGCGGTGCGCGGCCAGCCGCACATCCCCCGGGTGCACGGTGAGGCTAAGCCCCTGCAGCGAGTTGCCGGTGACCACGTCCCACAGCTTCACGCGCAGGTCGATGCGGCCATCGGCCAGCCGCATGGCCGAGCCGGCCAGCAGCGCATCGGCGCCGCGCTGGCGCAGCAGGTCTTGCGGCAGGGCCGAGGCATCGTCCAGCCCGGGCGGTGCATCGACCAGGTTGAACACACCGCTGCGTGCCAGATCGGCGCGCACGATGGCGGCCACCGGCGCGTTGGCCGCTTCTTCACCGCGCAACGTGGCCACCGCGATGGGCCACTGCGTGCCGGCGATGCCGGAAATCTCCACCCTGAACTGGGCCAGCGCGGGGGCCGCGAGGCCGCCCCCCAAGGCGAACAACAGGTGCCGCCGTGTGGCTGTGAAGTGAGATCCGCGGTGTGCTGTGGGTGCGTTCACTGGCTGGATGATGAGCGGCAGACCAAGGCCTGAGCTGTGGCAATTGCTTAGAGGGTGGCGATTGTAGGCAGCGGGGTGGTCTGCCCTGTTGGCCCGTGATAATCGCGCCCCGCCATGGCCACCCTCGTTCAACGCTTTCGCCGCATCGCCCCCGCCTTCAAGCCAGGCCGTGCGGGCATCGCGGTGGCCTTTGCCGGGGCGCTCATTGGCGCGGCCACCGAGCCCATGGTGCCGGCGCTGCTCAAACCCTTGCTCGACAACGGCTTTGCTGCCGGCACGCTGCCGTTGTGGTTGGTGCCGCTGGCCATCATCGGCCTGTTTGCCGTGCGCGGCCTGGCCGGCTATGTGGCGCAATATGCCCTGGCCTGGGCCGCCAATCGCGCGGTGCTCAAGTTGCGGCGCGACATGTTTGCCCACTTGCTGGGCGCCCAAGGCGCGCTGTTCACCCGCCATTCGGCCAGCCAGCTCACCAACACCTTGGTCTACGAAGTGCAGCAAGGCACGCAGCAATTGATGTCGGCCGTGCTCACACTGGTGAAGGATTCGCTCACCCTGGTGGCGCTGCTGATTTATCTGTTCTGGCTGAACTGGACGCTCACCCTGTTCGTGGCCCTGCTGTTCCCCGCCGTGGCCGCGGTGATGCGCGCCATGGGCAAGCGGCTGCACCGGCTCACCGTGGCCGGCCAGGGTGCCACCGACGAGCTGGCCTACGTGGTGGAAGAAAACGTGCTGGCCTGGCGCATCGTGCGGCTGCACGGCGCCCAGGCGCAGCAGATGCAACGCTTCGAGTTGCACGGCAAGCTGCTGGCGCGGCTGATGCAAAAGTCAGTGGCGGCCGGCGCCACCATGACACCCATCACCCAGGTGCTGGCGGCCTGCGCCCTGTCCGCAGTGATCGTGGCTGCGCTGTGGCAAAGCGCGGGCCAGGGTGCGTCGGTGGGCAGCTTCGTGGCGTTCATCACCGCCATGCTGATGCTGGTGGCGCCGATCAAGCACTTGAGTGATGTGATGGCGCCCGTCACGCGCGGTCTGGCGGCGCTGGAGCGCGGCCTCGATCTGATCGCCAGCACGCCCGCCGAGGTGAGCGGCAGCGCCAGCGGCGCGCGCGCCCGCGGCGACATCGAGCTGCGCCAAGTGAGCCTGCAATACCAGAGCGACCAGGCCCCCGCGCTGGCCGAGTTGAGCCTGAGCATTCGCGCCGGTGAAATCGTCGCCCTGGTCGGGCCTTCGGGTGCGGGCAAGAGTTCGCTGGTGCAACTGCTGCCGCGCTTCATCGAGCCCACCGCGGGCAGCGTGCTGCTCGACGGCAAACCGCTGGCTGAATGGGACATCTGGGGCCTGCGCGCGCAGTTCGCGCTGGTGAGCCAGGATGTGGTGCTGTTCAACGACAGCGTGGCCGCCAACGTGGCCCTGGGCGCGACGGTGGATGAACGCCGCGTTGAAGACGCGCTGCGCAGCGCGCAGTTGCTCGACTTCGTGCGCGGCCTGCCACAAGGCTTGCACAGCGCCGTCGGCCACAACGGCAGCCAGCTTTCGGGTGGTCAGCGCCAGCGCCTGGCGATTGCGCGCGCGCTGTACAAAGATGCGCCGATCCTGATACTGGATGAAGCCACCTCGGCGCTGGACAGTGAGAGCGAGCGCGCCGTGCAGGCCGCGCTCGAAGAGCTGATGCGCGGGCGCACCACCTTGATCATTGCCCACCGCCTGAGCACCATTGAACATGCGCACCGCGTGGTGGCCATGGAGGGCGGGCGCATCGTCGAACAAGGCGCGCCGGCCGAGTTGCTGGCGCGCGGCGGGCTTTATGCGCGGCTGCACGCGCTGCAGTTCAAAACCTGAGCACCCCGGAGACACCATGAACGCCATCAGCCGCTACCCCGTGCCCGCCATTGCCGAGCTGCCCGAAGACCTGCGCACGCGGGTGCTGGAGGTGCAGGCCAAGACCGGCTTCGTGCCCAACGTCTTCCTGGCGCTGGCCCACCGCCCGGCCGAGTTGCGCGCCTTCCTGGCCTACCACGACGCCTTGCTGCTGAAAGAAGGCGGCAACCTGAGCAAGGGCGAGCGCGAAATGATCATCGTGGCCACCTCGGCCGCCAACCACTGCCTGTACTGCGTGGTGGCGCACGGCGCGTTGTTGCGCATCTTTGAAAAGAAGCCGCTACTGGCCGATCAGTTGGCCGTGAACCACCGCAAGGCCGACGTCACCTTGCGCCAGCGCGCCATGCTCGACTTTGCGATGAAGGTGTGCCTGGATTCCGCCGCGGTGGAAGACGCCGACTTTCGCGCCTTGCACGCCCACGGTTTTGATGACGAAGACATCTGGGACATCGCGGCCATTGCCGCGTTCTTCGGCCTGAGCAACCGCATGGCCAACATGATGGGCATGCAGCCCAACGCCGAATTCTTCTTGATGGGCCGCGTGCTGCGCGAAAAAAAGCCGGCTTGAAAACAGCCGGCTGATTTGAACCGTTATCTCAGTTCATCAATTCAAGTAACCCGGGTTCGCTCTGTCCAGCTTGCGCAGCAGCGCCGGCCAGGCGATGCCCGCGCCCAGGCCGGCGGTGGCCGTCTTCATCACCGCGTCCATGTTGGCGATGATGGCCGGTTTGACCAGCGTCAATTCACCGCCACCTTGCGCGTCGATCTGAATGCGGCAAGTGTTCTCGAACGTGTACATGTTCAAGAACGCCTCGGCCACGCTTCTGCCCACCGTGAGCAGGCCATGATTGCGCAGCACCAGGTACTTGGCCGTGCCCAAATCAGCCTGCAAGCGCGGCTGCTCGTCTTCGCGCAGCGCCACGCCTTCATAGTCGTGA
>JANOXU010000054.1:0-50752 GCA_031418595.1 Burkholderiales bacterium
GAACAAGCTGGTCACGTACAAGGTGGTGGCCATGATCCTGGCCAGCGCGCAGCGCCTGGGCGTGACCAAGATCGGCATCGTCGGCAACGAGCAGTTCCTCTGAAATGAAACACCCCCTACGCGCTTCGCGCGCCTTCCGGCATGCAGGCCGGAAGGCCTTCGCAGGCGAGAAACAGTCCGCAGGGACTGTTTCTCGTCCGGGCTCAGCCCCCTCAAGGGGGCAACGCCAGCGGCCCGGCAGAGCCGGTTCCGCGGCGTTCGCTTGGGTCGATCTGTTTCTGCGCCTTGTGTGGCGGCTGGCGCCATGGAAACTGACATGAAGAAGTTCAATACGTTTTTCCTGGTGGTGTTAACCGCTGCATGCATGGGCAGCGTGCACGCCCAAGGCCTGCGCGCCGAGGTGGGCAAGCCGCTGCAACAGGCCAGCGAACTGCTCAAGGCCGGCAAGGCCAAAGAGGCGCTGGCCAAGGTGCGCGAGGCCGACGCCGTGGGCGGCAAGAGCGCAGCGGAGCAATTGCTGGTCGACCGCATGAAAGCTGCCGCGGCGCAACGCGCCGGCGAGTCGGCCACGGCCATCACCGCGCTGGAATCCATCTACGCCAAGGTGGGTGGCGCCGAGCAGGGGCAAATTGCCGAGCAGTTGGCATCGGCCTACGCCCAGACCAAGAACAACGCCAAGGCCAGCGAGTGGGTTAACCGCGCCGTGCAGGCCGGCAACAACGGCGCCGGCGTGCGGCAGATGCAGGCCTACTTGCAATCGTCCAGCGGCGACTATGCCGCCATCGCGCGCGACAGCGGCGCGGCCGTGCAGGCCGCCGAGCAGGCCGGCCGCCGGCCCGATGAAGGCGAGCTGCTGCGCCTGGCCGATGCCCAGCAGCGCACCGGCAACATGGGCGGCTATGGCAACACGCTGGAAAAACTGCTGGCCCACTACCCGAAGAAAGATTACTGGAACGCCTACCTCGGCCGCCTGCCGCGCAAGGCCGGGTTCTCAGACCGCTTCTCGCTTGATGTGATGCGCTTGCGCCTGGCCTCGGGCACGCTGACCAAAACCGAAGATTTCATGGAAATGGCGCAACTGTCGTTGCAGGCCGGCCTGTCCACCGAAGGCCTGAAGATCGTTGAAAAGGGGTTCACCTCTGGCGCCTTGGGCACCGGGCCCGAAGCCGAGCGCCACAAGCGGCTGCGCGACCTGGCGGTGAAGAAAGAGGCCGAGGGCAAGGCCGCCATTGCCACGCAAGCAGCCGACGCCGCTGCGGCCAAGAACGGCAACGACCTGGTTCGCGTCGGCTTTGCCTACGCCAGCATGGGGCAGGCCGAGCAAGGCATCAAGCTGATCGAGCAAGGCATCGCCAAGGGTGGTTTGACCAAGCCCGAAGACGCCAAGCTGCGCCTGGGCCTGGCCATGCTGCAGTCGCCCAAGCACAAGGCCAAGGCCACGCAGGTGCTGCGCAGCATCCAGGGCACCGACGGCGCGGCCGAGATCGGCCGGCTGTGGGCCGTGCTGGGGGCCGCAGGCTGAGCCCTGCCGGCGCGGGCACCAGGTTCGCGTGATCCAAGCTGACATCTGCTTCGGCCTGCGCGGGCGGCGCTTCATCGTCACCGGCGGCGCGCAAGGCATCGGCGCCGCCTGCGCCAGGCTGCTGGCCCGTGAAGGCGCCAGCGTGGCGATCTGGGACGTGGCCAGTGCGGTCGGCCAAGCACTTGCCGCCGAGTTGCAAGCGCAAGGCGCGCCGGTGCTGTTTCAGCATTGCGATGTGGCCGTGGCGGCGCAGGTGCAGGCCGCGCTGGCGGCCACCGTCGCGCGCTTCGGCGGCGTGGATGGTCTGGTCAACAACGCCGGCATCTTCAAGGCCGCAGCCTTCCTCGACATCAGCGAAGCCGACTGGGACGCCGTGCTCGGCGTCAACCTCAAGGGCGCCTTCTTGGTGGCGCAGGCCGTGGCCAAACAGCTGGTTGCACAGGCCACGCCAGGCGCCATCGTCAACATGAGTTCGGTCAACGCCACGCTGGCCATTCCCAACATCGCCAGCTACAACGTCAGCAAGGGCGGCATCAACCAGCTCACGCGCGTGATGGCCCTGGCCCTGGCCGACCAACACATCCGCGTGAACGCCGTGGCGCCAGGAACGATTGCCACCGAACTGGCGGCGCAAGCCGTGCTGGGCAGCCCCGAAGCGCGCGAACGCATCATCAGCCGCACCCCATTGCGCCGCCTGGGCCAGCCAGAGGAAGTGGCCCAGGCCGTGGCCTACTTGCTCAGCGACGCAGCCAGCTACATCACCGGCGAGATCGTCGTCGTCGATGGTGGGCGCATGGCGTTGAACTACACCATGCCCGTGCCCGCTTCCGCACCCGCCAGTGCTTGAGGCGTTTGCCGTCAGCACCGGCGTGGTGGCGCTGGGGGAAGTGGGCGACAAGACGCAACTGCTGTCGCTGATTTTGGCCACGCGCTTTCGCCGGCCCTGGCCGATTGCTGCGGGCATCCTGGTGGCCACCTTGTTCAACCATGCGGGCGCGGCGGTGCTGGGCGCCTGGGTGGCACAGTGGTTCAGCCCCATGGTGCTGCGCTGGGCGCTGGGCCTGTCGTTCATCGCCGTGGGGGCCTGGCTGCTGGTGCCTGATGAAGCGGGCGACTTGCCCGCTGGCCAGTCCGGCCGCTGGGGCGTGTTCGGCGTCACCGTGGTGGCGTTTTTCATGGCTGAGATGGGCGACAAAACGCAGATCGCCACCGTGATGCTCGCTGCCCGCTACCCCGATGTGCTGGCGGTGATTGCCGGCACCACCCTGGGCATGCTGCTGGCCAACGTGCCGGTGGTGTGGCTGGGCGAGCGCCTGACGCGCCGCCTGCCGGTGGCCAAGGTGCAGCGTGTGGCCGCCTTGGTGTTCGCGCTGATCGGCGTGGCGGTGTTGGCCGGGGCGGGGGCGGCGCCGCCGTAGCGGCGGTGGCACACTGCACGCCTTCCTTCAGACCTCAGCCACAACCATGCTCGTCTTGCACACCATGCTGCGCGTAGGCCACTTGCAGCGCGCCATCGACTTCTACACCCAGGTTCTTGGCATGACGCTGTTGCGCAGCACGCAGCGGCCCGAACAGAAATACGACCTGGCCTTCGTCGGCTATGGCAGCAATCCCGCGCATGCCGAGATCGAGCTGACCTACAACTACGGCGTTGACAAGTACGAGCCGGGCACCGCCTTCGGCCACATCGCCATCGGCGTGCCCGATGTGGCCGCCACCTGTGCGGCGGTGCGCGAGCGCGCCGCGGCGCTGGGCGGCGCGATCACGCGCGAGCCCGGGCCGGTGAAAGGCGGCAGCACGGTGATCGCCTTCATCACCGACCCCGACGGCTACAAAATCGAACTCATTCAACGCGGCTGATCCGCCCTGCACGCGATGTACCTGCCCAAGCACTTCGATCAACAGGACAGCGCGGCCTGGCATGCCCTGGCCAAGGCGCACCCCTTCGCCAGCCTGATGTGGCAGGCCGAAGACGGCTTGCAGGCCGAACACCTGCCGCTGCTGTGGGACGCCGATGGCGGCGCGCACGGCACCTTGCGCGGCCATGTGGCGCGCGCCAATCCGGCCTGGCAGCACGCCGCGGGGCAGCAGGTGTTGGTGGTGTTTCAAGGGCCGCAGGGCTACATCTCGCCGTCCTGGTACCCGAGCAAGTCCGCCACGGCCAAGGTGGTGCCAACCTGGAACTACGCCGTGGTGCATGCGCACGGCCGGCTAAGCGCCGTGGAAGATGCTGGCTGGCTACAGAGCCTGGTTGAGCGCCTGACCAACACCTTTGAGAGCGCACGTGCCCACCCGTGGCGGGTGAGCGACGCACCGGCTGACTACATTGAGGCCATGAAGTCAGCCATCGTCGGCATAGAAATTCCGGTGCAGCGCGTGCAGGCCAAATTCAAACTGAGCCAGAACCGCAACGCGGCCGATGTGGCCGGGGTGGTGGCCGGCTTGACCGGCGAGGGCAGTGACGCTGCTGCCAGCCTTGCGCAGCGCATGGCCAACCCAGGCGCCCAAGCGGAAGCTTAGGCGGAACGTTAAGCCGACAAGGCCACCACGGCCTCGCGCGCCAGGCGCGTGATGCGTTCGAAGTCGCCGCTGTCCAGCGCATCTTGCGGCGTCAACCACGAGCCGCCGCAGACCTTCACGTTCGGCAGGCTCAGGTACTGCCTGGCGTTTTCAAGGCTGATGCCGCCGGTGGGGCAGAACACCACGTCACCAAACGGCCCCGCCAACGCCTTGAGCAGCGGCACACCGCCCACCGCGCTGGCCGGAAAGAGTTTCAGGAAGCTGTAGCCCGCAGCGTTGGCAGCCATCACCTCGCCGGCCGTGGCCACACCGGGCAGCAAGGCGAGGCCTTCGCGTTGGCAGGCGTCAGCGATCTCGGCTGTGAAGCCCGGGCTGACGCCGAACGTGCAGCCGGCCGCCACCGCGGCGCGCACATCGGCCGCGCTGCGCAAGGTGCCGGCACCCAGGATCGCATCCGGCACGGCCTGCGCGATGGCGCGCATGCAGGCCAGCGCCACCGGCGTGCGCAGCGTCACTTCGAGTACCCGCACGCCGCCGGCCAGCAGCGCGCGCGCCATGGGCACGGCATCCGCCACGCGCTGCAACACGATGACCGGGATCACCGGCCCATGGTTCGCCAATTCACGGGGGTTGATCATCTTCACATCCAGGTGCACGCGCCCTCTTCGGCGCTGGTGACGTTGCGGCGCATGCCGGCAAAGAGTTCACGGCCAAGGCCGTGGGCATTGTCTTGAGCTTGCTCGGGCGGCATCGTGGCGGTTTCGCGGGCGGCCCATTCGGCGGCATCCACCAAGGCTTGCAGCGTGCCGGCCACGGCATCAAGCCGAATCACATCGCCATCACGCAGCTTGGCCAAGGCACCACCGGCCAGCGCCTCGGGGCTCACGTGGATGGCCGCCGGCACCTTGCCCGACGCGCCGCTCATGCGCCCGTCGGTCACCAGCGCCACCTTGAAGCCCTTGTTCTGCAACACCGCCAGCGGCGGCGTGAGCTTGTGCAGCTCGGGCATGCCGTTGGCCTGCGGACCCTGGAAACGCACCACGGCCACCAAGTCGCGCTCTAACTCGCCGGCCGCAAAGGCCTTGAGCAGTTCGGCCTGGCCGTTGAACACCCGCGCCGGGGCTTCAATGATGTGATGCGCATCCGGCACCGCCGAGACCTTGATCACCGCACGGCCCAGGTTGCCGCTGAGCAGCTTGAGCCCGCCGCTGGCGGCGAACGGCGCGCCGGCGTGGCGCACGATGGTGGTGTCTGGGCTTTCAGCGGGCAGCGCGCTCCAGACGAGTTGGCCGCCCTGCTGCGTTGGAACAGTTGTGTAGGCACGCAGGCCTTCGGGCGCAACGGTGGCCACGTCGGCATGCAGGTAGCCGGCATCGAGCAACTCGCGCAGCACAAACGCGGGGCCGCCGGCAGCTTGAAATTGGTTAACGTCGGCGCTGCCGTTGGGGTAGACACGGGCCAGCAAGGGCACGGCACCAGACAGCCCTGAAAAGTCACTCCAATCAATAACAATGCCGGCCGCGCGCGCCACCGCCACCCAATGGATGAGGTGGTTGGTCGAGCCGCCCGTGGCCAGCAAAGCGACCATGGCGTTGACGATGACGCGCTCATCCACCAAGCGGCCGATCGGCGTGAAGCGCTGGGCTTGGGTGATGGCCAACACACTGCTCACCGCTTGGCGTGACAGCGCCTCACGCAAGCCCGACAGCGCCGGCGCGAAGGCCGCGCCGGGCACATGCAGGCCCATGGCTTCAAGCAGCAACTGGTTGCTGTTGGCCGTGCCGTAGAAGGTGCAGGTGCCCTGGCCGTGGTAGGCCGCGCTCTCGGCTTGCAACAGTTCTTCGCGGCCCACCAAGCCCTGCGCGGCGCGCTCGCGCACCTTGGACTTTTCCTGGTTCGACAAGCCCGTGCCCATGGGCCCGGCCGGGACGAAGACACAAGGCAAGTGGCCGAAGTGCAGCGCACCGATCAACAGGCCCGGCACGATCTTGTCGCACACGCCGAGCAACAACACGGCGTCGAACACATCGTGCGTGAGCGCCACGGCCGTGGCCATGGCGATGGTGTCGCGCGAAAAAAGGCTCAGCTCCATGCCCGGCTGGCCCTGGGTCACGCCGTCGCACATGGCCGGCACACCGCCGGCCACTTGCACCGTGGCGCCCTGCGCGCGCGCCACCTCGCGCACCAGCGCGGGCGTGGCTTCATAGGGGGCATGCGCCGACAGCATGTCGTTGTAGGCTGTGACGATGGCGATGTGCGGCGCGCGCTGCGCCACCACCCTCAACTTGTCGTTGGCCGGCAGCGCCGCGAAGGCATGCGCCACGTTGGCGCAGCCCAGGCGCTCGCTGCCGCGCGGGCGGTTCAGCCAATGATCGATGCGCGCCAGGTACGCGCCGCGGCTGACCGCGCTGCGTGCCACCACGCGCGCCGTGACTTGCGCCACCGTGGCGTTCAGGGGCGGCGAGGGTTTGGGTTGGTAACTCATTTTTGAATTATCAAGTAACTTAATTACATGGTCAATTGAGGTCGTTTGATGTGGTGCTGGAGCGGGCGTTTGACCGCACCATCGCATGAGCTTGAGTGCACACCCGATTGGGCGCGCGCCGGGCCGCGTGGTGGCTAAGATGAAGCGGCGCTTCGCCCCCCAAACATCGATGTAAAGGACGCCCTATGCGCAGCCGGGTTCAAGCCAAGACAAGTTTCGCAAACACGCAACGCGAAGCAGCGCGCCGATGAGCGAATCACCCTATCTGTCGCTGCGCGAGCGTGACCCCGCGCCGCTGCTGCGCCAGGCCCACGCCGAGTGGGGTGGGCGCAGCGATCTCTGGGTGTTTGGCTATGCGTCGTTGATCTGGCGCCCGGAGTTCGAGTTCAGCGAACACCGGCCGGCCTGGGTGCATGGCTGGCACCGCGCCTTGCGTATGCGCTCGCGCGTGAACCGCGGCACGCCCGAACAGCCCGGGCTGGTGTTTGCCTTGCTCGCTGGAGGCTCGTGCCGCGGCGTGGTCTACCGCGTGCCACGCGAGTGCGCCGGTGCTGAGCTGGCCCGCCTGTGGCAGCGCGAAATGCCCACCGGCGTGTATGACGCACGCTGGCTGCGCACGCGCACCGCCCATGGTGACGTGCAGGCACTGGCCTTCACCTTGAACCGGTGCAGTGCCAGCCACCTGGGCCGCTTGCCCGACGATCAGATGTTGCACATCTTGCGCCACGCACGCGGCCGTTATGGGACGACGCTCGACTACCTGAAGGAAACCGCACACGCCCTGACCCAGCGCGGCGTGCACGACCGCGAGATCGTGCGCCTGATGGCGCTGGCCCGGCGCTACGGCTTGGTGTGAGCCAGGGCCTCGCTTGTGCCCAGGCTGGCGCCCAAGTTGGCGCCAAGGGTGGTGCGCACACGCTCCAGGTCGGCTTGCGTGTCGATGTCGACCAGCACCCCGGGGTCGTCAAGGTCCACGCCGCTGGCCGGGAAACGCGCCACGATGCGGCGCGCGCCTTCGTCGCTGGCCAAGGCGGTGAGCTCCGAGTACAGCTCGGCGGCGAAGGCCACCGGGTGGCCGCGCCGGCCACGGTACTGCGCATACGCCACGGGGTGCTCGGCCAGCGCCGCCGCCACCGCCAGCACGCTGGCCGGGCGCACCAACGGCATGTCGGCCGGCAGCAGCAACCAGCCCGCTGAGTGTGCCCGGGCGGCCACGCCGGCGGCGATGCTGTGGCCCATGCCGAAACGGCCCGGCACTGAACCGACGACCAGCACGTCGCGTGCAGCCACATGTTTTATCGCCAGCGCCGCCAACTCTGCGTTGGTGACCACCAGCACCGGCAACTGTGTGGCCAAGGCCTGGCGCAGCGTGGTCGCCAGCACGCTGTGGTTGCCCAGGGACTGTTCGAGCTTGTGGCCCAGGCCGGCAAAGCGCGCGCCTTGGCCCGCGGCCAGCACGATGAGGGTGGGTTGAGACGTCATGGTGAGTTTGAATTAACGCTTCAGAGCATCCACCCACACCCGCAGCGCCGATAGTGGGAGCTTCACTTAAGTCGTTCCCCGTAAGGGGATGCACGGTGCAAGCACAGGGCCGCGGGCATACTGCTTGCCCAAGAAGTGTGGGCGGCGTGGCGCACCGCAACTCACTGCAATGCATTGCATGGAGGGTCTAGCGTGAGTGATGACATTGCCAACCTGCGCAAGAGCTATGAGCGCGGCGCGCTCGATGAGGACAGCGCCGCGGCGCAACCGCTGCAACAGTTCGGGCTTTGGCTGCAACAAGCCTTCGATGCGCAACTGCCCGAACCCAATGCCATGACCCTGGCCACGGTGGCGGCCAACGGTGCACCGTCAACGCGCGTGGTGCTGATCAAGGGGCACGATGAACGCGGCATCGTCTGGTACACGAACTACGACAGCCGCAAGGGCCGCGAGCTGGCGGCCAACCCGCGCGCGGCATTGCAGTTTCATTGGGTCGAGCTTGAGCGCGTGGTGCGCATTGAAGGCCTGGTTAGCAAAGTCGAGGCCGAGTTGTCGGACGCTTATTACGCCAGCCGCCCGCTCGATTCACGCTTGGGCGCGTGGGCGTCGCCACAAAGCCAGGTCATCGTCTCGCGCGCGGTGTTGGTGGCCAATGCCGCCAAGGCCGCTGCGCGCCATGCCTTGAACCCGCCACGCCCGCCGCATTGGGGCGGCTATCGGCTGCAGCCTGATGTTTGGGAATTTTGGCAAGGCCGCAAAAGCCGCTTGCACGACCGCCTGCGCTACCGCTTGGAAGGCGGTCAGTGGCTGCGCGAGCGGCTGGCGCCTTGAGACGGCATCAATTCGCGGGGTTGGCGTCGGCCACGCGGTAGTACAGGCCGTAGGGGTCGTTGTGCAGCACCGCCAAGCGGCCTTGCACCACCACGGGCTCCAGCGTGTACTTCACGGCCACCTTGCTGCGCACTTCGATCAGGCCTTCGGGGCCGGCGGCCACACAGAAGTTGCAACTGGTGGGCACGGCAGAGAGCAAGAAATGCTTTTGCCGTTCGCCCGGCTCCAGCGGCATCATGAAACCCTGCACCTTGACCACCTGGTTGTTCAAGGCTTGCACGTCTTTTGAAAACACCGGCAGCAGCGCCTTGTTCTCCTTGCGCAGCGTCACCGCGCTGAGCACGGCCCACGACACCACGCCTTCAACTTCTTGCAGCGGTTTGAACGGGCTGCGCGGGTCGTGGTAGCCCGGCCCCTGGCCTGGCGCCAAAGTTGCCGCGGGTTTCTCAGCGGCGGGTGCCTGGGCCCATGCAGCACTGGCCCACACAACAGGCAGGATCGCTAACCAAAGGCGGCGATGCGAGGCGAATCTCATGTCACACCTTTCATGTTGAACGCCGCTCAACGCGGGGCCTGGAGCAGCCGCGTCACGTCGAGCCGGAAACAGCGCCATGATGGCACCAACGCCGCCACCGCAGCGAGCACCAAGACGCCAGCGCCCAGCAGCAACACGGTGGGCGTCCACCAAGCCGCAGTGAGCGGCAGCGACTGTTGCTCGCGCAGCACCAGGCTCAGCCCGTGCACCATGGCATGGCCCAGCACCAGGCCCAGCACCAGGCCCAGCGCGGCCAGCCAGAGCGCTTCAAGCAACGGCAGCGCCGCGATCCGCCACGCGCGCGCGCCGAGCATGCGCAGCATGGCCAGGTCGGCCTCGCGTTCGCGCACGGCATGGGTCAGCGCCACAAACACCGACAGCGCGGCCACCGCCAGCAGCACCGCGGCCGCACCGAGCAGCACCTCCACGCCCACCCCCACCATGCGCAACAGACGCGCGCTTTCCAGGGCCGGCGCGGCGGCCTGCAATGCAGCTTGGGCGTTCACCCAGCGCGGCAGGCTCACGGCCGCCAAGGGCGAGCGGTAGCTCACCAGCAGCAGGCTCACCTCACGCAAAGCGTCGTCTTCGTCGTCATGCTTTTCTTCGCCCGCGTGTGCCGGCTCATGCACGGCCCAGACCGACTCCAGGCTGGTCAGCACCAGTCGGTCGAGCACGCAAGCGCACGGCGCCAACACGCCGCTCACGGTGTAAGGCGCCTGGGCGTGCGCCGGCCCTTGCTGGCTCAAGCCGTGGCTGCCGTTGAAACGCGCACCAGGGCCCAGGCGCAGGCTGGTGGCCACCTCGGCGCCCAGCACCGCCTGCAACGGCGCCTGCCATAACTGCCCTTCGCGCAGGACAGCGCCATACACCTGCAAATACGCCGGCTCGGTGCCCACGATGCGAAAACCGCGCAGGTTGTCGCCCAGCGCCAGCGGCACCGCGCGCGCCACCAAGGGCTGGTCGCGCAGCGCCTGCAAGGCCGTCAGCGGGATGTTGCCGCTGGGCGCGTCGAGGTGAAAGACGCCGGCCAGGATCAGCTGCAACGGGCTGCCCTTGGCGCCCACGACCAGGTCGATGCCTTGCAGCCCGCGGCGCATCTGGGCGTCAATCTGCTCGCTGGTCAGACTCACGAAGACCATCGCCGCCACACCCAGCGAAAGCATCACCAGGTTCAGCGCCGCCACCAACGGGCGCGCCCACAGGTAGCGCCAGGCCAGGCCAGGCAGAGTCATGCGCCCAGCCCCGGCAGCACCAGGGTCGCGGCCCCGCCCAGGGCGCTGACGATGCGCGCATCGTGGCTGGCCACCACCAGCGTGGCGCCCTCTTCGCTGGCCTGTTCGCACAGCAAGGCGGCCGCTTGTGCGCAGGCGGTGTCATCAAGATTTGCGCTGGGCTCATCAGCCAAGATCAAACGCGGCCGGCGCAGCAGCGCACGCGCCAACGCCACGCGCTGGGCCTGGCCCAGGCTGAGTTCATGCGGGCGGCGGCGTTGCAAACCGTGCAGGCCCAGGCGTTGCAGCAGCGCGGCGATGCGCGGCTTGTCCACTGCTTCGCCGGTGCCCACGTAGGGCAACTCCAGGTTGGCCTGCACGTCCAGCGCGCCGCTCAGGTGCAGCCGCTGCGGCACGAAACCCAGCGTTGCGGCGCGCCAGGCATCGCGCGCACGCTCGCCCATGCGCGCCGGCTCACTACCCGCCACCAGCAACTGCCCGGCGCTGGGCGGCAGCAAACCGGCCATCAGCGCCAGCAGGGTCGATTTGCCGCTGCCCGACGGCCCGCGCACCAGCACCACCGCACCTTGCGGCACGGCCAGATCCGCGAAAGCCAGCGCCGGCCCATTGACGAATTGGTAGCGCAGGCCTTGCAGCAGCAGCATGGGGCTCAGGCCCGCAACCGGGCCTGAAAGGTCTTGCGAAACTTCGCCACCTTGGGCGCCACCACGGCGGCGCAATAGCCTTGGCCCGGGTGGTTGGCAAAGTAGTGCTGGTGGTAGGCCTCGGCGGGCCAATAGTTGTTCAGTGGCAGCAGCTCGGTGACCACACGCCCACCATGCGCGGCTTGGGCTTGCGCGAGCACGGCCTGCGCCGCGCTGCGCTGGCCTTCGGTGTGCAGGTAGATGCCCGAGCGGTACTGCGGCCCCACGTCGTTGCCCTGGTAGTTCAGCGTTGTCGGGTCGTGAATGTGGAAGAAGATTTCCAAGATCTCGCTCAGGCTGATGCGCTCGTTGTCGAACGCGACGCGCACCACTTCGTTGTGGCCCGTGCGACCGCCGCACACCTGCTCGTAGCTCGGGTTGGCGAGTTCCCCGTTGCTGTAGCCTGATTCGACAGACTGCACGCCATCGACCTGTTCAAACACGGCCTCCACGCACCAGAAGCAGCCGCCGCCCAGGGTGATGAGTTCTGTTGCCAAGTGAGCCTCCGGCAGGAAAGGTTATGGGAACGCATCTGTCGCGCAGCCAGACGCCGGGCTGACAGCGGGCGGCGGAATTATGTCGCCCGCCGCTGGCACGCCGCCGCGCGAGCTGCCAACACAATGGCGGCCGCCACGCACCCATGAACGACATCCTTTACCAACTCGACATAGCTGGCTGGAAGAGCGTGGCAGCAGCCCTGTTGCTGCCGCCTGTGCCCTTTTTACTGCTGGGCGTGTTGCTGCTGTGCTTCGGCCGCCGGCGCCGCGCCGCCGGGCTTGGTGCGCTGATGCTGGCCGGCATCTGGTGCACCAGCACCCTGGCGCTGGGCGACGCACTGGCGCGCAGCCTGGCGCAACCGCTGCAGGTGCTGGCAGCCAGCGACATCGCCCGGCTCAAGCAGCAGCACCGTGCAGGCCGGCCCATGGCCATCGTCGTGCTGGGCGGGGGCGCGCACACCAACAGCGCTGAATACGGGCAGCCCAGCTTGAACGCGCGTTCGCTGGCGCGTTTGCGCTATGGCATGTGGCTGAGCCGGGCCACCGGCATTGCGGTGGCGTTCACGGGTGGCGCCAGCTACCTGGATGCCAACGCACCACGCGAGGCCGATGTGGCTGCACGCATCGCCACTGAAGAATTTGGCCTGCCCTTGCGCTGGGTTGAAAACCGCGCCCGCGACACCCGAGAGAACGCGCTTTTCACGGTGGACTTGCTGCGCCGCGCGGGCGTGCGCGAAGTGGTGCTCGTGACACACGACTGGCACATGCGGCGCAGCTTGCGTGCCTTCGGCGAGGCCTTTGGCGCAGCCGGCATGCCGGTGCCGCTGACGCCGGCGATGACCGAGCAAAGCCGGCCTGAGAACACCACGTGGCGCGCCTACCTGCCCAGCGGCATGGGGCTGACCAAGGTGCGCGACACGCTGCGCGAGTGGCTGGCCTTGATCGCAGGCGCTTGAGGGTTCAAAAACGAAACCCCCGCACACCTTGCGGATGGGCGGGGGTTGGGCGGCGAGGCCGCCTTTTGGGGATCTGGAGAAATATTGTCCAGGGCCCCTGATGCGCAGTGACTGCGCCATCGGGTGTACCTTCACTCGGAAGGCGAAGCGAGCATATGCCGCTCGCTCGCCGCGCGCAACAACTTTACTTGCGAGCTTTGCGGCACATCAAGCAACCGGCCCCGGTGCGCCGGCAAGTATCGCGTCCACGATGCGCTGCACGCGCTTGGTGCTGACTGGGTCGCGTGTGATGGCGCGGCCCCAAGTGCGGCTGGTCTCGCCGGTCCACTTGTGCGTGGCGTCCAGCCCCATCTTGCCGCCCAGGCCACTGGTGGGCGAGGCGAAGTCGAGGTAGTCGATCGGCGTGTGATCGACCAGCACCGTGTCGCGCACCGGGTCCACGCGGGTGGTCAGGGCCCAGACGACTTCCTTCCAGTCGCGAATGTCGACATCGTCATCGGTGACGATGATGAACTTGGTGTACATGAACTGACGCAGAAAGCTCCACAGGCCGAACATCACGCGCTTGGCATGGCCGGCGTAAGCCTTGCGGATTGAAATGACCGCCAAGCGATAGCTGCAGCCTTCAGGGGGCAGGTAGAAATCGACGATCTCGGGAAACTGCTTTTGCAGGATCGGCACGAAGACTTCGTTCAATGCCATGCCCAGCACGGCCGGCTCGTCGGGCGGCTTGCCGGTGTAGGTGGAGTGGTAGATCGGCGCGTGCCGGTGGCTCAAGCGCGAAAGCTCGAACACCGGGAACCATTCCTGCTCGTTGTAGTAGCCGGTGTGGTCACCGAACGGGCCTTCAAGCGCATGCAGGTAGCCACCCCGCTCTTTGAGCCGCACGCCGTGCTCGCTGCGGCCCTCGAAGCCGGGCGCCGCCACGGGGACGTGCCCTTCGAGCACCACCTCGGCACTGGCCGGCACTTGCAGCTTAAGGGCACCCTCGCCCACGCTGCTGGCCACCAGTTCGGTTCGCGCCCCGCGCAACAAGCCGGCGAACTGGTACTCCGACAACGAATCCGGCACCGGCGTCACAGCACCCAGGATGGTCGCCGGGTCGGCGCCCAGCGCCACCGCCAGGGGGAACGCCTGGCCCGGGTTGGCCGCGGCGAAGTCTCGAAAATCGAGCGCGCCGCCGCGGTGTGCCAACCAGCGCATGATCACCTGCCGCGGCCCGATCACCTGCTGGCGGTAAATGCCCAGGTTCTGCCGGCTGCGTGGATTGGCCACGCCTTGCGGCCCGCGTGTGATGACCAGGCCCCAGGTGATCAGCGGCCCGGCGTCCCCGCTCCAGCAGGTTTGCACCGGCCAGCGTGCCAGGTCGATCTGCCCGCCTTCCAGCATCACCTCCTGGCACGCGCCGTGGCGGCGCAGCGCAGGCTTCATGTCCCACAGCGCCTTCACCAGTTCAAGCAACCGGCCGGCGTCTTTCAGCCCGCGTGGCGGCTGCGGCTCCTTCAGACTGGCCAACACGCTGCCTACTTCGCGCAATTCAGCCAGGCTGCGTGCACCCATCGCCTGCGCCACGCGGCCTGTGGTCCCGAACAGATTGGTCAGGCAAGACACGTTGAAGCCCGTGGGGCGTTCGAACAGCAACGCCGGGCCATTGGCCTTGAGCACGGCGTCTCCGATGGCCGTCATCTCCAATCGCGGTGACACCTCGGCATGAATCCGCTTGAGTTCGCCTTGAGCTTCGAGTTGAGCCAGAAAATCGCGCAAATCAGCATATTTCATGATTAATAAGACCTATAAAGCCTTTTTATATGCTTGACTTGATATATTGAGATTTTTAGAATCGCGCCACGTCAAGAAAATATCGGGTTAACCCGTGTTTGCATCGGCCCAAACACCTTCGGGATCAGGGCCGCCAAGTGGTGCCGAACGCGCGCAAAGATTATGGCTGCCGCCCTTCAGGCGCCACCGCCGCGACCGGACCACACCAACGGCTCTGACCGAAAGGGAATGCCGATGAACCTGATCCAACCCATTCATCATGCCGGGCGCCAAGTGGCCCAAGGTGTCAGCTTGTTCGTGTGCGATGTCGGCAACGGCATGCTGGAGGTCTTTCACAACAGCCTGGCGATGCTGGGCCTGGCCGTGTTGGCCGGCTTGGTCTTCGTGGGCACACAGCCCGAGGTGCGCGACCGCAGTGAAAGCCTGGCCTTTGGCTGGTTGCACCAACGCCACCTGGCACGCGCCGAGGCTTCGGGCGACGTGCTCAGTGCCGTGAGCGAGCCCGAAGGCGTGGGCCGCGCCACCGCTGCCGACCCGGCAGAGCTGAACCGCCAGCAAGGCCTGGTCACGCGCTGGCTGGCCAAGCGCTACCGAGTCGCCCCCGAGCCGGTGGCGCGCCTGGTGCAGGAAGCCTGGCACATGGGCCGGCGCTCGGGGCTGGAGCCGACGCTGATCCTGGCCATCATGGCCATCGAATCCAGCTTCAACCCGTTTGCCCAGAGCCCGGTGGGCGCGCAGGGGCTGATGCAGGTCATGACCCGTCTGCATGACGACAAGTACTCCGCGTTTGGCGGCAGCCACGCCGCCTTCGACCCGGTGAGCAACCTGCGCGTGGGTGTGCAGGTGCTGCGCGACTGCATTGCGCGGTTTGGCGGTGTCGAGGCTGGGCTGAAGGCCTATGTGGGCGCGGCCAACCTGCCTGAAGACGGTGGCTACGTGCACAAGGTGCTGGCCGAGCAGGCCTTTTTGCGCAGCGTGGCCGCAGGTGCACAGGTCAGCGTGACGGTCGCGGCGCCGCCTGCGCCAGCGGCTGGCCGCGACGGCCTGGCGCCCCTGCCCCGCAACGAATTGCAGGCCGCAGACAGTGAGCTTGTGGCGCAGCTCGGCGCACGCACGGCGGCCCAGCGCTGACCGGCCGGCGCCCACCAGCGGCTAAACTCGCGGCGCCGCGCAACTGGCGCAACAGGCTCTGGGCCACAGGCCCAGGCTTGGGGTGGGACACCACCGTGGAGCGCGCCGCGCCGGGCCAAAGATGCCGGGCGCCTTGCCGTACGCCTGGGCTGCGTTTTGTGACCTCGCCAACCAGTGTGGCCGTGGCATGAAGACGCCAACCCGCCAAGAAAGAACGCCATGTTCGACCGCAGCCAATCCACCCTCAAACGCATCGACCCCGAAATCTTCGCCGCCGTCCAGGCCGAGAACCAGCGCCAAGAAGCGCACATCGAGCTGATCGCGTCCGAGAACTACACCTCGCCGGCGGTGATGGCCGCCCAGGGCTCCCAGCTCACCAACAAGTACGCTGAAGGCTACCCCGGCAAGCGCTACTACGGCGGCTGCGAGCATGTTGATGTGGTCGAGCAACTGGCCATCGACCGCGTCAAGCAACTGTTCGGCGCCGAGCATGCGAACGTGCAACCCAATTCGGGTTCGCAGGCCAACCAGGGTGTGTTCTTCGGCCTGCTGCAGCCCGGCGACACGATCATGGGCATGAGCCTGGCCGAAGGTGGCCACCTCACCCACGGCATGCCGCTGAACATGAGCGGCAAGTGGTTCAAAGTGGTCAGCTACGGGCTGGACACGAACGAGGCGATCGACTACGCCGCCATGGAGCGCCAGGCCCACGAAACCCGCCCCAAGCTCATCATCGCCGGCGCCTCGGCCTATGCGCTGCGCATCGACTTCGAACGCTTCGCCCAGGTGGCCAAGGCGGTGGGCGCGGTGTTCATGGTCGACATGGCGCATTACGCGGGGCTGATTGCCGCGGGCGTGTACCCCAACCCCGTGCCGCATGCCGATGTGGTGACATCCACCACGCACAAGAGCCTGCGCGGGCCGCGCGGTGGCTTCATCCTGATGCGCGGCGAAGAAGTGGCCAAGAAGATCAATTCGGCCATCTTCCCGGGCATTCAGGGCGGGCCGCTGATGCATGTGATCGCCGGCAAGGCCGTGGCCTTCAAGGAGGCCCTGGCGCCTGAGTTCAAGACATACCAGCAACAAGTGGTAAAGAACGCCGCGGCGCTGGCCGACACGCTCATCGAGCGCGGCCTGCGCATCGTCTCGGGTCGCACCGAAAGCCATGTGATGCTGGTCGACTTGCGCCCCAAGGGCCTGACCGGCAAGGAAGCCGAGAACCTGCTCGGCCAGGCCCACATCACCTGCAACAAGAACGGCATTCCTAACGATCCACAAAAGCCGATGGTCACCAGCGGCATCCGCCTGGGTTCACCGGCGATGACGACGCGCGGCTTTCGTGAAGAGCAGGCGCGCGCCACGGCGCATTTGATTGCCGACGTGCTGGACAAGCCCGGCGACGCCGCCAACCTGGCGGCCGTGCGCGCCAAGGTGGCGGCGCTGACGCGCGAGTTCCCGGTATACCGCTGAAGCCGCGGCACACGGAGCCACCATGCGCTGCCCCTACTGCGGCCACGCCGAAACCCAGGTCGCTGAAACGCGCGAGTCGGAGGAAGGCGACGCCATCCGCCGGCGCCGCCGCTGCCTGCGTTGCGACAAACGCTTCACCACCTACGAGCGTGCCGACGTGGCGATGCCGGTGGTGGTGAAGAAAGACGGCGCACGGGCCGAGTTCGCCGCGGCCAAGCTGCGCAGCTCGATGATGCTGGCCCTGCGCAAACGCCCAGTCAGCGTGGAGCAGGTGGAAGCCGCGCTCGAACGCATCCAGGAGAAACTGCTGAGCAGCGGCTCGCGCGAAGTGCCCAGCGCGCGCCTGGGCGAACTGGTGATGCGTGAACTCAAACGCATCGACAAGGTGGCCTATGTGCGCTTTGCCTCGGTGTACCGCAGCTTCGAAGACGTGGACGATTTCCGCCAACTGATCCGCGAGATCTGAACCGCAAGATCTGACGCCTGCGCCGCGCCCCCGAAAGGGGGGGGCTGAAAGGGGGCCCTCCTTTGCGCAGACCGTTGCCACCCGCGCTGGGGGCGCGAAGAAACGGCCCGGTTCCTACAGTGACTCCACCCGAGATTCACTGCCAGGAGCCGACATGCAACACCGCCTCAACACCCTGCGCCGCCAAGCCGGCATCACCATCGTCGAGTGCACCGTCACCACTGCCGTGCTGGCTGTGCTGACCAGCCAGGTCGTCCCCGGCCTGAGCGCCACGGCCGAAAAACAGCGCCTGGAAGGGGTGGCTGCGCAACTGCGCACCGATGTGCAGTACACGCGCTCGCAGGCCATCGCCCTGAACCGCACGCTGCGCATCAGCTTCGACGCCACCGCCGGCGCCGGCTGCTACGTGGTGCACAGCGGCGAAGCCAACCAGTGCAGCTGCAATGCCGACGGCACCGCAGCGGTGTGCACCGGTGGCGCGCAGCCCCTGCGCAGCGTGCGCCTGGAGCCGGCCCAGCGCGTCAGCCTGAGCACCAACGTGCGCTCGATGCTGTTCGACCCGACCAAGGGCACCGCCACCCCGGCGGCCACCTTGAAGGTGCAGGCCAAGTCCGGCGCGGCCATTCACCAGGTGGTGAACATCATGGGCCGGGTGCGCACCTGCTCGCCCGGTGGCACTGCTGGCCACCCCGCTTGTTGAGCGGGCTTGCGCTGCGGGCTGGATGAACGGCACGCGGCGCCCGACAAACGGTGCCGCGCGTCCAGGCCAGCCGACCCAGGCGCTTCAATAATGCCCGCCATGTTCAAGCCCTTGCCGCCACGCCAGCCCGCCCAGTGCGCCGCGCGCGGGTTCACTTTGATCGAGTTGCTGGTCACGCTGGTCGTTTTGGGCATCATCACCGCAGTGGCCATGCCGGCGTTCTTTGACTCCATTCGCAAGGGCCGCCGTTCTGACGCGGTGGCCGCGCTGGCCGCCGTGCAGCAAACCCAGGAGCGCTGGCGCGCCGACAACGCCACTTATGCCGGCGCGCTGAGTGACCTGGCCATGGGCAGTGGCTCCCCCGCGGGTTACTACACGGTCACCATCAACGCCGCTGACGCCTCGGGCTACACGCTCACCGCCAGCGCGGTGGGCGGTAAGTCGCAAGACAAGGATGCATCCTGCAAGTCGATGCGCGTGGTGCTGGCCGCGGGCAACCTGAGCTACAGCGCCAAGTGCGGCGCCTGCGACAGCTTCAGCAGCAGCGACAGCCAGCGCTGTTGGAACCGGTAGATCGCATGCGCCCACCCGGCTGCCCACACCCCCGCCCGCAACGCGGTTTGACGCTGGTCGAATTGCTGGTGGCCGTGGTGCTGCTTGGCGTGCTGGTGGCCGTGGCCGCGCCCAGCATGCGCGACATGATCGCGCGCCAGCGTGTGCGCGCCATCAACGCCGAACTCATCACCGACCTGCAATTCGCCCGCAGCGAAGCCGCGCGCATGAACCGGCCGGTGCTGATCTCGTTTGAAAACAACGACACCCAGAGCTGCTACACCCTGTACGTGCGTGGCGTGGTGGGCTTTTGCAGTTGCTCGCGCGGCGCCGGCAACGCCTGCCGCTTCGGCCCAACTGAAATCAAGACCACGCAGGTGCCCAAGAGCCGCGACATCAGCATCACCGCGGTGAGCAGCGAAGACACCAACGACCTGGCCTTCAGCGCGCAAGACGGCATGCTCAACCACACCAGCTTCACCATCGACGTGGCCAGCAGCGTGCATGGCAAGCTGCGCACCACGCTCAACATGGCCGGGCGGGTGTCCAGCTGCACGCCCGACGGTTCCATCAGCGGGGTCACGCCGTGCTGATGCGCGCAGCGCCACGCCGGCGCGGCCAAGCCGGCCTGTCGCTGGTGGAACTGCTGGTGGGCATCACCATCGGCATGTTCATCGTTGCTGCCGCGGCCTTTGTGCTGTCGTCGCAACTCAATGACAACCGCCGCCTGGTCGTTGAAGCACAGATCCAGCAAGACCTGCGCGCCACCACCGACATCATCACCCGCGAGCTGCGCCGCGCCGGCTACTGGAAGAACGCGCCCGATGGCATCTGGGTGGCCGGCGCCACCAGCGTCAAGACCAACCCTTACTCCACCGTGGCCCTGCCCGGTGACGCCGCCACCGGCAGCGAGGTGCGCCTGAGCTACTTTCGCCCGCCCGCTGTGGGCGAGGTCGACAACGACCTGGTGGACGACCGCGAACAAGCGGGCTTTCGCCTCAGCGGCGGCGCCTTGCAGGTCTTGCTGGGCGCGGGCAACTGGCAAACGCTGACCGACCCCAACACCCTGAAGCTCACGCGCTTTGCCGTCACCCTGGCCAGCCAGCCGGTGCCGCTGGTGTGCCACACCACCTGCGTTGACGCCACCACCTGCCCGCCGCGCATCAACGTGCGCCAGCTCAGCGTGGCCATTGAAGGCGAAGCGGCCAACGATGCGCGTGTCAAGCGCAGCATGAACAGCACCGTGCGCCTGCACAACGACACCATCACCGGGAGCTGCCCATGAGCCCGCCCGGCCGCCCGAAGGGCGCATCCCTGAATGCGCAGCATGAAGGTACACCAGTGAGCACCCCAAGGCTGGCCGACGCCCGCGGCCGATCGCCAGCGGCAATTGGCTTTCGTGCGGTGCAAGCGCAGCGCGGTGCGGCCACGCTGGTCATCGTGATGGTGATGTTCTTCGTCATGGCCATGGTCGCGGCCTACGCCAGCCGCAACCTGATCTTCGAGCAGAAGACCTCGGCCAACCAGTACCGCTCGACGCAGGCGTTCGAGGCGGCGCAAGCCGGCATCGAATGGGCGCTGGCCATGCTCAACGGTGGGCGCATCGACGCTGCCTGCGTGCCCAGCACCAACCTCGCAGACAACAGTTTCCGCGAGCGCTATCTGAGCATCGACGACGCCGGGCTGTACACCCGCCGCACCTTCACGCCCGCGGCCACCGCCGTGCCGCTCAACCCGGGCTGCGTGCGCACCGCCGCCGGTGGCCTGAGTTGTAGCTGCCCGGCCAGCACGACGCCTGCTCTGGCCGCCCCGGCCGGCCCGGGTTCGTTCCCGGCGTTCCAACTCGTGTTCCTGGGCTTGGACAAACCCGGCACGGCGCAGGTCACGTCGTACGGCTGCACGCAATGGAACCCGGCCTGCCTGCTCGGCCAGGGTGCGGTGTCGGGCGACGCTGCCGCCGTGGTCAGCGTGGTCGTGTCGCTGGCGCGCAGCCTGCACGTCACGCCGGCCGCAGCACTCACCGTGCGTGGTGACGTGGCGGTGGGCAGCGCCGCGCTGCGCCTGCACAACACCGACCCCGCCAGCGGCGGCCTCACCCTGCATGCCGGGGGCTCGCTCAGCGCGCCGAATTTGAGCCTCGTCACTGCGCCTGGCAGCCTGGCTTCGGGCTCCACCGCGGTGGGCGACCCGGGGCTGGCCGGCATGTCGGCCGAGCAGATGTTTGTCTCCAATTTCGGCATGGCACGCGGCACTTACAAGCGCCAGCCGGCAGCGGCGGTGATCGAGGCCTGCACCAGTGGCTGTGCGGCCAGCTTGCTGGCCGCGGCGCGAAGCCGCCCGGGGCGGGTGATCTGGGTCGAGGGCGACATGCTGGTCGATGACGATCTGGTGCTGGGCAGCGTGGCCGAACCGGTGATGCTGGTGGTCAACGGCAACGTCAACCTCACCGCGGCCAATGTGCAGATCACCGGCGTGGTCTACAGCCAGGCGGCGGCCTGGGCCCACAGCGGCGCCAACGCCTTGATCCTGGGCGCGGCCATCGCCGAAAACAGCTTCACCGGCAGCGGCGCGCTCACCGTGCAGTTCGAGCCCAACGTGCTCAGCCGCATCTATCGGCGTCAGGGCTCGCTGGTCACCGTGCCCGGCAGTTGGAAGGACTTTTGATGCGCCGCCGCCCGGCCTGGACGCGCAGCTTCAACCAGGGTGTCTCGCTGGTCGAGGCCCTGATCGCCCTGGTGGTCATGTCCTTCGGCATGCTCGCTCTGGTGGGCCTGCAAGCCACCATGCGCTTGAACGCAGACGCCGCCAAGCAGCGCTCTGAAGCGGTGCGCATCGCCCAGGCCGACATCGAACGCTGGCGCACGTTTTCCAGCCTGGCCAGCGCCGACGGCATCACCGCTTTCGCCGACCTGACCAGCACGGCCACGGCACTGGACGCCACCGGCTACACCACCAACACCAGCTTCAAGCTCAACCGCAACGTTGCCGACAGCGCCGACACGCCGCTCAAGCAAATGCGCATCTGGGTGCAGTGGCTCGACCGCGCTGGCGGTACCCAGCAGGTGGAGTTGAACACCTTGTTGGCCGGCGTTGACCCAGCGCTTTCGGGCGCCTTGGCCAAGAAGCCGCATGGCTCGCCGTCGCGGCTAACGCGCGGGCGACATCCCGGCATTCCCGCCCAGGCCCACGACATGGGCAGCGGCAGCAGCGCTTTCAAGCCCGCCAGCGCTGGCAGCGCGGTGTGGATGTTCAACAACGTCACCGGCGCCATCACCCGCTTTTGCTCGGTGACCGACCCGGCCGCGCCCCTGGCCAGCCTGAGCCCTGAAAGCCTGGTCAGTTGCACTGACACGCAGGCTGCCCTGCTCAGCGGCCATGTGCGCTTTGCCACAGGCTCGCCCATGAACGCAGCGCTGGCAGAGAACCCGAACGCCACGGCACTGAACCTGGACATCGCCCTCACGCTCAGCAGCAGCGGCCACCCCGATCCGGCCTATGTCTGCTTTGATGACGCCCCCACCACCGCCACCGCCGCGGCCCTGGTGACCACGGTGACGTATCGCTGCGCGGTGCAGGTCAACAGCGAAGGGGTTTGGTCGGGCAAGTCGATCATCGTGCCACGCGCCTTCAGCGACGCCGGCAGCGAATGGGAGATTGATGATCGCGGCGAGCGCGACCGCAAGATCTGCCGCTACACCACGCTGGCCGGCAGCACGGGGGCCAACATCGCGCACCCGCTCAATTACGTTGGCGTCAAGGCCACCGAGCCGCTGCCGCACCAGAACTTCCTGGTCATCCCCGCCAACCGCAACTGCCCCAGCGACGTGGCAGCCAACCCAGCTGCCGGCGACTTTGTGAACAGCAACACGCGGCTGCACCAACCCGTTTGAACCTGGTGCTGCCCAACGCCGAACTTGATGCCCAGCGGCTGCGCGAGGCGCTGGCCCTGGCCGAACAGGCCATCGGCCGCAGCGAGCCCAACCCGCGCGTGGGTTGCGTCATCGGCCTGCCCGGTGGCCCGGTGCTGGCGCGCGGCGCCACGCAACGCGCCGGCAGCGCCCACGCCGAGGCCGTGGCGTTGCAGCAGGCGCGCGAACTGGGGCTTGATGTGCGCGGCGCCACCGCCTGGGTCAGCCTCGAACCGTGCAGCCACCATGGCCGCACGCCGCCGTGCTGCGACGCGCTCATTGCTGCCGGCCTGACCCGGGTGGTGGTGGCGGTGGGCGACCCCAACCCGCTGGTCGCTGGCCAGGGTGTGGCGCGTTTGCGTGCCGCGGGCGTGCAGGTCGACTTCGGCCCGGCCGACATCGAGCACGCCGCGCGCGAATTGAACATCGGCTTCTTCACGCGCATGCAGCGCGGCCGGCCGTGGTTGCGCATGAAGCTGGCCGCCTCACTCGACGGCCGCAGCGCGCTAACCAATGGCGTCAGCCAATGGATCACCAGTGCAGACGCGCGCCGCGATGGGCACACCTGGCGCAAGCGCGCCGGCGCCGTGCTCACCGGTATCGGCACCGTGCTCGAAGACGACCCGCGGCTCGATGTGCGCCTGGTGCCCACCGAACTGCAACCGCTGCGCGTGGTGGTCGACTCGGCGCTGCAAACGCCGCTGAGCGCGCGCATCCTGCCCGGCCCCGGCAGCGTGCGCATCTATGCCGCGCTGCCCGAACCGGCGCGCCAAGCGGCGCTGCAAGCCGCTGGCGTGAGCATCAAGCTGCTGCCCAACTCGCAGGGCAAGGTTGATCTGGCCGCGCTGCTGGCTGACCTGGCCGCGCAGGGCGTCAATGAGCTGCACATTGAGGCCGGCCACAAGCTCAACGGCTCGTTCCTGCGCGCCGGGCTGGTCGATGAACTGCTGGTCTACCTGGCCCCGCTGATGCTCGGTGCCGGGCGTGAGATGGCGGCCTTCGGCCCCCTGACCGCCTTGAGCGAAGGCCTGCCGTTCGAATTCACCAGCATCGATCGCATCGGCCCCGACGTGCGGCTGCTGGCACGTCGTCTACCAGGCCACTGAAGCGCCTTTGAACAGCCTCGACCAAGTGCACCGCTGCCCGGTTGGCGTTGGGTCGCCACCTACAATCTGACCATGTCCATTGCCCCCGTTCCCGAGCTGGTGGCCGAGCTTGCAGCCGGCCGCATGGTGATCCTGGTTGACGAAGAAGACCGCGAAAACGAAGGCGATCTGGTGTTGGCCGCAGAGCACGTGAATGCCGAGGCCATCAACTTCATGGCGCGCCATGCGCGCGGCCTGATCTGCCTGACCCTCACGCCCGAGCATTGCCGGCGCCTGCACCTGAGCCCCATGGCCGCGCGCAACGGCACCGTGCACGGCACGGCCTTCACGGTCAGCATCGAAGCCGCCAGCGGCGTGAGCACCGGCATTTCAGCCGCCGACCGCGCCCGCACCGTGCAGGCGGCGGTGGCGCGCGGCGCCCAGGCACATGACCTGGTGCAACCCGGCCACATCTTCCCCTTGCAGGCGCAAGAAGGCGGCGTGCTCATGCGCGCCGGCCACACCGAAGCCGGCTGCGACCTGGCCGCCATGGCCGGCCTCACGCCGGCGGCGGTGATCTGCGAAATCATGAACGACGACGGCACCATGGCGCGGCTGCCTGACCTGGAAGTCTTTGCGCGCCAGCATGGCTTGAAGATCGGCACCATCGCCGACCTGATCAGCCACCGCAGCCACCATGAAAGCCTGATCCAGCGCACGGGCTCGCGCCGCTTGGCCACGCCCCAGGGCGAGTTCGATTGCACGGTGTACCGCGACCATGCCGGCGGCGTGCACCTGGCGCTGCGCTGCGGCCACATCAGCGCCGAACGCGAGGCCCTGGTGCGCGTGCACGAGCCCTTCACCAGCCTGGACATGCTGGAGCACCACGCCACAGGCCATTCCTGGCCGCTGCCGCAAGCGCTGGCCGCGCTGCAGGCCAGCCCGGGTGGCGTGGCGATCTTGTTGAACTGCACCGCCGGCCCTGACGCCCTGCTCGACAGGCTGCTGCCCAGCGAGCAACCCGCCCGCGCCAATGCCGCCCAGTTCGATCTGCGCACCTACGGCATCGGCGCACAGATCCTGCGCGATCTCGGCGTGTCACGCATGAAGCTGTTAGGCAGCCCGCGCCGCATGCCCAGCATGGCCGGCTACGGGCTGGAAGTGACCGGCTTTGCCAGCGCCGAGACCTGATCAACACCCAACGCACCATGCAACACGCCAACAAAGGCCAGGACGACGCACTCGATGGTGAAGGCCTGCGCATTGCCATCGTGCGCGCACGCTTCAACGACGCCATCACCCAACAGCTCGAACAAGCCTGCCTGGCCGAACTGGCGACCCTGGGTGTGCGCCGGCGCGACATCGACAGCCACAGCGTGCCGGGCGCGCTGGAAGTGCCGCAGGTGCTGAACCTGCTGGCTGAAGCCGGCAAGCACGACGCGCTGGTCGCGCTGGGTTGCGTGATCCGCGGCGAGACCTACCACTTCGAACTGGTGGCCAACGAAAGCGCAGCGGGCATCACGCGCGTCGCGCTCGACCACCAGGTACCCATTGCCAACGCCATCCTCACTGTTGAAAACGAAGCCCAGGCCGAGGCCCGCATGCTGGACAAAGGCCGTGACGCCGCGCGCGTGGCGGTGGAAATGGCCAACCTGATGAACGAGCTGCTGTGACCGAACCTGTTCTGCCCCTGCCAACGCCCGCGCCCCATGACGCCGCTGCGCCGCCGCGCAAGCGCCCGGCCAAATCGTCGCGCCGGCGCTCGCGCGAGATCGCCGTGCAAGGCCTGTACCAATGGTTGATCAGCGCCTGCCCACTGAGTGAGCTGCAAGTGCACATGCGTGAGCAAGACGGCTTTGACAAGTGCGACCAGGCCTACCTTGATGCGCTGCTGGCCGGCTGCACCGCTGACGCCGCCGCGCTCGATGCCGTGCTGGCGCGCCACGTTGACCGCAAGACCAGCCACTTGTCGCCGGTGGAGCATGCCATCCTGTTGATCGGCACGTTTGAACTCAAATCCTGCCTTGACGTGCCTTACCGCGTGGCCATCAACGAAGGCGTGGAACTGGCCAAGTCGTTCGGCGGCACCGATGGCCACAAGTACGTGAACGGCGTGCTCGATAAAGCCGCTGCCGAGCTGCGCCCGGGCGAAGTGCGCAACGTGCGCGGCGCGCCGGCCTGAGCGGCTTGCTGCGCCACCTTCAAGCCGGCCGCGGCTTGAAGGTGATGACCACCGCCGGCGGCACGCGCCCGTCGGTGTCGCGCGGCAAGACCCGCGTCTTGTCGATCGCGCGCAGCACCGCTTCGTCCCACTCCGCGTTGCCGCTGCTCTTGACCAAGCGGCGCGACACCACCGTGCCGTCGGGCGCCAGGCGCACTTCCACCTCAGCCGCGGCGTTGCTGGCCACGCTTTCGGTGAACAAGATGTTGGGGAAGATGCGCGCCACCAGGCGTCCGGCGTAAGACGCTGAAGGCCCGGCGTCCTGGCTGGCCTGGCCTTGCGGCGCCGCCCCAGTGGCGGCCGTGGCACCCGCCTGGTTGAGCATGCGCTTCAGGTTTTCTTCACGCTGGCGGGCCAGGCGTTCGTCATCAACCCGTTGGCGCTCGCGCTCGGCGGCGGCCTCTTTCTCGCGCGCGACTTTCGGGTCCGGCTTGGGCTCGACTTTGGCCGCTGGTTTGGGCGCCGGCTTGGGCGGTTCCGGTTCAGGCTTTGGTTTGGGCGGGGGTGGCGCTGGCTTGGCTTTTTCAACCGCAATCTGCGCCTCACGCGGCGGTGGCGGCGGTGGTGGTGGCGCCGCTGCCAGCTTGGGCGCTGGCGGCTGCGGTGCGGGCGCCACCGGTGCGGGCGGCGCCGCCAATTGCGGCACGGCCGCCCACAGCTCGGCCGAAAACACGGCCTCTTGCTTGGTGCGCCAATGCAGCGAGCCGCTCAGTGCCAAGAGCAAACCCGCATGCACCAGCACGGCCAGGGCGGCACCGCGCCCCAGGGCCATGTTGGCGCGCGGGCGCAGTGCGTCGCGCGCGGGGTGCAGCATGGCAGGCGTCACGCTGCTCATCGCTTCACGGGCTTTGCTTCACCGCCAGGCCCACCCGCTGCACGCCGGCGCGCTGCAACACGTCCATCACCTTGACCACGGCTTCGTACTTCACGCTGCGGTCGGCGCTGATGATCACCGGCACCTCGGCGTTGCCGCCCTGCGCCTGGCTCACCTTGGCCGCGAGTTGGCCCAGGGCCACCGCCGTGCCCTCTTTCTGATCCACCCGCAGGCGCAATTTCTCGTCCACGCCCACCACCACCTCCAGCACGCTGGGCGGGCGCACGCGGGCCTTGCCCACGCTGGGCAGGTCGACCACGCCGGTGGTGATGAGCGGTGCGGTGACCATGAAGATGATCAGCAGCACCAGCATCACGTCGATGAACGGCACCATGTTGATCTCGTTCATGGCGCGGCGCCGGCGCGCGCCACCGCGGGACATGACCGCAGCCATCTAGCGCACCACCGCAGGTGACGACGCTGGCACTGGCGCCTGCGCCGCGGGCTGCCCGGCGTTGCGCTGCAGGATGTTGGAGAACTCTTCGATGAAGGTTTCGAGCTGGATGGCAATGCGGTCGATGTCGCGCGCAAAGCGGTTGTAGGCAATCACCGCCGGAATGGCCGCAAACAGGCCGATGGCGGTGGCCACCAGCGCCTCGGCAATGCCCGGCGCCACCGATGCCAGCGTCACCTGTTGCAGGTTCGACAAGCCCACGAACGCATGCATGATCCCCCACACCGTGCCGAACAAGCCCACGTAAGGCGACACCGAGCCCACGCTGGCCAGGAAGCTCAGGTTGCTTTCCACCACATCCAGCTCGCGTTGGTAGCTGGCCCGCATGGCGCGGCGGGCGCCGTCGAGCTGCCCGGCGGCATCAAGCCGGCGTTCGCGCAACTTCAGGAATTCGCGCATGCCGCTGGCAAAAATGCGCTCGATGGGTGCCGTGTGCGGCTTGGTGGCCACGGCCTGGTGCAACTCGGTCAGCCCGCGGCCGGACCAGAAGTCTTGCTCGAAGGCATCGTTGTCGCCGCGCACCCGGCGCAGGCCGAAGATCTTGCCGAAGATCACCGTCCAGCTCCAAAGCGACACCAGCACCAGCGCGGCCATCACCAGTTGCACCACCAGGCTGGCATGCATCACCAGGGTGAAGATGGAAAGATCCTGATTCATATTTGTATTCGCTCAAGAATGGCTTCAGGAATGCGTTGCACAGCAAAACCGCCGTCTGCACCGGGCACGCAAGCCACGCAACCGATGCGAATGCTGCCGCTGGCCAACAAGTCGTCACCGCGGCGTGCCTGCTGTTCGATCAGCAGCGAAGCTTTGCCGGCCTGCACCACCTGCACGCTGACATGCAACAGGTCATCAAGCCGGGCTGGCCGCAGGTAGCGCACGGCCGTGTCGGCTACCACGAACATCACACCCAGCCGAGCGGCCATCTCGTGCTGGCTGAAACCCAATTCGCGCAGCCACTCGGTGCGCGCACGCTCAAAGAATTTGAGGTAGTTGGCGTAGAACACCACGCCACCGGCATCGGTGTCTTCCCAATAAACCCGCACGGGGTGGACGTGGCTAGTGCAGTGTTTCACGCTGTGCAGCGCTTAAGAAAACCGATGGATTTGTCGTCCTGGCTAGGCGCAAACCACAGCAATGCTTTGTGGCATTGCGAGGATTTGCAACAACGCCAGGGCGGCAAAGACGCGGTTTTATGCGCTGCATAGCGTGAAACATTGCACTAGGGTGGCTGGGCAATGCGCGTTGTCTCGCAGAAACTTGAGGCGGCGGATTATGCGGCAGCGTCATTTCGGGGCGCTGGCGCCGACGCTGCCTCGCCAGGCAGGATGTAGCGTGCCACGAAGGCGCGGTCGATGCGGTCTTTCAGCCACCACACCCAGCGCCCCTGCGCCGACCAGTCGCCGTACGAAAGAATCGCCCGGCGCCGCCCGCATGACAGCAAGTTGAGTGTGCGCAGCGGCGGCAGGTAGGCCATCAGCTCACCCCCGGCAACAGCTCGGCGCAGGTTGTGCGCCAACGGCGGGCCGGCGCGCACGGCGTAGACACCGCTGCGTGGGTGCGGCGCGTCGGGCCGGCTGGCCACGTCGCCGGCGGCAAACACCTCGGGGTGGCTCAGGCTTTGCAAGGTGGGCCCGGTGCTGATGAAGCCGCGTTCATCCTGCGCCAGGCCGCTGCCGTGCAGCCAGGGCGGCGCCGAGGTGCCGATGCACATCACCGGCGCATCGCACACCAGGCGCGCGCCGTTGCTCAAGTGCACATGGCTGGCCGTGATGGCGGTGCAGGCTTCGTTCACCACCACCACACGAAAGCGGCGCAGGGCGCGCAGGCCGCGGCGAACAGTGTCTGGTGGGTAGCCCAGCAACACACCTTCAGGCCCGGCCACCAAGGTGAGGCGCGACCCCGTGCCCATGCGGTTCAAGCGGTGCTGCAGCGCCAGGGCCAACTCCACGCCAGCCGCACCGCCGCCCACCACCACCACATCGAGAGTGCGCTCGCCGCCAATGGCGATCATCTGGTCGGCCCAGTGCACAAACTGCTCGATGGGCCGCACCCACAGCGCATGCTCGCGTGCGCCGGGCACCACCTGGCGGTCCATCACACCGCCGACATCGAGGCTGAGCACGTCATAGCCCAGCTTGTCGCCGTTGGCCAGGGTCACGCTGCGCTGCTTGGCGTCGAGCACCACCGCGGCGCTGTGCACGAAGCGCACGCCGGCCGCACGCGCCAGCGGCAACAAGGGAATGGCGCACTGCGCCGCCGCGTAGTGCCCGGCCACCAGACCCGGCACCATGCCCGAATAGGTTTGCTGCATGAAGGGCGACGCCAGCGTCACCTCGGCGCCGGCCGCGCGCTCGCGGGCCAGATCCTGCAGGACATGCACATGGGCATGGCCACCGCCCAGCAACAACAGCCGCTTCATGGGCGCGCCGCGCCCGCACGCCGGCGGGCCTCAAGCAAATGTGGCTCTGCCACTTTGCTTGACCCCCGCGGGGGGGAGGCTGGGCTTAGCCCAGCCTTGGGGGCGCTAAGAAGTTCCAGCCCCATGACATGGGCCACGCTGTGGCCCTGGGTGTTGTCGGCGTCAGCCCCCACCGCAATGCCCATGAGCGGCGGCACGCTGGTGGCTTCATCAGCAAACAGGCGCAGGAAGTCGGCATGCAGGTCGCGTTCCTCCGCCTGCCAGCGCGCAAGCGCAGAGCCGGCGCCGCGCAGCACGATCATGCGCAGGCGGCGGGTGAAGGCGTTGTCCAGCTCGGTGCCGGTGGCCTCAACGGCGTCCCACACATAGCACACGGTGGCCGCGGCAATCGGCACATCGCTCATGCCGCGCGCCGCGCGCAGCATCTGGCGGTCGACAAACGGCACCGCTTGCAGCGGCAAGTCGAACATCGCGCAGACCTTGACCGGCGTGTCGTCGCCAGCACGTTCGCGCAGCCGGCTGTTCGGGTTGGGCTGGTCCACGCGCCACTGCCAGGCCAGGTGGCGCTGGCTGGGCGGCTGGCTGAACCAGTGCACCAAGTTGCCGTAAGACGCCTGCGCCTCAACGCGCAACGCACGCTGGCCTTCCAGCTCGCCGACGCTGAACCGGGTGGCCGGCTTCTTCTGTTTGGGCAGGCCGGCAAACTGCCACAGCGCGCCCGGCGTGGCCGCCTCACCCACCAGCGGGGCCAAAGTGGAGGTCGAGGTGGGCGGCACGGCTTGGGCGCCGGCTGCCTGGGCCAGCACCGAGCAGGCCAGTACCGCAATCAGTTGCTTCATCGTCCCTGAGCGTTGATGCTCCAATCGTAGTCGAGGTGTTCGATGGGCAACTTGCGCTCCCGCAGGGCTTGCTGTTGCCCAGGGTCGGTGGTCATGGCTGCGGCATAGCGCGCAAAAACGTCTTCCACTTTGGCAAAGCCTTTGTGGCCCTTCTCGAAGTCTTCGCGGAACCACTTGAAGATCTGGCTGACTTCAACCTTGCCCGCGCCCACGCGGTTGCGCGTGCGGTCGCCCAAGAAACGCTGCATGCCGTCTTCAAGCTGCGCCTCCATCTTTACGGCCGTGAACGCCTCGTTGCGCAGCGCCGGGCAACCGATGCTGGCGCAGACGATGGCGGCATGGATGCGCGGGTCCTGGTAACGCGGGCGCAGTTGCTCGTGTTCGATCCAGTCGAGATGGTGTTTGGCCCCGAGCAAGGTGAAGAACTCTTTCTTCCACGGCGAGCTGAGCAGGCCACCCAGGTCTTTGATCGACTTCACATCGGGCCAGCGCGTGAGGATCAACTCGACCGTGAAGGCGTTGTAGGCGTTGATCAAAAAGGCCATCTGCTGCTCGCGGCTGAAGGCCTCGAACTCGGCCGGCTTGACCGCGCTGAGGCCACCGAGCACCTGGGTCAAGGCCGGCTGGTCGGTCTTGAAACCGGTGTAATCGACCCGGCTTTGCTTGCCATCGGGCAGCCAGCGCACATGCTTCCTCAGCAGGCCCTCCCAGGCGCCATAGGCGTGGTCGAACTGGGCCCAGGCCGGCAAACATGACAGCAGCGTGAACAGGACAACCCACCAACGCTTCATGCTCAACTCCTCTGCCAAGTGTGAAAACGCTCGACCCATTTCAGCACGCCGGCCGGCGCGTGGGCGCGCTTCCATTCCCCGGCGGCGTACTTGTTGGCCTCGGCCAGGGTGGGGTAGGTGTGGATGGTGCCCAGGATCTTGTTCAACCCCAGGCCATGCTTCATGGCGAGCACGAATTCGGCCAGCAGGTCGCCAGCATGCACGCCCACGATGGTGACGCCCAAAATCTTGTCCTTGCCCGGCACCGTGAGCACTTTCACCCAGCCGTGGGCGGCGCTGTCGGCAATGGCGCGGTCGAGGTCGTCGATGCCATAACGGGTGACTTCATAGGCCACGCCCTGCTCTTTCGCCTCCTGTTCGTTCAGGCCCACACGCGCCACCTCGGGGTCGATGAAAGTGCACCAGGGGATCACTGAATAGTCGACCTTGAACTTCTTCAAGCCGCCAAACAGCGCATTCACCGCCGCATACCAGGCCTGGTGCGCCGCGGTATGGGTGAACTGGTACGGGCCCGCCACGTCGCCCGCGGCCAGGATATTGGGCAGGTTGGTTTGCAAGTATTCGTTGACCTGCACGGTGCGGTTCACGTTCACGCCCACCTCTTCCAGGCCGTAGCCCTGCAAACGAGCCACGCGGCCCACGGCGCACAGCAGCACATCGAAGGCAATGCGCTTTTCCTGGCCAGCGGCTTCGACGATGATGAACTTGTCGCCTCCCAGCTGCTCGCAGCGCAGCGCCTTGTGGCCGCTGAGCACGGCCACGCCGTCGGCTTCCAGCGCCTGGCGCGCATAGGCCGACACGTCTTCGTCTTCGCGCAGCATCAGGCGCGGTGCCATCTCAATTTGCGTGACGGTCGAGCCCAGGCGGGCGAAGGCTTGCGCCAGTTCGCAGCCGATCGGCCCACCGCCCAGCACCACCAGCCGCCTGGGTTGCTCGCGCAGGGCCCACAGGGTGTCGCTGGTGAGGTAGCCCACATCTTCGAGCCCCGGCAGCGGCGGCACGAACGGGCGCGCGCCAGTGGCAATGACGATGTGGCGGGTGCTCAGGATTTGCTCACCCCCATTCGCGCGAACGATCTTCACATGCCAGGGGTCGATGATCGTGGCGGTGCCTTCGACCACGTCGACACCGAGCGCCGTATAACGTTCGACGGAATCATGTGGCTCGACGGCCTTGACGATGCCCGCCACGCGCTGCATCACTTGGGCGAAGTCGAGCTGGAAATCAGCCCGCGCAATGCCGTAGTCGCTGCTGTGGCGCATCTGGCGCGCCAGCGTGGCGGTCTTGATCAACGCCTTGCTCGGCACGCAGCCGTAGTTCAGGCAATCGCCGCCCATCTTGTGGCTTTCCACCAGCGTGACCTTGGCCTTCACGGCGGCGGCGATGTAGCTGGTGACCAAGCCGGCGGCACCGGCGCCGATGACCACCAGGTTGCGATCAAACGTCTTGGGTTTGAGATGCACCCACTTGGCGTAGACCTTGCGCGCCTGAATGGTGTTGACGATCTTCTTGGCGATGAGAGGAAACACGCCAAGCAACACCAACGAAATCAGCAAGCCTGGGGTGAGGATTCCCTTGAGCGAGGTGATCTGCGCCAGTTGCGTACCGGCCAGCACGTAGACGATGGTGCCGGCCAGCATGCCCAACTGGCTGACCCAGTAGAACGTGGCGGCCTTCATCTTCGTCAGGCCCATCATCAGGTTGATGGCGAAGAAGGGAATCAAGGGCACGAGGCGCAGCGTGAAGAGGTAGAAGGCGCCTTCCTTTTCAATGCCTTTATCAACCTCGGCCAGGCGCGCCCCGAAACGCGCCTTGACACTGTCGCGCAGCAGGTAACGCGAAACCATGAAGGCCAGGGTGGCGCCGATGCTCGACGCAAACGACACCAGCACCGTGCCCACCAGCAGCCCGAAGATGGCCCCGGCCAGCAGCGTCATCACCGCGGCGCCGGGCAGGGAAAGTGCCGTGACCGCCACATAGATGGCGAAGAAGCCGCCCGCCACCATCAGCGGTTGCTTCGCGTAGAGCTCGGTGAAGCCTGCGCGCGCACCCTTGATGTAGTCGAGGCTGAAAAAGCGCCCCAGGTCAAACGCAAAGAACGCGGCCACCAAGGCGATCAGCGCCAGCACCAGCCACAGCTTGTTCTTGTTCATGGGTTGTCTCGTTGTTTTGGATGGGTCGCTCCGGCGCGGCCCACCTTACCGCTTTGCCGCTGCGCCGAGAAGGGCCCACCCTGCGGCCAGCCGGGTGGCCACGGTCAAGCCGCACAGCACGGCAAAGCCATAGGCCCACCACGCGAAGTGTTCAGGCCATACGCACATCAAGGCAAAGCAGATCAAGGTTTCGCTGGCTTCAGTCAGGCCACCCAGGTAGTACAAACCTTTTTGCGGACAGGCCGCATTGGCCAGGCCACGGCGTTCAGCCAACACCGCGAAGGCCAGGAAGCTGGAGCCGGTGCCGATGAACGCGGCCAGCAGCACGGCGGCCGGCAAGGCGTTGCGCGCTGGGTCGGCCAGGGCAAAGGCCAGCGGGATGCTGGCGTAGAACAAAAAGTCCAGCGTGATGTCGAGAAAGGCGCCGCGGTCGGTGGCTTGGGTCAGGCGCGCCACGGCGCCATCGAGCGCATCGCAGGTGCGGCTGGCGGCGATGAGCGCCAGGCCCGACAAGGGCCGGCCCAGCGCGATGGCCAAGGCCGCCAGCAGGCCCAGGGCAAAGCCGATCAGCGTCACCGCATCGGCGTTCAAGCGCCAGCGCACGAGCACGCGCGCGGCATGCTCCACGGGGGGCTGCAAGAGCCGCAACGCCGCGCGGTCAAGCATGTTGTGCGGCCAGTTGAATGCAGCGCGCGCCGGCCGGCACGTCTTGCGCATCGTGCGTGACCAGCACGCCGGCCACCCGGTGTTCACGCAGTTGCTGCCACACGAAGCTGCGCATCTGCTCGCGCAAGGCGGCGTCGAGGCGCGAAAATGGCTCGTCCAGCAACAGCACGCGCGGTGCAGCCAGCAGGGCCCGCAACAGCGACACCCGGGCGCGCTGCCCGCCCGACAGGCTGGCCGGCATGCGCGCGCCAAAGCCCGCCAGCCCGGCCTGCGCCAGCGCGGCTTCAGCCGCCGCATGCCGCTGGAGGCGTTCACCGCATGGCAGCGCAAACAGCAAGTTGTCTCGAACGTTGAGGTTGGGGAACAGCAGGTCGTCCTGGAACAACAACCCGACGCGACGTTGCTCGGTGGCCAGGCGGCTCACGTCGTGCCCAGCAATGAGGATGCGCCCGCTGCCATGCAAGGGCGGCTGCAACAGCCCGGCCAGATGCGCCAGCAGCGAACTCTTGCCGCAGCCGCTGGGGCCCATCAACGCCAACACCTCGCCGGCGCCCACGCTGGCATCAAACGCCGGCACCAGCGTGCGCGCACCCAGGTGGATGGCAATGGCTTGCAACTCAAGCAGCATGGGCGCGCATGCTACGGTGGGCCACATGCTGGGCCAGCACAAAGCCCACGGCGGGCAGCAGCGCCAGCAGCAGCGCAAAGGCCGCCGCCAGGTTGCGCTGCCCGCCCGAGGCCAGGGTGACGGCTTCGGTGGTGAGCGTGGGGTGGCGCGCCGCGCCGATGAACTGGGTGGCCAGGTACTGCGCCAGGCTCACGGCAAAGCCGATCGCCAGGGCCGAAGCCAGGGGCGCGGCCAGCAGCGGCCACTTCACCCGCCACCAAAAGACAAGTCGGCTGCGGCCCAGCGCCAGCGCGGTGTGCGCCAACCGCGCATCAAAGCTGCGCCAGGCCGGCGCCAGCGCGGTCATGGCATACGGCAACACCAGCAGCACATGCACCCACCACAAGCCCCACACCGTGCCGTCAAGCCGTGCCCACAACGCCAGTTGGTACAGGCCGCCGAGCCAGAACAGGCCCGGCAACACCAGGGGCAGCAACACCAGCAGGCTGATGCGCCGGTCCCAGTGCGCGGGCGTGCTTTCCAGCCAGGCCAGTGCTAGCAGCACGGCGCTGGCCGCGGCGGCCACGGCCAAGGCCACGCTGAAGCCGGTGGTGGCCGCGCTGGCCGCCACCTGGGCCCAGGTCTGGCCTGTCCACTGCGCCGGCCACAGCGCCGGAAAGCCCCACGGCCCGGCCAGCGACCAGGTGGCCAGCGCCAGCGCCACCAGGCCATATAACAGCAGGATGCACAGGCCCAAAGCGGGCGCCAGGCGGCTGGCCGCTGGCAGCCAGCCCGGCGCGCGCTGGCCGCGGCGCACTTGCCGGCGCATGAAGGCCTGCCACAGCGCATGCAGGCCCAGGCCCAGCAGCGCCAGCGCGGCCAGCGCCAGGGCCAGCAGCAGGGCCATGGCCGCGCCTTCTGCGTTGCGCTGCACCCGGCCCTCGCTGAGCGCCTGCCAGGCCAGCAGCGCCAGCGTGGGCGGCGATTGAGGGCCCACCAGCAGGGCCACGTCCACCACCGTCAAGCCATAGGCCAGCACGGCAGCCAACGGCCAGGCCAGGCGCGGCAGCAGTTGCGCCCAGCCCACCCGCGCCCACCAGGCCAGCGGCGTGTAGCCCAGGGTGCGCGCCACGGCCACCTGGCGCGCCAGCAGCGCGGCATGCTCGGGCCGGGCCAGCAGCGCGAACAGGCTCCACAGCAGGAACGGTGTTTCCTTCAACACCAGCACGGCGATGAGCGCCCAGCCATGCGGGTCGTTGACCGTTTCCCACTGCGGCGGGCTTGCATACCCCAGCACCGGCGCCAGTGCCCGCGCCAGCCAGCCGGCCGGCGCGATCAACCAGGCCAGGCCAATGGCAAAGGCGGCATGCGGCACGGCCAGCATCGGCGCCAGCGCGCGCTGCAGGCGTGAAGTGCCCGCCTGGCCCTGAGCCCAGGTGCCCAGCAGCACGGTGAGCATCAAAGCCAGCAGCGTGCTGGCCGTGGCCGTCCACAAGCTCAGGCCCAGGGCACTGCGCCACTGCGGCTGCGCCAACATGGCCTGCCAGGCGGCGGCGCTGGAGCCTTCCCACAAGGCCAGGGCCACCGCCAGCAGCAGCGGCACGGCAAACACCAGGCTGCACAGGCCGATGGCCGCCAAGCGGCCAGCGCGCACCGTGTACGTTTGTAGGTTCAAGCGCCGTAGCGGCGCAGCCACTCGCGCTCCAGCGGCTGCACCCAACTGGCATGCGGCTCGGCCCAGGCCGGCGCGCTGCGCAGCAACTGGCCCGGTGCCTGGCTGGCGGCGAAGGCGGCGCGCTCGGGCGCACTCAGGCGCTGCATGTCGAGCACCGTGGGGTCGCCCCAATGGCGGATGTCGGCCTTGCGCGCTTGCGCCGCGGGCGTGAGCATGAAATTGATGAACACCTGCGCGGCTTCTTTGGCGCGGGCGTTGAACGGGATCGCCAGGTAGTGCGTGTTGCCGATGCTGCCGCGTTCGCTTTGAAAACTCACCACGCTGGCCGGCAGCGTTTTAGCCACGATCTGGTTCGCCGCTTCGTTGGGGTTGAAGGTCAGCGCGATGTGCAGCTCACCATCGGCCAGCATCTGGCGCATCACCGTGGGGTTGGCCGGGAACTGCTTGCCCGCGCGCCACAGGTGCGGGTGCAGCGCGTCGAGGTAGGCCCACAGCGCCGGGGTCAGGCGCGCGAAGGCCGCTGCATCGAACGGTTTGGTGAACGCCGTGCGGTCTTCGTTCACTTCGAGCAAGGCTTGCTTGACGAACGTGGCGCCGTGAAACTGCGGCAGCCGCGGGTAGGTGAATCGCCCCGGGTTGGCTTTGGCCCAGTCGAGCAAGCCGGCCAGGCTGCGCGGCGGCTGCGCCACGCGCGCGCCATCGGCGTAGAAGGTGAGCTGGGCCATGCCCCAGGGGGCTTCCATGCCGTCCACCGGCTCGGAGAAATCAACCCGCGTGGTCGGCTTGCCCAATGTATCCACCGCCGCATAGGCCGGCAGGCTGTCAGTGAACGGGCCGAACAGCAGGCCTTCGCGCTTCATGGCCAGGAAGTTTTCGCCGTTGATCCACACCACATCGGCCGAGCCTTCAGCGCGCGCGGCGGCTTGCTCGGCGCGCACGCGCTTGACCACTTCGGCCGTGTCGGCCACCTTCACATGTTCGAGCTTGATGCCGTGCAGGCGCTGCACTTCAAGCCCAGCCCATTGCAAATAGGCGTTGATGCGCTCGCTGCCCGCCCAGGCGTTGAAGTACACCGTTTGGCCGCGCGCGGCCTGCTCAGTGCGCTGCCATTCGGCGCCAACCTGGGCCTGCACCGGCAGGGCAAAAGGCCAGGCTGTGGCGGCCAGCACATGGCGTCGATTCAGGGTCACGTGTCGTACCTTCCGGTTTGCAAAGCGCGCGACGATAGCCCAGGCCATGGCCGCGGCGTGCGGCCGGCCGGTGGGCTCAGCTTCAGCGTCATGTTGATGGCTTTTTCTCGTCGATTTGGGCCAGCCATTGCTCACGCAGAGCGGTTTGCAACCAGGCGGTGAAATCAAAGGCGGCACCGGCATGGTCGAGTGCCAGGGCCAAGTTCTTACCGGCCAACAGCGCTTCGTTGAACGCCGCCACGTCGCTGTTCAACGCGCCCACCCGCACCGCCCAGCCTTGGCGCCAGACCCAGGCCACTTCACCTTGCCGCGCGGCCAGCGCCTGGCGCACGGCGGCGAAGTCCGCCGGCTCGCTGCGGTGGGCTTGCCACATTTGCACCACGGGCCAGGGGCTGCGCAGCAAGGTCGTGCCGGGCACGCAGTGCACCTGCAGCGCGGCCGGGTCAGCCGTGGCCAGCAGGCCCAGGCCGGCCACCTGTTGCGGCGCATCGGCGGCGCGCGCGGCCTGGTGCACGGCCCAGTCGAGCTGGGCGCTGCAAGCCAGGTAGGGCTCGCTGGCCAATTGCGCAGCGGACTGAATGAAGGCCGGCAAGCCCGCGCCAAAGCCGGCCAGATCGCCCTGCGCCGGCGGCTCGTGCTGCCACAGGGCACGCGCCAACTGGGCGAACGCGGGCTCACCCAACAACTGCTGCACCGTGGGGTAGGCCAAGGCCAGGGCACGCTCGGCCGCGGCGCCGGCGTTGGCGCGGTAGGCGGCCACGCCGCGCTCCACACCAGGGTGCATGTGGGGCAGCAAGGAAGTGGCGCCATCGCAGCGCCACAGCACGCGCAGCAGAGCTTGCTGGCGTTGCAGTTCGGCCGCGCTCACACCGGCACCGCCGCCGCCTGCGCGGCCTCTTCCAGCAGCACGCTCAACGCCGGCAAGGCGGTGTCCCATTCGATCAGCGAGGGCCGCGCGCCCAGGCGCCGACGGGCATGGGCGTACACCGCCCACACCGGCGCGTGCACGCGGCTGCCATGGTCGTCGATGACGATGTCGCCCAGGTCTTGATAGCCCGCCAGGTGCACCTCGCCCACGCTGGCCGGGGCCAGCGCGTCGATCCAGGCGCAGGCATTGGCCACGGGCTCCTGGCCGGCGTTCAGGGCATTGACCACCAGGTTGTTCACGTCGAGCAGCACACCACAACCACTGCGCTGCGTGAGCTGGTTGAAGAACTCGGGCTCGGCCAGGTCAGCCTCCTGCCAGTGCAGATAGGCCGACAGGTTTTCCACCAAGATGGGCCGGCGCAGGCGCTCTTGCACGCGCTGCACATTGCGCACCATGATCTGCAGCGAAGCTGAGGTGAAGGCGATGGGCAGCAAGTCGTTGGCATGCACGCTGGCTGCACCCGGGTGCAGCGGCGCACGCGCGAACGAGGCGTGGTCACTGACGTGAACGGGTTCCACCAGCGCCACCAAACGCGCCAGTTGCGCCAGGTGGGCCTCGTCAACGCCCAGTGCCGAGCCCAAGCTCAGGCCCACGCCATGCAGGCTCACCGGGTAGTGCGCGCGGGCCTGCTGCAACACGGCCAGCGCCGCGCCGCCTTGGGCAAAGAAATTCTCGGCGTGAACTTCAATGAAGCCCAACGCCGGCAAGTCTTGCAGCACCTGGGCGTAATGCGGCTGGCGCAGGCCGATGCCCACGGCGCCGGCAGGCAGGCTGCTCAAGCGCATGCTTGCCGCGGGCACGAAGCCCGCATCACGACTTGGCCTTGGCCTTGGCTTCCTCGGCCGACATGCCGTTGAGCTTCTTGCAGGTGCCGGCGGCCACGTACTTCCATTCGCCGCTGTCCATGTCGACCTTGGCTTGGCCGGAACAGGTGTGGGTACCGGCCAGGTTGCCGCAATCGTTCTGGCCCGCCTTGGCGATGCCGTAGCACTTCTCCTTGCCCTGGCTCTGGGCCTGCGCGCTGCCGGCGCTGGCCAGGCCCAGGGCAAGCACGGAGGCCAGGGCGGAAGAGAGGATGAGGCGCTGAGTCATGTTGAGGCTCCTGTGGATGAGTGGGCGCGTTTGAACGCAAGCGCTGGGTGTCGACCCGGGTTGCGCGCGTCAGCGCGGCAAGCCATGTTCAGTCGACCTCGCACGCCAGATTCTTACAGGTCACCCATGACATTGCGCTTGCCCAGCCCGCGCCGCGGCGGCGCCAGTTCAGCCGAGCAGGCACACTGCGCGGGCCTGGCGCAAGGTAGTGCCCATGACGCGCACTGCATGACCTGCCCAGCACTGTGGCACCGATGCGGCGGTGGTGTTGGGCATGCGCTGCGTTCCACGCCCGGTGGTCACGAACAAAGCGGCACCATTCGCCACCCGGCTTGAACCTGGATCTGCGCCTGCCTTAACCTGGGCCTGCGCGCCACATTGGGCCAGCCGACGGAGCACAAGGCCACTGCGCCGCGACACCCTTTCAGCAACCATCAAAGACGTGAACACCATGGATGACACCGATCGCGCCCTGATCAGCTTGCTGCGCACCAATGCACGCAGCACAGTGGCCACGCTGGCGGCCAAGCTCAAGGTCTCGCGCGGCACGGTGACCAACCGGCTGCGCAGGCTGGAAGACGAGCACGTGATCGTGGGCTACACGGTGCGGCTTCGGCCTGACGCCGAGCCCAACCAGATTCGCGCCTGGATGGGCGTGGTGATTGAAGGCAACCAGACCCGCGCCGTGTTGGCCAGCCTGCTCGGCGAACCCGGCGTGGCGGCGCTGCACGACACCAATGGCCGCTGGGACTTGCTGGCCGAGTTGCGCGCTGAATCGAACGCCGAGCTGTCGGCCGTGCTGGAACGGGTGCGGCTGATCAAGGGCATTGCCAGCACCGAGACGAGCATCTTGCTGGCCACCTATCGCTAGCCCCAAGCCACGCCTGGTTTGCCGGTGCTATGGTTTGCGCCCCCTCACGCAACAGGAGCAACAACATGGCTAGTCTCGCAAGCAAGGCTGCAAGCAAATTTGTTTGGTACGAATTGATGACCAGCGACCTGGCGGGCGCTGAAGCGTTCTACAAAAGCGTGGTCGGCTGGAACATGGAAGACAGCGCCATGCCTGGCATGAAGTACACCCACTTCATGGCCGGCAGCACCCCGGTGGGCGGCATGATGACGCTGCCTGAAGAGGCCAAAAAGATGGGCGTCCCGCCGGCCTGGATGGGCTATGTGGGCGTGGCCGATGTCGATGCCAGCGCCGCCGCGATCAAGGCCGCCGGCGGTGCGGTGCACAAGGCACCTGAAGACATTCCCGGTGTGGGCCGCTTCGCCGTGGTGGCCGACCCGCAAGGTGCGGCCTTCATGCTCTTCAAGGGCAACATGGACGAAGCCCCCGCCGCGCCGCCGGCCGCCACACCCGGCACGGTGGGCTGGCATGAACTGCTTGCGGCCGATGGCGCCCAGGCGTTCGACTTCTACGCCAGCCAGTTCGGCTGGACCCAAGACGCCGCCATAGACATGGGCCCGATGGGCGTGTACCAACTCTTCGCCGCAGGCGGTGAGGCGGTGGGCGGCATGATGACCAAGATGCCTGAGATGCCTGTGCCGGCGTGGCTGTATTACTTCAACACCGACGCGATCGACGCCGCGGCCAAGCGCGTCACCGATGCCGGCGGCCAGGTCGTCAACGGCCCGATGGAAGTGCCCGGCGGCAGTTGGATCATCAACGCCATCGACCCGCAAGGCGCCATGTTTGCGATGGTGGCGCCCAAGCGCTGAGCGCGCTGCCGGCAGGCCCGTTCGCCGCGGCGGCTTCAAGCCTTGAACGGGTTTTCAACGCGTAAGCCCTCGATGCGCTGGCCGTGTTGCAAGTCTTCGGTGAGCAGCCGCTTGCAACCGGCCTCGAGCGCTGCGGCAACGATCAATGCATCGTAGAAGCTGAAGCCCAGCCGGGCCTGCAGGCCCAGCGCCGCGGCATACAACGCGGGGCTGGGCATGACCCGCCACAGCGGCAGCAGTGAATGCTGCAAGAACGCCCGGGCTTCGTCGCCGCTCAAGGGCTTGGGCAACTTGCCGGTGAGCACGCGCAGCGTTTCTTGCACGACCTGAAAACTGATGCAGCCGCGATCCGTTTCGATGGCGGCGTCGATCAAGCCGCGGGCCAGCGTGCGTTTGCGTTCGTCGTGGGGGTCGAAGAGGTAGATGAAGACGTTGCTGTCGAGAAAGTCAACGCTCATTCATCTCGTCCCGCGTGAACTTTCGCCCCCCGGTACTGACCTTGCCCTGCAAGTCATCCATCAACTCGCGAAAGCGCGCCACCCGCTGCTTGCGCGCGTACTGTGCGAGCCACAGCCTGAACTGTTCGTTCAAGGTGGTGTTCTCGGATCGAGCCTGCGCGCGCGCGGCTTCGATCAGGTCTTCTTCGGCACTGAGGGTGATGTTGCGCATGGCGGGCCCTGTCATTTGATCACTGCCCAGTGTACACGGTGTCGCCCACACTGCTTGTGGGCTCACGCCAGCGTCATCAAGCTCGCGTTGCCCCCCGCCGCAGCGGTGTTGATGCTCAACGAACGCTCAATCACCAGCCTTTGCAGCGGCACGCGCGCCTCGCCCGGGGCCAGGCCGGTGAGGCCCACGACGGGCCCCGGGCGGCTGGCCAGTTTGGCCGCCGTGGCCAACAGCGACGCTGCCGTGCCGTGCTGCAGCACGGCGTCAATGGCCACGCTGGCGTGTTCCCAATCCAGCGCCAACGACATGTGCTCGCGCACATCGAGCGGCAGGCGTTCGAGCAACTCGCGCGCCTGGGCCGGCCACACGGCGTGGCTGCCCACGGCCAGCACGGCGGCCAGTTGCGCCAGGCGGTCGCCGTCGGTCTCGGCCAGGCACAGCACGGCTTCGCGCGGCAGCACCGCATACAGGTTGGCTTCGCCCGTGGGGCCGGGCAGGCCCAGCCACTGGCCCACGGGCGAATCGGCCTGCGCCTGGTCGCACTGCGCCGCCAGCACGCCCAATCCCCGCGCCTGGGCCCACTGGCGCAGGGCGGGCAGCGCGGTCAGTGGCGCATCACTGGCCGCAGCGGCCAGGCCACGCACCGGCACCGCCGCGGCCACGCCGTTGTGCGCCACGGCCAGGCGCGCAGCCTGCACCGGGCTTTGGGCCAGCAAGCGCAACAGGTACAGCGGCCCGCCGGCCTTGGGGCCGGTGCCCGACAGGCCTTCACCGCCAAACGGCTGCACGCCCACCACAGCACCCACGATGTTGCGGTTGACGTAGACGTTGCCGGCCTGCGACGCCGCCAACACCTGCGCCACGGTTTCGTCGATGCGCGTGTGCACGCCTTGCGTGAGGCCGTAGCCCGTGGCGTTGATGGCTTGCAGCGTCGCCGCCAGCTTGTGGCGCGGGTAGCGCAGCACGTGCAGCACAGGGCCGAAGACTTCACGTTCCAGATCGGCCACGCTGTCAATCTCGATCAACGCCGGCGCAACATAACAGCCCTGTGCAGCGGCCAGCGCCGGCGGCGGCGCACGCCACACGCGCCGGCCGCGCTCCGCCATGGCCTGCACATGGGCTTCGATGCCGGTTTGCGCTTCGGCGTCGATCACCGGGCCCACATCCACTGCCAGCATGCGCGGGTCGCCGATCTGCAATTCCTGCATGGCGCCCTTGAGCATGTCGGTGACGCGATCGGCCACGTCTTCCTGCACACACAGCAGGCGCAAGGCCGAGCAGCGCTGGCCGGCGCTGTCGAAGGCCGAGGCCACGATGTCGGCCACGGCCTGCTCGGCCAAGGCCGACGAATCCACCACCATGGCGTTTTGGCCGCCGGTCTCGGCGATCAAGGGCACGACCTGGCCGCCGGCGGTCAGGCGCGTGGCCAGGGTGCGTTGCAGCAATCGCGCCACGTCGGTGGAGCCAGTGAACAGCACACCTTGCACGCGCGCATCAGCCACCAGTGCGGCGCCCACGGTTTCACCGCGGCCCGGCAGCAGTTGCAGCGCGCCGCGCGGCACGCCGGCGCCGTGCAGCGCACGCACCGCCGCCGCCGCCACCAGCGGCGTTTGCTCGGCGGGTTTGGCCAGCACCACGTTGCCCGCGGCCAGCGCCGCCGCCACCTGGCCGGTGAAGATGGCCAGGGGAAAGTTCCACGGGCTGATGCACACCACCGGGCCGAGCGGCACATGGCTGTCGTTGCTGAAATCGCGCCGCACTTCAGCGGCGTAGTAGCGCAAAAAATCCACCGCCTCGCGCACTTCGGCCACGGCGTTGGCGCAGGTCTTGCCGGCTTCGCGTACCAGCAGGGGCACCAGCTCGAAGGTGTCGGCTTCGAGCCTTGCCGCTGCGTCGATCAAGCTGGCGGCGCGCTGTGCGGGCGGCGTGGCCGCCCAGGCGGGAGCCGCCAGTGTGGTCGCGGCCAGGGCGGCCTGCACGTCGGCCAGCGAGGCTTCATGCACCTGGCCCACCACGTCGGCATGGCAGGCCGGGTTGCGCACGGCTTGCGCCTGGCCAGGCTGTGAGCCAGCAGCGAGCAGGGGCTCGGTCAGCCAGGGCCGGCCAGCATCTGCGGCGAAGGCGGTGCGCAGCGCGGCCAGGGTGCGCTCGTCATTCAGATCCTGCCCTTCAGCGTTGACACGCGCCGCGCCGTACAGCGCCGCCGGCAAGGCAATGGCCGGGTGCGGCGCGCCACACACGCCCTCGCTGCGGGCCAGCGCTTCAACCGTCAAAACCGGGTCTTGCACCAACGCTTCAAGCGCCACGTCTTCGTCGGCAATGCGGTTCACGAACGAGCTGTTGGCGCCGTTTTCCAGCAACCGGCGCACCAGGTAAGCCAGCAGGGTTTCGTGCGTGCCCACCGGGGCATAGATGCGGCAAGGCCGTCCCAGGCCGCCGGCTGCCACCGAGCGAACCACTTGCTCGTACAGCGGCTCGCCCATGCCGTGCAGGCACTGAAATTCGTACTGCGCGCTGGTGAATTCAGTGCCGGCCAGGGTGTGGATGGCGGCCAGCGAGTGCGCGTTGTGGGTGGCGAATTGCGGGAACACGGCGTCGGGTGCACCCAGCAGTTTGCGCGCGCAGGCGATGTAGGCCACGTCGGTGTAGGGCTTGCGCGTGTAGACGGGGTAGCCGGCCTGGCCTTCTACCTGCGCGCGCTTGATTTCGGTGTCCCAGTACGCGCCTTTCACCAGCCGCACCATCAGCCGGTGGCCGCTGCGCCGCGCCAGGTCAACGATGAAATCAACCACCGCCGGGCAACGCTTCTGGTAGGCCTGGATGACGAAGCCGATGCCGTTCCAACCCGCCAGCTCAGACTCGAAGCACAGGCGTTCCAGCAGCTCCAGCGATATCTCCAGCCGATCCGATTCTTCGGCGTCGATGTTCAGGCCGATGTCGACGCGCCGCGCCAGCGCAGCCAGTTGTGCCAAGCGCGGGACCAGCTCGGTCAGCACGCGCTCAACCTTGGCGCGCGCATAGCGTGGGTGCAGGGCCGAGAGCTTGATCGAAATACCCGGCCCATCAATGATTCCGCGCCCCGCCGCGGCCGCGCCGATGGCGTGAATGGCCTGCTCGTAGGCGGTGAAGTAACGTTCGGCGTCAGCCGCTGTCAGGGCCGCTTCGCCGAGCATGTCGTACGAATAGCGAAAGCCCTGGGCTTCGCGTTCACGGGCGTTGGCCAGCGCCTGGGCGATGGTTTCGCCGGTGACGAACTGCTCACCCATCATGCGCATGGCCATGTCCACGCCTTTGCGGATGAGCGGCTCGCCGCCGCGCGCCACCACGCGCATCAGCGTGGCGCTCAGGCCAGTGTCGCTGTGCGTGGCCACCAATTTGCCGCTGAGCAGCAGGCCCCAGGCCGCCGCGTTGACGAACAGCGAGGGGCTGCGGCCCAGGTGCTGCTGCCAGTCGGCATCACCGATCTTGTCGCGGATCAGCGCGTCGCGCGTGGCAGCGTCAGGAATGCGCAGCAGCGCTTCGGCCAGGCACATCAGCGCCACACCTTCTTGCGAGCTGAGCGCGAATTCCTGCAGCAGCCCTTGCACCAGCCCGGCGCGGCCACCGAAGCGGCCGGCCTCGCGCACGCCCCGCGCCAGGCGCAACGCCAACGCCTGCGCCGCGGCGGCCTGGGCGGGCGCGAGCCGGGCTTGTGCGAGCAAGCCGGGCAGCAGCTCGGCCTCGGGCGGGCGCGTGTGTGCCGTGATGGCCGCGCGCAGCGGTGATTGCCCCAACAGCGGGCTCAACAAAGCGTGCGATGCGGTCACGGTCACGGTCACTCCAATGGCGGGCAGTAGCGGGCAGTTGGACATTAAGAACTTGTCCGTAAATAGGAGGGCCCTCCTATTTACGGACAAGGTCTAACTTCAGGATGCAACGGCCGCCCTGCCCGGCTCGGCCCGCACAGCACGCGGTGCACCGCGCAGCAAGCCAAACAGGTTCTTCGGGTCCACGCCGTGCGGCACCAGTTCAACGATATCGCCAATGCCCAGCTCGGCGGCGGTGTCGCGCAGAAAGCTCAGGGCGGAGTGGTCTTCGAGCGCAAAGCCGACCGAATCAAACACCGTCACCTGTGCTTCGCTGCTGCGGCCGGCGGCCTGGCCGCAAAACACTTGCCAAACTTCGGTGACAGCAAAATCGGCCGGCATTTGCTGAATCTCGCCTTCAATGCGCGTTTGCGGCTCGTACTCCACGAACACGCTGGCGGCTTCGAGCACGCCGCGGTGCAGCTCGGTCTTGCCCGGGCTGTCACCGCCCACGGCATTGATGTGCATGCCGGGCTCGACCATCGCGGGCGTGAGGATGGTGGCGTTGCACTTGTCGGCCGTCACGGTGGTCACGATGTCGGCGCCGCGCACGGCCGCGGCCGTGCTGGCGGCAATGTGCACCGCCATGCCCTGGCCCACCAGGTTGGCCACCAGCTTGGCGCTGGCCGCGGGGTCGGTGTCGAACAGGCGCAGTTCGCGGATACCTACCAAATCGCGGAACGCCAGGGCCTGGAACTCGCTTTGCGCGCCGTTGCCGATGAGCGCCATGCTGCGGCTGCCCGGGCGGGCCAGCATGCGCGCGGCCAGCGCACTCATGGCCGCGGTGCGGATCGCGGTGGTCAGCGTCAACTCGCACAGCAGCCGCGGCGCGCCGCTGGCCACATCGGCCAGCACGCCAAAGGCCATCACCGTGGGCAGGCCGGCGCGCGGGTTCCCGGGGTGGCCGTTGACGTACTTGAAGGCGTACTGCGTGGCGTCGGCAATCGGCATCAGCTCGATCACGCCGCCTGGCGAATGGCTGGCCACGCGGGCGGTCTTGTCGAATTCATGCCAACGCAAATAGTCGGCCTCGATGCGCTGCGCCACGCCGGCCAGGCAGGCTGACAGACCCTTGCGTTGAACCAGTTCGATCATGTGCTGGACGCTGAGGTAAACGGTGGTGGGAAAAGGCTTGTTCGACATGAGCGTGCTCCTGGGCTGGGGGGTTGCAAGGAGTGTGGCCAGGGCTCGTGGCAGGCGGAAGCGGCAACCTTGCAGCGTTGCGCTGCCGTTTGTGGCTTAACGGCAAGTGGTCTTGGCGTTTTGCACAACAGCGCATGGCGAGAATGCAGGCTCGGTTGCGCTGCTGCGGGCATGTCCAACCTGACCAACCAGACATCTGCCTGACGGCAATCCACATCAAGCTGCCCGACATGCCACGCAAGGCACTTCGCACTTTCTGGCGCTGGCCGCTGGCGGCCAGCGGCCTGGTTGGCGCTGCGCTGGGCTGGGGCTATTGGCATGCGCAGACCCACGCCGGGCTGAACTTGCAGGTGCATGACCACGGGCTGCGCACCGAGCGCCAGCTCTATGGCACGCCGCATGACGTGACGCTTGAGTTGCTGGGGCCGGCCAACGAGCCACTGGCAAAGGCGCGTTCGGTCGAGCCCATTGGCTACATCCTCGCCGTGCATCCGAACGATGCGATCGGCAACTGTGAGCACCGCGGCATTCGTGCGCCGGGTGGGCCAGCCGCGCCGGGCGATCATGAAGACTGCTACGCCGCCCACTCCGCCTGGGCAGCGCAATGGGCGCCGAAGGTGCGCCGCGCCAACGTGGTGGTGGGCAGTTGCGCGCTGCGCGACTTGCCCGTGCACATCGTCACCTCGAATGCCGACTGGTGGTGGTGGTGGGTGCCCCTGCCCCACGTGGGCGGCGTGCCGCGGCGCTACTTCGGGTTCACGCTCAACATCGACAGCCGCACCTGCACCGCGGTGGGCCAATAGCCGGCACCGCGCTCACTCACCAAAGTCCAGCGGCAAGCCCACATAGTTTTCCGCGATCGTGCGCCGGCCCGATTCGGAATGCAGCAGGTAGTCCAACTCGGCCTGCTGCATCTTGGCCACGATCGGGCTGTCATCGGGGAAGTTGTGCATCAGGCCGGTGAACCACCATGAAAAGCGCTCGGCGCGCCAGATGCGGCGCAGGCAGCGCTGCGAATAGCTGTCGATGCCGGCCTCGCTTCGTTCTTGATAGAACTCGATCAAGGCGTTGGACAGGTACTTCACATCGCTGGCGGCCAGGTTCAGACCCTTGGCGCCGGTGGGCGGCACGATGTGGCCGGCGTCACCGGCCAGGAACAGGTGGCCAAAGCGCAGGGGCTCGGTGACGAAGCTGCGCAGCGGCGCGATGCTCTTCTCGAGCGACGGGCCCGTCACCAGGCGTCGGCGGCCTTCGTCGTCGAGCCGCAGGCTGAGTTCGCGCCAGAAGGCGGCGTCGCTCCAGGCTTCCACCCGGTCGGTCAGCGGCACTTGCAGGTAGTAGCGGCTGCGCGTGGTGCTGCGCTGCGAACACAGCGTGAAGCCGCGCGGGCCGTTGCTGTAAAGCAGTTCGTCTGCAACCGGCGGCGTGTCGCTCAACACCCCCAGCCAGCCGAAGGGGTAGACCTTCTCGTATTCGGTGATCGCGCCGCGCGGCACGCTGGCCCGGCACACGCCGTGAAAGCCGTCGCAGCCGGCGATGAAATCGCAGGTGATCTCTTGCGTTAGACCGTCTTTCTCATACGTGACCCGTGGGCGGGCACCATCGAAATCATGCACGGCCACGTTGCCCGCCTCGTACACCGTGGGCAAGCCGGCGGCGGTGCGGGCTGCCATCAGGTCGCGGGTCAATTCAGTTTGGCCATACACGGTGACATGCTTGCCGCCGGTCAGGCCATGCAGGTCGATGCGGTGGCGCCGGCCGCCCACCAGCATCTCGAAACCGTGGTGCACCAGGCCTTCACTTTGCATGCGCGCGCCCACGCCGGCTTGCACCAGCAAATCGGTGGTCACCTGCTCCAGCACGCCGGCGCGAATGCGGCCGAGCACGTAGTCGCCGGTCTGGCGTTCGAGCACGATGGCATCGATGCCCGCCTTGTGCAGCAGTTGCCCCAGCAGCAAGCCCGAAGGGCCAGCGCCGATGATGGCGACCTGGGTTGTGGTGGATGACACGCTCACACCCATCAGCGCCCCACCATGCTGGCCAGTTGCGCGCGCTTGATCAGCCGGGTTTCCTGCGCCACGATGAGGTGGCCCGAAGCTGCCATGTACTTGGCAAAGTCGGGGTGGGCGTCGCGCGCGGCGCAGCGCTGTTCATAGTCGGCCAGGCTGTCGTAGCCCCACTGGTGCACGAACTGGTTCAACGGGCCGACCAGGCTGGTCCAAAAGCCCCGCGGGTGGCCCAGTGTTTGCAACAGCACGGGCATGGCCAGGCGGTCGAACACGTCGATGAACTCGCCCATCTTGCGCGCGGGGATGGTGTAGACGCGATGGTCGACGATGGCTTTGTTCAGGGCGGTCATTGGGCTCTTTCTGCCTGGTCGGCAATGTGGTTGGCGGTGATGTAGGCGAATGTCATGTTCGGGCCGTGCGTGATGCCGGCGCCCGGGTAGTTGCCACCCATCACGCTTTCGCGGTCGTTGCCCACGGCGTACAGCCCGGGCACCGGCGCGCCACCGGGTTGCAGCACTTCGCCCACCACGCTGGTGCGCAGGCCGTCGAAGGTGCCCAGATCGCCCAGCACCAGCTTCACGGCATAAAACGGTGCGGCCAGCAGCGGCGCCACGCAGGGGTTGGGTTGCTGTTCGGGGTCGGCGAGGTAGCGGTTGAAGGCGGTGCTGCCGCGGCCAAAGGCCGGGTCTTGCCCGCCGGCGGCGCCGGCGTTGAATTCGCGCAGGGTTTGTTCCAGCCCGGTGGCATCAACCCCGATGTTTTGCGCCAGCCCGGCCAGCGTGTGGCCCTGGCTCAGGTAGCCGCTGCGCAGGTGCGGGCCCAGCGGCATGGGCGCGGGCTTGACATAGCCCAGGCCGTACTTGGCCAGTGAAGTCTTGTCACACACCAGCCACATCGCCGTCTCGCGCTGGCCGGCGCAGGCGCGCATCAGCGCGGCGCCCACGTCGTGGTACGAATTGGATTCGTTGGTGAAGCGCCGGCCGTTGGCCAGCACGCCGATGACGCCGGGTTTATAACGATCCAGAAGATGCGGAAACACGCCCACCGCGCCGCCGCTGTAGGGCACGCGCGACACCGGCATCCAGGCCGCGGCGTCAGCGAAGCGCGGCTCGAACCAGCCGCCGGCGGCCTGCGCCATCTTCACGCCGTCACCCGTGTTGCTTTCAGGCGTGGGCGAAAGGTGCTCGCCGCCGCGCGCCACATGCGGGTACGCCTTGGCCAAGTTGGCAGCATCGTGCGGAAAGCCGCCGCAGGCCAGCACCACGCCGTGGCGCGCATGAATGCGGCGCTCGCCGGCCGGGCCACCGGCGCGCACACCCACCACGCGGCCGGCCTCCTTCAGCAACTCAAGCGCCGGCGTGCTGGTGAGGATGGGTACACCCAGATCCAACGCCGACTTGGCCAGCCGCGCGGCCTGCGCGTTGCCGCTGGTGACCATGACGCCGCGGCCATAGCGCAACAGTTCCACCGCGTGCGTGACCAGGCGGCGCGCCACATACAGGAATGAGGTGAACGATTTGGTGGCGCGAAAGAAATGCTTCAAATCGGCGTTGGATGAATTGAACATCATGCCGATGAAGGTGATGGTTTTCAGCGGCGGCTTCAGCCGCGCCATGTC
>JANOXU010000055.1:0-3773 GCA_031418595.1 Burkholderiales bacterium
CCGGTGAAGCCGGGGTGCGCGGAAGGTTGATCAACCCATCGAAGCTCGGCAGACCCGGGCAGAAGGTGAGCTAAAAATGATGCAGCAATACAGGTCCAACTCGTACCTGTTCGGTGGCAACGCCCCGTACGTCGAAGAGCTTTACGAAGCCTATCTCGACAACCCCGCCAGCGTGCCTGACACCTGGCGCAGCTACTTCGACAACCTGCAAAACGTGCCCGCGCTCGACGGCAGTGAAAGCCGCGATGTCGCCCATGCACCGGTGGTGGAATCCTTCGCCCAGCGTGCCAAAGCCAATGCGTTTGCGCTGAAGGCCAGCGCGTCTGACCTGGCCGTGGCGCGCAAGCAGGTGCATGTGCAGTCGCTGATCGCCGCGTACCGCTTCCTGGGTTCGCGCTGGGCCGAGCTGGACCCGCTGAAGCGCACCGAACGCCCGAAGATCGCCGAACTGGAGCCCGCGTTCTACGACCTGAGCGAGTCCGACATGGACATCACGTTCAGCGCGGCCAACACCTACTTCGGCAAGGCCGAGAACATGACTCTGCGCGAGATCGTGCAGGCGCTGCGTGAAACCTACTGCGGCACGGTGGGCGTGGAGTTCATGCACTGCACCGACCCGGCTGAAAAGCGCTGGTGGCAGGAGCGGCTGGAGACCATCCGCAGCAAGCCCAGCTTCAGCGCCGAGCAGAAAAAGCACATCCTCGACCGGCTCACCGCCTCTGAAGGCCTGGAGCGCTACCTGCACACCAAGTACGTTGGCCAGAAGCGCTTCTCGCTGGAAGGCAGCGAAAGCTTCATCGCCAGCATGGACGAACTGGTGCAGCGCGCGGGTGAACAAGGGGTGCAGGAAATCGTGATCGGCATGGCGCACCGCGGGCGTCTCAACGTGTTGGTCAACACCCTGGGCAAGATGCCGGCCGACTTGTTCGCCGAGTTCGACCACACGGCCAAGGAAGAGCTGCCCTCGGGCGACGTCAAGTACCACCAGGGCTTTTCAAGCGACATCTCCACCCCCGGCGGGCCGGTGCACTTGACGCTGGCCTTCAACCCGTCGCACCTGGAAATCGTCAACCCGGTGGTCGAAGGCTCGGTCAAGGCACGCATGGACCGGCGTGGCGACACCACCGGCGCACAAGTGCTGCCCGTGCTGGTGCACGGTGACGCCGCCTTTGCCGGCCAGGGTGTGGTGATGGAAACGCTGGCGTTGGCGCAAACGCGCGGCTACTTCACCGGCGGCACGGTGCATTTGGTGGTGAACAACCAGATCGGCTTCACCACCAGCGACCCGCGCGACAGCCGCTCCACGCTGTATTGCAGCGACGTGGTGAAGATGATCGAAGCCCCGGTGCTGCACGTGAACGGCGACGACCCCGAGGCCGTGGTGCTGTGCACTCAACTCGCCATGGCCTACCGCCAGCAGTTCATGAAAGACGTGGTGGTGGACATCATCTGCTTCCGCAAGCTCGGCCACAACGAGCAGGACACGCCGAGCCTGACGCAGCCGCTGATGTACAAGAAGATTGCCCAACACCCCGGCACGCGCCGCCTGTATGGCGAAAAACTGGTGGCGCAAGGCGTGTTGCCGGCCGAGGGGCCGGATCAGATGGTGAAAGACTTCCGCGCCGCTATGGACGCCGGCAAGCACACGGTGGACCCGGTGCTGACCAACTTCAAGAGCAAGTACGCGGTCGACTGGGCACCCTTCCTCGGCCGCAAGTGGACCGATGCTTCCGATACCGCCCTGCCCCTGGCCGAAGTGCGCCGCCTGTGCGAGCGCATCACCACCATCCCCAGCACCTTCAAGCTGCACCCGCTGGTGGAGAAGGTGATCGCCGACCGCGCCGCCATGGGCCGCGGCGACATCAATGTCGATTGGGGCATGGGCGAAACGCTGGCCTATGCGTCCCTTGTAGCCAGCGGTTATGCCGTGCGCCTGTCGGGCGAAGACTGCGGCCGCGGCACCTTCGTGCACCGCCACGCCGTGCTGCACGACCAGAACCGCGAGAAATGGGACGTGGGCAGCTACGTGCCGCTGCAAAACGTGGCCGAGAACCAGGCGCCGTTCGTCGTCATCGACTCCATCTTGTCTGAAGAAGCGGTGCTCGGTTTCGAATACGGCTACGCCTCGGCCGAGCCCAACACGCTGGTGATTTGGGAAGCCCAGTTCGGCGACTTTGTGAACGGCGCGCAGGTGGTGATCGACCAGTTCATTGCCTCGGGCGAAGTGAAGTGGGGTCGCGCGAATGGCTTGACGCTGATGCTGCCGCACGGCTACGAAGGCCAGGGGCCGGAGCATTCATCGGCTCGTCTCGAACGTTTCATGCAGCTCGCCGCCGACAGCAACATGCAGATCTGCCAGCCCACCTCGGCCAGCCAGATCTTCCACCTGCTGCGCCGCCAGATGGTGCGCCCGTTCCGCAAGCCGCTGATCATCCTCACGCCGAAATCGTTGCTTCGCGCCAAAGACGCCACCTCGCCGCTGACCGAATTCACCAAAGGTGAGTTCAGAACGGTGATCGGCCCCGCGCGCACCGAGGCGGAAGCCGAGCAGGTCAAGCGCGTGATCGCGTGTTCGGGCAAGGTGGCCTATGACCTGATCAAGAAGCGGGAAGAGAAGAAGGCCTCGGACGTGGCCATCATCCGCATCGAGCAGCTCTACCCGTTCCCGCACAAGGCCTTCGCCGCCGAGATGAAGCGCTTCCCCAATGCCACCGACATCGTGTGGTGCCAGGACGAGCCGCAGAACCAGGGTGCCTGGTTCTACGTGCAGCACACCATCCACGAAAACATGCTTGAAGGGCAGAAGCTCGGCTACGCCGGGCGCGCCGCTTCCGCCTCGCCCGCAGTGGGCTACACGCACCTGCACTTAGAGCAGCAAAAGGTGCTGCTCGATCAAGCCTTCGGCAAGCTCAAGGGCTATGTGCTGAACAAGTGACGCGGTGGCGGACGCTGTCGCGCCGCCTGCGCTGCGCTTGGTCGACCGGCTCTGGTGGCCGGCCAGCGCGCGGCGGGTGGAACTAACGTTTCAATCAATTTGAATTTTGAGAGTGAACATGGCCATCATTGAAGTCAAAGTGCCGCAGCTTTCTGAATCGGTGGCCGAAGCCACCTTGCTGCAATGGAAGAGGAAGCCCGGCGACGCCGTGGCGGTGGATGAAATCCTGATCGACGTTGAGACCGACAAGGTCGTGCTCGAAGTGCCCGCGCCTTCAGCCGGCGTGCTGGTCGAGATCGTGCAGGCTGACGGCGCCACCGTGGTGGCCGAGCAGCTCATTGCGCGCATCGACACCGAAGGTGTGGCCAGCGTTGTAGCGCCCGTGGTCGCCCCCGCCGCCAGCGCTGTGGCACCCGCCAAAGCCGCCACTGCCGGCGCCGCGGCCATGCCCGCCGCGGCCAAACTGATGGCCGACAACAAGCTGCCCGCCGGCAGCGTGCCCGGCACAGGCAAGGACGGCCGCGTGACCAAGGGCGACGTGCTGGGTGCGCTGGCCGCGCCCGCTCCCGTTCCTGCGCCATCTCGGCCCGCGGCGCCAGGTATTGCCACCGCACCCGCCGTGGCGCGCCCGCTGCCCAGCGTGGCCGCACCACCCAGCGCGCATTTGGGCGACCGCCCCGAGCAGCGTGTGCCCATGAGCCGGCTGCGCGCGCGCATTGCCGAGCGGCTGCTGCAAAGCCAGGCCACCAACGCCATCCTCACCACCTTCAATGAAGTGAACATGGCTCCGGTGATGGAAATGCGCAAGCGCTTTCAAGAGAAGTTCGAGAAAGAGCAC
>JANOXU010000056.1:0-86015 GCA_031418595.1 Burkholderiales bacterium
CACACCGGCCCGGCGCGGCTGCCGTGCTCACATCACGCTGAGGCTCAGCATGCTGCGCTACCTCGCCCACCGCCTGGCCGGCTTGCTCGCTGTGCTGGCCATCGTGGCGGTGCTGGTCTTCGTGCTCACCCGCGCCGCGTCGGGCGACCCGATTTCGGTGCTGCTGGGTGACCAGGCCTCGGCGGCTGACATTGCGCGCGTGCAAAAAGACTATGGGCTGGATCACAGCGTGCCAGTGCAGTTTGGCTACTGGCTGCGCGAAGTGCTGCACGGCAACCTGGGGCAGTCGATTTTTCTGCAGCGGCCGGTGACGCAGGCGCTGTGGGAACGCGCCGAGCCGACCACGTTTCTGGCCTTGCTGGCGCTGGGCATCGCGGCGCTGATCGGCCTGCCCTGCGGCCTGTTGAGCGCGGCGCATCAAGGCACGTGGTTGGATCAAGGCATCAGCTTCCTGGCCATGCTCGGCGCCAGCATTCCGAGCTTCTGGTTCGGCCTGGTGCTGATGCAGATCTTTGCCGTGGGCCTGGGTTGGTTTCCGGTATCCGGCTACGGCGAGCCCGGTGCGCCGCTGCTTGAGCGCGTGCATGCCTTGGTGCTGCCGGCCACGGTGCTGGGCGTGCTGAACTCGGCGCTCATCACGCGCTTCACCCGCGCCTCGATGCTCGACGTGCTGGGCGAAGACTATGTGCGCACCGCGCGCAGCAAGGGCCTGAGCGAGCGCGTGGTGGTGCTCAAGCATGCGCTGCGCAATGCTCTGGTGCCCATCGTCACCGTGCTTGGCTTGACGCTGGCCTTGATGATCGGCGGTGCGGTGGTGACGGAAACCGTGTTCGGCTTGCCCGGTGTGGGCAACCTGGTGGTGAGTGCCGTGTTGCGACGCGACTACCCCGTCATCCAAGGCGCGCTGCTGGTGGTGGCGGCCATTTATGTGCTGATCAATTTTGCGGTGGATTTGCTCTATGTGAGCATCGACCCACGCCTGCGGCACACACCATGACGCTGGCACTGACATTGCGCAATTTGCTGCGCCGGCGCGTGGTGCTGCTGGCCACGTTGGCGCTGCTGGCAGTGGCGCTGCTGGCCGCCACCGCGCCCTGGCTGGCGGGCGCCGATCCTAACGAAACACAAGTGTCACAACGCCTGCATGCCCCCGGTGCGGTGCATTGGCTGGGCACCGATGAACTGGGCCGCGACCTGTACGCGCGCATCGTGCACGGTGCGCGCTATTCGCTGGCCATTGCCGCGCTCACGGCCGGCGCGGCCATCGTGGTGGGCACCGCCTTGGGCCTGGCAGCCGGTTACTTCAAACGTCTGGACGCACCGATCATGCGCCTGGTGGACGCCATGATGGCCTTCCCCGATATCTTGCTCGCCATCGCCCTGGTGGCCATTTTGGGCAGCTCGCTGGCCAACGTGGTGGGTGCGCTGGCGCTGGTGTATGCGCCGCGGGTGGCGCGCGTGGTGCGGGCTTCCACCCTCGTGTTGCGCGAGCTGCTGTTCGTGGAAGCCGCGCGCGCGCTGGGCATGAACCCCTGGCGCATCTTGTGGCGCCATGTGTTGCCGAACTTGATGTCGCCGATATTGGTGCAAGGCTCGTTCATCTTTGCCTATGCGATTTTGGCCGAGGCCGGCCTGTCGTTTCTGGGCGTAGGTGTGCCGCCCGAAGTGCCGACATGGGGCGCCATGGTGGCCGGCAGCCAGCAGCATGCGCACCAGGCGTTCTGGGTGGTGGCGTTTCCGGGCCTGGCCATCATCATCACCGCGCTTTCGTTGCAGTTGCTGGGCGATGGCGTGCGTGACCTGTTGGACCCGCGGTTGAGAAAGGCGCTTTGATGACGAACGATGTGCTCCAAGCCGGCATGAAAGGCTACCCGCATGGCCAGGCCAACATGCGTTGCGCTGCTGTGGCGCAGATGAGCTGGAACGTGCTGGCCGGCGATTTGCCGCTGCCCTTGGCGGTGCTGAAACGTGAGGCGCTGGAGCACAACCTGGCCTGGATGCAACGGCAAACCGCAAGCTGGGGCCTGAGCCTGGCGCCGCACGGCAAAACCACCATGTCGCCGCAGCTCTTCGCGCGCCAGCTAGAAGCGGGGGCCTGGGGCATGACGTTTGCCACCGTCACGCAGCTCGCCGTGGGCGTGCACGGCGGCGTGCGGCGTGCGCTCATCGCCAACCAAGTGGTGGGCGATGCCGATTTGGCCGCCATCCAGCGTTTGCTCGTGCAGCAAAGCGGGCTGCGCGTGGTGTTCCTGGTGGATTCGCTGGCGCAACTCGCCTTGATTGAAGGCTGGGCGCTTCGGCACCCCGCTGCATCAACGTTCGAGGTGATGCTTGAAGTGGGCGTGGCCAGTGGCCGCACCGGCTGCCGCAGCCACGAGCAGGCGCTGGCGCTGGCGCAAGCCTTGCACGCCAGCCCGGCGGTGCGCCTGGTGGGCATTGAATGCTACGAAGGCCTGGCCGCGCAGGGGCGCGATGACACTGACGTGCCCTATGCGCAGGCCTTGATGTCGCGGGTTCAAGCCGTGGCCAGGCATTGCGCCGAGCAAGGCTGGTTTGCCGGTGACGAGGTGTTGCTCTCAGCCGGCGGCTCGGCCATCTTCGATCTGGTGGTGCCTGGCCTGAAGCTGGCGCTGAACAAGCCGGTGCGCGGGCTGCTGCGCTCAGGCTGTTACATCACGCACGACCACGGCCACTACAAGCGCCTGGTGAACGTGGTGGAACAGCGATTGGGTTGTGCGCTGAACAGCAGCTTGCAGCCGGCGCTGGAGGTGTGGGCGCTGGTGCAAAGCTGCCCCGAGCCTGGTTTGGCCTTGTTGACGGCCGGCCGGCGTGATCTGTCGTTCGACGTGGCCCTGCCCACACCCATTGCCCGTGCGCCGCGCGGCAGCCTGCACACACAGGCCGTGCCGGCAAGTTGGAAGATCACGGGGCTGAATGACCAACACGCTCACTTGCGCTGGAGTGAGGCCGACGCGGCGCAGGCACCGCAAGTGGGCGAACGCGTGGGCTTGGGGATCTCGCACCCCTGCACAACGTTTGACAAGTGGCAGTGGATGCCCATTGTTGAAGCCGACTACCGCGTGAGTGGCGCGGTGCGCATCTTCTTCTGAGCGCCACCATGCAACGCACTTTGCTGCAAGGCGGTCTGATCGTCGACGGCGGTGGCGGGCCTTCGTGGTTGGGCGATGTGTTGATCGAGGGCGATCGCATTTCGCAAGTGGGTGCCGGCCTGCACGAAGGCGATCCAGACCCCACCACGCAGCTGCTCGACTGCCGCGGCCAGGTCATCGCTCCGGGCTTCATCGACGCCCACACGCACGACGACGCCCTGGTGCTGCATGCGCCACAGGCGCTGCCCAAGCTGTCGCAAGGCATCACCACCGTGGTGGCCGGCAACTGCGGCATCTCGCTCGCGCCATACGTTACTGAGCGTGCCGGCCCGCCGTTGAGCCTGCTGGGCGCCGGCTCGTTTCAGCATGCCAGTTTTCAGGCCTACGCCACAGCGGTGCGTGCCGCGCAACCGGCGCTGAACGTGGCCGCGCTGGTGGGCCACACCACGCTGCGCTATGCCTGCGTGAACGAGCTGAACCGCGCGGCCAACGAAGGCGAATTGGCGGCGATGTGCGCGCTGCTCGATGCCAGCTTGGCCGCGGGTGCCATCGGCCTGTCAAGCGGCTTGTTTTATGAGCAAGCCTTTGCCGCGCCGGCCAGCGAAGTGGTGGCGCTGGCCCGCGTGGTGGCGCGCCACGGTGGCGTCTACACCAGCCACCTGCGCAGCGAAATGGCCGGCATCATTGAAGCGCTGCACGAGGCCGGTGACAGCGCTTTCGCCGCCGGCGTGCCGCTCATCATTTCGCACCACAAATGCGCCGGCCCGGCCAACTGGGGCCGCACAGCGCAGACGCTGCCGCTGATCGAAGGCCTGGCCGAGCGGCAAAGCGTGGCGATGGACGTCTACCCCTACACCGCCGGCTCCACCGTGCTGCGCGAAGATTTGGTGGATGGTGTGATCGACGTGTTACTGACCTTCAGCGAGCCGCACCCCGAACATGCCGGGCGCATGCTGGCGGCGATTGCGGACGACTGGGGTGTCGATCAGAAAGAAGCCTGCCGCCGCCTGCAACCCGGTGGCGCCTGCTACTTTCAAATGCATGAAGACGACGTGGCGCGCGTCATGGCGCACCCGTTGGCCATGATCGGCAGCGACGGCCTGCCGCACGACAGCCACCCCCACCCGCGCCTGTGGGGCGCCTTCCCGCGCGTGCTGGCGCGCTACTGGCGCCAGCGCCGGCTGTTCACGCTGGAGCAGGCGGTGCACAAGATGACGGGCTTGACGGCACGGCACTTTCGAATCGTTAATCGTGGGATGCTCAAACCCGGTGCCTTTGCCGATGTGCTGGTGTTCGACCCCGAACGCATTGCCGACACGGCCACTTTCGAGGCGCCCCGCAGCGCCAGCGCGGGCATCGGCATGGTCTTCGTCAACGGTGAATTGGCGTACCGCGGTGGTGGCGCCGCGCCCCAGGTGCTGGCGCGCGCCGGGCGCATGCTCGGCCGCGGTGAAGCCGGCTGATCAGCGGCCAGTTGTCCCGGCGCCGTTGTAGCGGCGCCGGCGCAACTTTCAATCTTCTTCAGTCAATGGCCGTGATGGTGATCGTGGCCGCGGTGGCCATGGCCGCGCGGCGCTTGGCACACAAAACTGCTGGCCAGCTCGATGCTGCCGCTTCCCTTGTACTGCGCCACCGTGGGGTATGGGCACAGCGGCCGGGTGCGGTTTGGCGCCCAACCGGCGGGCACTTCAGCGTTCACGCCGCCAACGTTGCCCGCGCCGCGCGCGCTGGCCACGATGCTGGCCGGGGCCACGCCGCGTTCCACCCAGGCCACCAGCGGCGAGAGGAAATCGGCCTGGTCAGTGGCCGGGCCGCCGGAGCAGTGGCCCATGCCGGGAATGCGGTACAGGCGCGCGAAGCCTGCGGCCGGGCCGCCGCTGTGGTGGTCGATGCCGTGGTACCAACGTTCGGTGTCAGTCACCGAGAAGATCGGGTCGCTCACGCCGTGATAAACGATCACCTTGGCGCCGCGCCGGCGCAGGTCTGACAGGTCTTTCACATCGGGCGGTGTCATGAAGCTCATGGCCGCTTCGGTGTAGGTGGCGTCGGTGGCGTAGAGCTGGGCCAGCAAGGTGTCGATGTTGCTGGTGAGCGAGAACGCCGGGCCGTTGAAGCCGGCCACCGGCGCCGGCGGCACCTTGAAGATCTGGCCCACGGCGCCGGAGTCGAGCACCAACGGCGCGGTGAATTCCCAGAACGGAATGCCGTTGCCGCCAATGCCGCTGTCATACGGGAAGCCGGCGTAGAAGCGTTCGCCGTTGCTGGTGGTGGCGCCGTGGAAGATGGGCGCGATGGCCAGCTTTTGCGCCTGGCTCAGGCAGGTGCCGTCGCGCGCACCGGCGCAGTTGGGCACGTCGCGCATCAGGTTGAACTTGGCCTGGCAGGTCTTCGTATCCTGGATCAAGCCATCCACCACGCCATCCAGCGCATCACAACGTTCCAGAACAGCGGCGCCAACCATCTTGCGCTCGGCGGTGGTGAAGGCGGTTTCCAAACCCGGCGGGGTGTTGGGGTCGCCCGTGGCCACGGTGGCATAGCGCTGCGCGCCGAAGACATTGGCCAGCGCGGCCAACGGCAGGTTGTAGCCGGGGGCGCCGGCCAGGAAGCCGTCATAGTCAGCGCTGTAGCGCGCCGCGGCGATGAGCGTGTGCCGCCCACCGTTCGAGCAGCCGCCGATGTAGCTGCGATCCGGCCCCTTGCCGTAGGCCGCTGCAATGACTTGTTTGGCCATGGGGGTGAGTTTGGCCACCGCCTGATAGCCATAGTCGAGCCGCGCCTGCGGGTCGAGGCCGAAGGCCGGCCCGCCCTGCGCGTTGCTGTGGCCGGCGTCCGAGCTGAGCACCGCAAAGCCTTGCAGCAAGGCGCTGGTCAGCGGCCCGCCGCCAAAACTGGCCTGGGCGGTGACCACGGCACCGTCGATGCCGCCATTGCCCTGGTGGAAGAAGCGGCCGTTCCAGGCCTTGGGCAAGCGCATCTCGAAGGCGATGGCGTAGGTCTTGCCATCCACCGGGCTGACGCGCTGGTGCATCTTGCCCGTGACCAGGCAATGCGCTGGAACGTCTTGGCCAGCCACTTTGAGCGCGCCTGCGGCCACCGAGGTGGTGGCGGTGACAGCAGTGTTCGGCATGCCGGCCAGGCTGGTGGCCAGGGCTTCGCAAGTGCCGGCCAGCGCCGCGGGCTGGGCCGGGCTGAGTTGGGGCAAGCGGGCATGGCGCGAGCCGCCGCGTTCACCGCCATCGGCCGCGGCCAGGCCGCAAGCCACGCCAAGGGTGGTGGCGAGCACGGCGCAAAGGCCGGCTCGTGGGTGCAATCTCTTCATCGCATGGGCTCCTCGTTGGTTGAATGTCTGGGCGGCCGTTCGCGCACAAACTGGCGCCAACCTGTCTTGGACAGCGCATCGTAGTGAGGGCTCAGTGGGCAGGCGCCCGGGTTTTCCAGTGGCACAGCGCCGCGCAGTAACCGCCCGTTGCGCGCGATGATGCAAGCCCCTCGTCTTGCCGCTGCAACACACACAGGAAGCCGCCATGTTCATCCGCAACTGCTGGTACGTGATCGCCTGGGAACATGAAGTGCCGGCCGCCGGCCTGTTCACGCGCCGGGTGCTGGGCGAACCCATCTTGCTGCTGCGCACCGCGGCCGGCGCGGTGGTGGCGCTGGAAGACCGCTGCTGCCACCGCCTGGCGCCGCTGTCAAAAGGCCAGCGCGAAGGTGACGCCGTGCGCTGCGGCTACCACGGCTTGAAGTTCGATGCCCAGGGCCAGTGCGTGGAAGTGCCCGGCATGGCCACCGTGCCGGCGCACTTGAAGGTGTGTACCTACCCGGTGCAGGTGAAGAACCGCTGGGTGTTTGTGTGGATGGGTGACGCGGATCGGGCCGATGCTGCGCTGCTGCCCGACAACTTCTCGAACACCCATCCCGAATGGGCCAACGTTCCAGACTACTTGCACTACGAAGTGCCCTACCTGTTGATTTGCGACAACCTGCTCGACTTTTCACACCTGAGCTATGTGCACGCCGGCACCCTGGGCGGCACGCCGGCCATCGCGCGTGCGCGGCCAACGATTGAGAAGACCTTGTACCCCGATGGCAGCCAGAGCGGCATCAAGGTCAGCCGCCAGGTGCCCGACGTACCACCTTCGCCGTTCTGGAAGAGTTTTCTGCCCGGCATCGAAGGCCAGTTCAACCGCTGGTTCATTTACGCCTTTGTGCTGCCGGGCACGCTGCTCATGCACTCGGGTGGCCGGCCGGTGGGTGCGGCCAGCGATGACGACAGCAACGCCGTGCACCTGCACAGTTGCCAGACCCTCACGCCGGAAGCCGAAACCAGCACGCACTACTTCTTCCAGCAAAGCTGCCGCGCCAGCTATCTTGAAGCGGCGCCCAACACCGCCGTGCGGTTGCACGCATCGTTGCTGCAAGCCTTTGAGGAAGACCGCGCCATGATCACCGCGCAATGGCGCAACCTGGCCGCCGACCCCACGCGCACCATGGCGGCGCTGCCGTTTGATGCGGCGCTGGGGCAGTTTCGCGCGTTGGTTGAGCGCATGGCCAAGGCCGAGGCCGGTTGATCAGGGCAAGCGAGCCGCCTGACCCACTTTGCGCGGCAAGGTCAAGGTGAACACCACGCCGTCTTGCACATTGCGCGCCGCAATCGTGCCGCCCATTTTGGCCATGTAGGTGCGGGCCACGAACAGGCCCTGGCCGCGTTGACCGGGCGCCGCGGCATCGGTGGCTTGCGACACGCCGTATTCGAAGATGCGTTCCAGCATGTCTTCGGCAATGGCCGGGCCCCGGTTGTGCAACTCGACCCGCGCCGCTTGCGCATCGGCATGCAGCGTGATGCCCAACGGCGTGCCCGGCGTGCGGTGGCGTTGGGCGTTGCGCAACACATGGCTGACCACATCTTCCAGCGAGTGTTCATCGGCTCGCACCATCACCGCCTGGCCCTGGGGCGCGTACTCAACGCCGTCGATGCCGATGAAGTGCGCATTGCCCGCCACATCGCCCAGAAAGGCATTCAGGTCGATGGCTTGCAGCGCCAGCGTGCTGGCCGCAAACGCCTCGCTCGGGCTGGCCTGGCCATACAGCACGCGCACAGCCTGCTGCATGCGGCTGATGTAGCGCCCGCTCGCATCACCCGGCGCTGCGTGCAGGGCCATCAGCGATTGCAGCGGCGACATGATTTCGTGTCCCACGGCGTGCCACATGTCCTTTTCCTGCCGGGCGCGGATCTGCTCGCGGCGCATGTCGTCGTTGACGCGCTGCAAGAGGTCCTTCAAGCCTTGCGCCAGCACACCGAGTTCATCGCGCCCACCCAGGTCTGACAGATCCAGGCTCGCCAGGCCGGCCGGCCCATCGCCTGCGCGCATGCCGGTAGAAACGGCGGCGGCACGCTGGGTGAGCAAGGTGATACGGCGAATCACGAACAACTCGATCACGGCCCAGGTGGCCAACACCGCCAGCAGCATGGCACCCACCGTCCAGGCCAGGCGCGTGGCCACCGCGGCCAGAGCGAGGTTGACCGAGCGGATGTCGCCACTGAGCACGAGTTCATGTTCGCCCAGCGGGGTGTTGATGGCTTCGCGCGAATGCAGGGGCGCATCAAAGCCCTCAACCGGCAAGCGGCGAATGAGCTGCGCCACCCAGGGCGCGATGGGCTCATCACGCGGCGTGGTGCCGGTGAGACTGAACAGGGGCTGCGTGCTGCCGGCGCGCTGCACCGTGAGCTTTTCGCCGGGCAGCAGCAAGGCGCGCAGTTCGGCCAGTGAAAAGGGCAGGGTGGCGCCGGGCTCGCTGCTGTCGAACAGGGCTGGGCCATCGTGCGGCGCGAGCAAACGCAGGCGTATGGCCATGCTGTCCAAGTCGGGCGGCGGCCAGACTGGGTTGCGCGCGGCCAGCGCGTCACGAAACACTTCCACCGGCAGGCGTATGGAAAGAAAACTTCTTCGTGCACAGGCGCCGGGCAGGGCAGCGGGGTCGATGCAGCGACCCTCTTGCCACAGCCAGCCGCGAAATTCACGCTGCGGCCGGGCACCGAAGGCGATGGGCGCATCGCCCACATAGCCGGTCAGGCGCCCGCGGCCATCGCTGCTCAATTCATACGGTGCCACCCAGCGGCTGGCCTGGCCGCGATAGTGAAGGTCCACCACGGCGCGGTGCGTGCCGGTGAGTTCCAGGTCGCCACCCTGGTGCGCTACCAGTTCGCCGGCGGCCAGGCTGGCCACCAGGTAGACAAAGCCGCCCGCATAGGGGTTGCTGCCCAGGCCGGCGCACAGCGTGGCGCCGCTGGGGTATTGCAGCGCGCAGCCGGCCACTTCCACCGCCTGCTGGGCCTTGTTGCGGTCGTCGAAATCGAGCGCCGCGAACGGCAGCATCAGCGGGCGCACCGGCTGCGCGGGCCGCTGCGCCGCGCCGGGGTTGAGCAACGCCAATTGGCCGCTCGGGTGGCGCAGGCGCGCGGCAATCTGGCCCTGGCTCTTCTTCAAGCCTTCGGCGTAGACGCGGTGGCTGCGCTGCTTTTCGTCTTGCAACACCGAAAGCGCCAGCGCCAGCAGGGCCAGCGCCAGCAGCGCAAAGACGCTGCGAAACAGCACCCGCAGGCGCAGCGGCACGCGCCCAGGCAAGCGCCAATGGATCACGGTTTGACCCAGCGAAAGCCGCGCATCGGCACGTTTTCGATCTCGTCAAAAACCGGGTCGAGTTCACGAAAGGCTTCGCGGATGGTGCTCACATGCTTGCGCACGTTGTCGCGGTTGCGCCCGCTCTTGATCACTTGGTACAGCTCTTCATAACTCACCACCTCGCCGCGCCGCGCATGCAGCGCAGCCAGGATGCGCTGGGCGGTGAGCGGCAGGTTCACGCGCTGGCCGCGCCACAGCGGCGCGGCTTGCTTGAGCGGGTCCAGGCTGAGTTCGCTGGCTGGTGTTGGCGCGGCTGGCGGCGCTGCCGCAGTGGGTTTGGCGCTGCGCAGGATTTCCAGAAACGTCTCGGTGAAGTCAGTTTCGCCAAACGTTGTTTTCTGCAAATAGTCCCAGGCGTCCAGCGCCTTCATGATGCTGCGGTAGATGGCTGCCGGCATGGCCGACACCACCAGCACGGGCGTGCCGCCGCGCTTGTTGATGGCGTTGATCAGCGCCACGCCGGCATGGCGCTCGCGGCCGAGTTCGATGTCCAGCACCACGGCGTCATAGCGTTCGCGTGCGATGGCAGCTTCGGCTTCGTCGCGGTTGAACCACTGCTGCACCTCGATGCCCGGGCGGGCGGCCTCGATCCAGCCCTTGAGCTGGTTGCTGGTGGGCACATCGTCTTCGATCACGGCAACTTTTGTCATGCGCTGAATTATCTCGATGCCCCCGCGCGCCGCGTGTGAAGGTTTCTTCCGCTGCGCGAGTGAAGCCGCCTCGCGCAGCGCTTTCATGCTCCGGGGCGGATGCAAAGAATTCATCGCGTCACTTCAACCTTTCACGGAGCCGCGATGACCCTGAACCTTACCCTCCTGACCACCGCCTTGACCACCGCCTTGAACAAGGCTTTCACCTTCACCAGCGCCGGCCTGCAAGGCTTGGCCGGCTTGCGCCGCACGCTGTTCACCCTGGCCGCGGCGCTGCTCGCGGCCTGGCTGCTGGTGCAGCACCCGCCGCTGCAAACCGTGCCCGGTGGTGAGCTTGCGGTGCGCACCAACTTGCTCACCGGCAGCAGCACCGTGCTGGGCGACGGCCCGGCACTGCGCCTGCCTGGCTTGCACACGCTGCGCCACTTTCCGCTGCGCGACCAGGTGGTGCGCCCGCGGCCGGGCGCCAGGCCGGCGGCGCTGCGCCGTATCAATCGGTGGAAGGGCTGTCGCTCGGCGTGGACTTGACGGTGCGCTATGCGGTGGACCCCGACAAGGTGGCGCACATCGCGCGCAACCTGCCGGCTGACCTGGATGCTGAAGTGGTGGCACCCGCCGTGCAGGCCGTGACCTACAAGACCTTCGCGCGCTACACGGTGCGCGAGATCTTCTCCACCAAGCGAACAGAGATCCAGCAGGCCATTGAAGCCGAACTGCGCAGCAAGCTGGCCGCTGATGGCATCAACCTGAAGAGCGTGCAGATCGGCAAGGTGGACCTGCCCGCCGACTACCGCCGCGGCATGGACCGCCTGCTGGCCGAAGGCCTGGAAGCCGAGAAGATGCGCTACACGCTGGAGCTGAAGGAAAAGCAGGTGCGCCAAACCGAGCTTGAAGCCCTGGCTGACAAGGCGCGGCGCGAGACCAGCGCCGCCGCCGCGGTCAGCGAGCAGGTGATCGCGGCCAAGGCGCAGGAAGAAGCCATGCGCCATGTGCTGCCCTTCAAGCAAAAGCAGATCGAGCAGCGCCAGCTTGAAGCCGAGGCCGAGAAGGGCGCGCGCATCAAGCAAGCCGAGGGCAGCGCACAGGCGCGGCGCATTGAAGCCGCGGGCGAGGCTGACTCACGCCAAAAGTTAGCCGATGCCGAGGCCTACCGGCTCGACCGCGTGGGCCGCGTCAACACCGAGCAGATGGCGCGCGAAGGCGCGCTGCTCAGCCGCCACCCGCTGTTGATTCAAAAGACCGTGGCCGACAAGCTGTCGGACAAGGTGCAAGTCATCATCGCGCCGCCGGGCACTGACGGGCGCTTCATCGCCTCGGGCCTGGTGGGCAACCTGCCGGCGCCGCAGGCCCGACTGGCCAAAGCAGATGCGGCCAAAGAAGAAGAGGAGCAGTGATGTTCATCGCCACCGCTGTTGCCGCCGCCGCCGCGGCCGCATCCACACTGGCCATCGTGGTGCAAGACCAAACCGCCTTGCGCGCCGCACCCAGCGCCACCGCCGCCACCCATGCCCAGCTTTGGCAGAGCGAGGTGGTGGAGGTGCGCGGCCACAAGCTCGACCATGCGCAGGTGTACGAGCACCGCCGCGAACGTGCGGGCTATGTGCGTGCCAGCCAACTGCGCGCGCTGCCCGCGGGCGAAGCCGACGCACCGCAACTGCTGGCCGTGCTGCGCTTCTTGCGCGACGCGCCGGGTTCCGAGGCGCTGGGCATCGCCTACGTGGCGGCTTATCTCAAGGCGGCGCCGGCCGGGCAGATCACGGCCGAGCCGTTTGATGTGCTGGGCACCCTGGCCGAGCGCCTGGCGCAGCGCGCTTCCACTCGGGGTGCGAACCCCACGGCCGCCAACGCCCACCTTGAAGTGGCGGCCCAATACGGTGTGAAGTTCAACAGCCACGAACGGCAGGGCAGCGTGCAACTCTGCTATGACGGCGCCGCCTTTGCCCAGGTGCTGGCGCTGGCCGGCAAGGCGCCGGCCAGCCAGGCCGCAGCGGGCGGCGCGCCGGCGGCCACACCCGAGCAACGTGCCCGCGCCCTGCTGGCGCTGACGCGGCACGACTGCATCGACCCGGCCCTGGGCGTTCGTCAGCGCCAGGCCTTGAACCGCTGGCGCGCCGAACTGCTCGACCAGATCGAGCCGCTTGCCGCGGCGCAGTTGGGCCAGTTGGACAAGGCCCGTTTGCACCTGCGCCGTGCCGGCGTTTGGGCGGCGGTGGCGTTCGATCAATCGCGCCGCGGCGAATCCACACAGGCCAGCGCACAGCGCGCCCTGAGCGAGCTGGCAGCCGTCAACAAGGCCGAGCTGGCTGATGACGACGCCGCGCCACACGTTGACGCCGCCATTCGCGTCGGCGCGCTGCGCTGGGCGGCGGCAACGCAGGCCGCAGCGCCGCCCCCGGGCCGGCTGCATGTGCAACTGCGCGCAGGTGAGCCCGGGCAAACCTGCGTGCAGCTGGTGGCGGCCGCCGGCATGGCCACCCAAGACGCCGCCAAAAGTGCCGCCAAAAATGCCGCCGGACTGCTGCACGAGCGCTGCACCTACGCCACCGTGTGGCCGGCCTCGGCCCAGGTGCGCCCAGACGGCCAGGCGCTGGCGCTGGCCGTGCAGCCGCTGGAAGGCTGGGCCGAGCTGTGGCTGTGGCGCCGCCAAGCCGGGGATTGGACGGTGGACGTGCTGCCCGCCGCCAGCAGCGGGCCGGGCCTGGGCTATGTGGAATGGGCCGGCTGGGTGCCGGGTGCGGCGCCCCGGCTGCTGGTGGTGCGCGAATTCATCGCCGATGGCCGCGCCGGCCGGCGCTTCGAAGTGCTGGGTGCTGACACCCTGGCTGTGGAAAAGTCGGCCAGCTCGCCGCAACTGCTGGCCGCCTTCGGCCAGTGGGCCGCGCCGGCCTGGAAGCGCGGCACGGTGAGCTTGCGCTGAGCCAAGGCCACGCGGCTGAGTGATCCAGCCGCAGGCTCAGGTTCTCAGAGGTTGCGGTAACCAGGGTCGGCGCGATCCACTTGGCGCACCAGGGCGTCGAACACATCGCGCCCGGCGCCATGGTTCGGGTTGAACTGCAAGGCGTCGCGTGTGCACTGCGCGGCCACTTTCTCGCTCACGGGAATGGCGCGGCCCATGCTCAAGGTGGCCAGTTGCACATCGCAGGCGCGTTGCAGCGTCCACAGAATGGCGAAGGTCTGCGGCAGCGTGCCGCCCCAGGCCAGCAGGCCGTGGTTGCGCAGAATCACGGCCGGCTTGTTGCCGATGCTGGCCAGCAGGCGCGGCGCTTCCTCGGCGTGGATGGTGATGCCTTCAAAGTCGTGATACGCCACCATGTCGTGCAACTGCGCGCTGTAGAAATTGGTCTGTGCCAGCCCGCCTTCCAGGCAGGCCACGGCCACGCCCGCGGTGGTGTGGGTGTGCATCACGCAATGCGCGCCGGGCAGGGCGGCGTGAAGCGCTGCGTGCACGGTGAAGCCGGCTGGGTTCACGGGGTGTTTGGAGCCATCGAGCACGCGCCCCAGCAAATCAATCTTCACCAGGTTGGCGGCGGTGACTTCGCTGTAGTGCGGGCCGAAGGGGTTGATGAGGAATTGCGTGTTGCCGTTGCCGCTCACCTGTTCAGTTAGGCGCACGGTGATGTGGTTGTAGATCATCTCCGTCCAGCCCAGCATGGCGAAGATGCGGTAGCAGGCGGCGAGTTCCAGGCGGGCGGCGCGTTCGTCGGGGTGCATGGCGGGGTGCATGATGGGGCGGGCGGCGCTCAGCGGTAGAACGCCTCGACCTTGCCCTTGAGCTTGATCAACAGCGGTTGGCCCTTGCGGTCGAGCGCCTTGCCCGCGGCCACCCTGACCCAGCCTTCGCTGATGCAGTATTCCTCCACATCGACGCGTTCCTTGCCGTTGAAGCGGATGCCCACCGCATGCTCGAACACGGCAGCAATGTGATGCGGGCTGCGCGGGTCGGTTGAAAGGCGGTCGGGCAAGGGCGGCGCTGGGGGGGATTCGTTCAAGGGGCTTCCTTTTTGGCGGCACAGGCGGGTGCCACGCGGGTGCTGATTCTCAGGCCCGCAGTATTACCGCGGCGCGCCGGCCAGCGTGGCCCGTGCGCCGCTCGCTATACCTCCAGCCACTCCTTGCGTACCGCCTCGTTGGCCTGCAGGCCGGCGGCCGTGCCTTCGAACACGATGTGGCCATGGCCCATCACATACAGGCGCTTGCTGATGCGTAGCGCGATGGTGAGCTTTTGCTCCACCAGCAGGATGGCCACGCCGCGGCTGGCAATGCGTTCGAGCAACCCGGCCACCAGTTCCACCATCTTGGGCGCCAGGCCTTCGGTGGGCTCGTCGATCATCATCAGGTCGGGGTCGCCCATCAGGGTGCGGCACATGGTCAGCATTTGCTGCTCGCCGCCCGAGAGCACGCCGCCGGGCGTGTCGGCGCGCTCCTTCAGGTGCGGGAACAGCTCGAACATGTCGTTCATGCTCCAGCGCGACTGCTTCTTGCCCGATTTGATGCCCAGGGTGAGGTTGTCGCGCACCGTGAGCTGCGGAAAGATGTCGCGGTTTTCGGGCACGTAGCCCAGGCCGGCATGGGCGATCTGGTGCGGCTTGAGGCGGCCGATTTCCTGGCCCTTGAACTTCACCGAGCCGGTGCGTTCCACCTCGCCCATGATGGCCTTGATGGTGGTTGAGCGGCCCACGCCGTTGCGCCCGAGCAGGGAGACGATCTCGCCTTCACCGACGTGAAAATCCACGCCTTGCAGGATGTGGCTCTTGCCGTAATAGGCGTGCAAGTCTCTAACTTCAAGCATGGCCGGCCTCTTCAGCGGCCGTGGCCGTGCCCAAGTAGGCTTCCTGCACCGCCGCGTTGGCGCGGATGTTGGCCGGCGTGTCGGTGGCAATGATCTGCCCATACACCAGCACCGAGATGCGGTCGGCCAGGTCGAACACCACACTCATGTCGTGCTCCACGATCACCAGCGTCTTGCCTTCGCTGACCTTGCGGATCAGCGCCACCGCATGTTCGGTTTCCGAGCGGCTCATGCCGGCAGTGGGCTCGTCGAGCATGATCACATCAGCGCCGCTGGCGATGGTGATGCCGATTTCGAGCGCCCGTTGTTCGGCATAAGACAGCACGCCCGCGGGCGTGTTGCGCCGGGTGCTGAGGTTGATTTGTTCCAGGATGCTTTCAGTGCGTTCCCGCGCATCGCGCGCCCGCTCCACCAGGCGCCAAAAGGCATAGCGGTAGCCGAGCGACCACAACACGCCGCAGCGGATGTTCTCGTACACGCTCAGGCGCGGGAAGATGTTGGTGACCTGGAAGCTGCGCGCCAGGCCGCGCCGGTTGATCTGGAACGGCGCCAGGCCGGTGATGCTTTCGCCCTTCAACAGCACCTGGCCCGAAGTGACCGGGAAGCGCCCGCTGACCAGGTGGAACAGCGTGGACTTGCCCGCGCCGTTGGGGCCGATGATGGCGTGGCGCTCGCCTTGCCGCACGTCGAGGTTAACGCCGCGAATGATGGGCGTGACGCCGAAACTCTTGTGCAACGCATCCAGCTTCAAGGCCGAAGTGGTCATTGACGCACCTTCGTGCTGCGCACTACGAAGCCAGCCCCTTCGGGCGGCCGGGCGGGGCTCATTCGGCTCTCCGGGCGCGTGCGGCCTGCGCCGCTTCATGAAACGCCGCCGCGGCCGGTGGCCCCAGGCGGCGCAACAGCAGGCCGCCGGCCACCAACAACGCGGCAATGGCGGCCCACACGGCCACCGAGTTGGCGTTGAAGGCCACGCCCAGCAAGCGCATCGCCGGGCCTTCGGTGGCCTTCACCAGCAGGTGGTGCGAGGTTTCAATGAGCAACACCGCACCCAGTGCCAGCATCATCACCGGCACGGCCGCCAGCGCATAGCTGGGCAGCACGCGGCGCAAGGTGCCGCCGGCGGCCAAGGGCTGGTGCATCAGCAGCAAGCCGGCCAGGCCCCAGGGCGCGAACATCACCATCACCACGAACATCAGGCCCACATAGAGCTGCCAGGCGCCGGTGTAGTCAGACAGCGAAATTTGCAGCGCCGTCATCAGCACCGCGCCGATGACCGGGCCGATGAAGAAGGCGACGCCGCCGATGTAGGTCATCAACAAAACGAAGCCCGAGGGCGCGGCGCCGACCACGCTGGCGGTGACGATCTCGTAGTGGATGGCCGCCAGCCCACCGGCCACGCCGGCAAAGAAGCCGGCCACGCAAAAGGCGATGTAGCGCACCATCTGCGTGCTGTAGCCCACGAATTCGGCGCGCTCGGGGTTGTCGCGCACGGCGTTGCACATGCGCCCCAGCGGCGTGCGCGTGAAGGCATACATGGCGGCCATGCACAGCAGGCACCAAGCGGCGATGAGGTAGTACACCTGGATCTGCGGGCCGAAAGAAATGCCGAAAAACTTGAGCGTGGCGGTGCGGCTGGTGGAGATGCCGCCTTCGCCGCCGAAGAAGCCGCGCAAGATGAGCGAGCAGGCCGCCACCAGCTCGCCAATGCCCAGCGAGATCATTGAAAAAGCCGTGCCGGCGCGCTTGGTTGAAACCCAACCGAACAGCGCGGCGAAGAACAGCCCCGCCAGCCCGCCCACCAGCGGCAGCACCGGCAGCGGAATGGGCCACTTGCCCGCGGCAATGACGTTCAGCGCATGTGCCGTCATGAAGCCGCCCAGGCCGTAGTACACGGCGTGGCCGAACGACAGCATGCCGGTCTGGCCGAGCAGCATGTTGAACGACAGCGCGAAGATGATTGCAAAGCCCATCAAGCTCATCATGGTGAGCGACGAGCCGCTGCTGAAGACGTAGGGCAAGGCCACCAGCACGGCGGCGGTCAACACCCAAGGCACGACATGACGCACGCTGCCGGAGTTCATCCTCAAGTGTCCCGGTCGCCCATCAGGCCCTTGGGCCGGAAGATCAGCACCAGCACCAGCAGCAGGTACGGAATGATGGGTGCCACCTGTGCCACGGTGGCCATCCACAAATCACCGCCGAATGATTCGCGCGTGAGGGTGATGCCCAGCGGCTTGAAGACATCGGCCACCGACAGGTTCAAGGCCACGGCAAAGGTCTGGATCAAGCCGATCAGCAACGATGCGATGAAAGCCCCGGGCAAGGAACCCAGCCCGCCCACCACCACCACCACGAACAAAATGGGCCCGAGCGACGCCGCCATGGCCGGCTGTGTGACCAGCGCCGGCCCGGCAATCACGCCGGCCAGTGCGGCCAGGGCGCAGCCCACGCCAAACACCAGCATGAACACCATCGGCACGTTGTGGCCCAGCGCGCCCACCATGTTGGGGTGGGTGAGCGAGGCGCGCACGATCAGGCCCACCCGGGTGCGCGTGAGCAGCAGCAACAGCCCGATGAACACCGCGATCGACACCAGCAGCATGAACATGCGAAACGCCGGGTAGGTGGTGGTGAACAGCGTGAAGGCCGAAAAGTTCAGCAGCTCTGGCACGCGGTAGTCCACCGGCACCTTGCCCCACACCATCTGCACCAGCTCTTCGATGATGAAGGCCAGGCCGAAGGTGAACAGCAACTCGGCCACATGGCCGTGCTTGTGCACAGTGCGCAGGCCGTAGCGTTCAACCAGCGCGCCCACCACGCCCACCAGCAGTGGCGCCAATATCAGCCCTGGCCAATAGCCCACGTAGCGGCTGATCTGGAAACCGAAGTACGCGCCCAGCATGTAGAAGCTGGCGTGGGCGAAGTTCAGCACGCCCATCATGCTGAAGATGAGCGTCAACCCGCTGGCGAGCAGGAACAACAGCATGCCGTAGAGCAGGCCATTGAGCGTGGAAAAAATGATCAGCTCAGCCATGGGCCGTGCCTGGCGCCAGCGCGGGTACGGGGCCGGGAATCAGCTTGGCCGCACCATCTTGCAGGTGGTGGGAATGACCGTGTCGTTGGCCTTGATCACGCCCACTGTCTTCCAGCCCCAGCCGGTTTTCTCTTCATCGTGCTTGGTGCCCGAGCCGAACGACGAGATGTACATGTCCTGGAACAAGGAATGGTCGGTCGGGCGCATGAAGACGTCGGCGCCCAGCGCGTTCTTGTGCTTCATGTCCACCAGGGCAGCGGCCACCCGCTTGGGCTCGGCCGACTTGGCAATGTTCAGCGCGTTGGCGAACATTTCCATTTGGTTGCGCATGCGCAAGTACCACCAGCCTTGCTGGCTGGTGCCGCCGTGCTTCTTCAAGAACGCATCGGCGAAGGCTTCCATGTCGGGCGAGGGCACGTTGGTATGCCATTCACTGATCTGGTAGACGCGGTGATCCAGGCCAGTTTGCTTCACCGCCGTGGGGCCACCGGCGCCGCCGGCGTAATAGGTGTACCAGTTGACTTGCAGCCCGGCGTCGGCCGCGGCCTTGAGCAGCAGCGACATGTCGTTGCCCCAGTTGCCGGTGATCACGGAATCAGCGCCCGCGGCCTTGATCTTGGCGATGTAGGGCGCGAAGTCGGTGATCTTCAACAGCGGGTGCAGCTCGTCGCCCACCACCTGCACATCGGGCCGCTTCTCTTTCAGCATCACGTTGGCGGCGTTGCGCACGGCGTGGCCGAAGGAATAGTCCTGGCCGATGATGTAGACCTTCTTGATCTCGCGCTTGTCCTTCATGAAGTTGGTCAAGGCGGCCATCTTGATGTCGGCGTTGGCGTCCCAGCGGAAGTGCCAGTAGCTGCACTTTTCATTCGTTAATGCTGGGTCCACCGCGGCATAGTTGAAGTACAGCACTTCCTTGCCGGGGTTGCGCTCGTTGTACTTGGTGACGAACTCGGAAATGGCGATCGCCGCGCCCGAGCTGTTGCCCTGGGTGATGAAGCGCACACCGGCGTCGATGGCCTTTTGCACCTGCACCAGGCTTTCTTGCGGGCTGGCCTTGTTGTCGTAGGCCACCACTTCAAGCTTCTGGCCGCCCAGCACGCCGCCCTTGGTGTTGATCACCTCCACCAGGTACTGCAAGTGCTTCAGGCCATGCTCGCCGATGGTGGCGCCGCCACCGGAAAGCGGGTCGACAAAGGCAATCTTGATTTGCGCCTGTGCGGCAAACGCCGACAGCATGAGTGCAGCGGCCAGGGGCAGGCAGCGAAGCTTGTGAAGACGGGGCATGTGGGCACTCCCAATTTGGCTGAAGAAGGGCGAAAGGTGGCCGCGGAAGATAGTCGCAACTCAGGGCGGGCCGATTAGGGGACTTCCCGATTTGGCCGGTCGCCCGCGCGACGCGCCGGCCGGCTTCAAGCAAGCCGCGTCTGAATTGCTCAGCGCACGAGCTAACCTCCATCAAAGGCCGGCAAGGGGTAGGAATTCGTTATCCGTCTCTGTAGGACAAATGCGCGACGCGCGGGGTAACGCCCCTTGATCCCTGGAACAAGGGGGACATCGCGCAAAGCCGCGCCCTTACAAGGAATTCCGCACCCCCGCGGTCAATAACCTTCACCCCCGAAAAGGAAACTCCGCCATGAAATCCCGTCCCTCATTGAGCCCTGGCAAGCCAACTTTCCGGCTCCTGGCCGGCGCCTGCGCCGCACTGGCGGTGTTGAGCGCGCCGGCCTTCGCCGCGCACGATTTGCCTGCTGGCGACACGGCCTCGCCGGTGCCCACGCCGTTCCCGGCAAACTTCAGTGCGGCCATGCCGCTGGCCACCAACGTGGTCACGGCATCGGGCGCTGCGTTCACGGGCACGTTCCGATCCGCCGTGTATGCCAACACGGCCAGCGCACTTGACGCGGCCAACCCTGGCTTCACGCTGGGCATGCCGGTGCTCGACTTCGTTTACCAGTTCAGCAACGCGACGGCGTCAAGCACAGCGATTGGCCGGCTGTCGATCTTCGACTTTGCTCCCGGCATCGATCCGAACCAGTTTGCCGTGCTGGCCTGGGACCAGGCGGGCGATGTTGACGGCGCCGGCACCACCTTCGTGGCAGGCACGCAGGAGTCCGACAACGCCCAGCGTGGTGCCGCAGGCGGGACGATCTCGTTGAACTACGGTGACACCTTGGTGGCTAACAAGATCGAAGCCGGTGAGAGCAGCTTTGCCATCTTGCTGCGCGTGAATGCGTCGAACTTCGGCCCCGGCTTGTTCAGCGCCATCAACGGCTCGACAGCCACCGTGGCGTCGTTCGCACCCACGGCACCCATCCCCGAGCCCGAAACCTATGCCTTGATGCTGGCCGGCCTGGGTGCGGTGGCCTTCATGGCGCGCCGGCGCCGGGCGAATTGAAGGGCACCGCTTGCCAGCCGCCACCCGGCGGTGCGAAAACCCAGCGCACTTCGGTGCGCTTTTTTCATGTTGCAGCAAGAACAAAGCCCGCTGCAAGGCGGGCTTTGGTGAAACAGGTTGGTGCCGGCGAGAAGAGTCGAACTCCCGACCTTCGCATTACGAATGCGCTGCTCTACCAACTGAGCTACGCCGGCACGGCGCGAAGCGGCGCAGTATAGCGGCGCTGCCGCGTCTGAATGGGCAGCAGGCGGTATCCAAACTCCATCCAGCATCTATCAGCAGCAGCACCCTTGTAGCGTGGCCGGCGCGCGTGCAGACTCGGCGTGACACCTCTCACGCTGCTCAAGGAGACACCCATGCCCACGCTCACCATCAACGGCCAGCCGCGCGAGCACGACGCTGAACCCGACACGCCGCTGCTGTGGGTGCTGCGCGAACAGCTCGGCCTGACCGGCACCAAATACGGCTGCGGCGTGGCGGCCTGCGGCGCCTGCTCGGTGCACATCAATGGTGAGGTGCGGCGCTCGTGCACCGTGCCGGTGGGCAGCGTGGCGGCGGCTGATCGCATCGTCACCATCGAAGGCCTGTCGGCGGGCCGCTCGCACCCGGTGCAGCGCGCCTGGGCCGAGGTGGATGTGCCGCAGTGCGGCTATTGCCAGTCGGGCCAGATCATGGCCGCAGCGGCGCTGCTGGCGGCCAAGCGCACCCCCACCGACGCCCAGATCGACGAGGCCATGACCAACATCTGCCGCTGCGGCACCTACCAGCGCATTCGCAGCGCGGTGCATGTTGCCGCGCGCCTGGCTGCGAGCAAAACCTGAGGAGCCGAGCATGAACAAAAACACTTCGCTTGAGCCGGCAAGTGACTCAGCACGCGGCGGCACCACGCGGCGCAAATTCCTGGTGCAAAGCGGCGCGGCCGGTGCGCTGGTGCTGGCCGGGCAGGCGCCGTTTGGTGCGGCCGCGCAAAACGCGGCGGCGGGCACCGAGGTCAACTTGTGGGTGGTGGTGCAAGCCAATGACACCTGCGTGATCCGCATCGCGCGCTCGGAAATGGGCCAGGGCACGCTCACTGGCCTGGCGCAATTGGTGGCCGAAGAGTTGGAATGCGACTGGGCCAAGGTCAGCACCGAAGCTGTCACCGCGCACGGCAACTTTGCGGCCAAGCGCGCCTGGGGCGACATGAGCACCGGCGGCAGCCGCGGCATCCGCGGCTCGCAAGATTACGTGCGCCGCGGCGGCGCAGCGGCGCGCATGATGCTGCTGCAAGCCGCGGCTAACGATTGGAATGTGCCGGTGGCTGAACTGAAGGTGAGCAACGGCGTCATCACGCACGGCGCGTCAAGTCGCAGCACCAGCTACGGCAGGGTGGCCGCCGCCGCGGCCAAGCTGCCGCCGCCGGATACCAAGGCCGTCATGCTGAAAGACCCGAAGAGCTGGCGTGTGGCCGGCCAGCCGAAGAGTCGCCTGGATACCGCCGACAAGCTCGACGGCAGCAAGCAGTACGCGATCGACGTGCGCCTGCCCGGCCTGCTCAACGCCGCCATCAAGGCCTGCCCGGTGTGGGGCGGCAAGCTGGTGAGTTTTGACGCCGCCGCGGTGACCGCGCGGCGCGGCGTGCGCGGCGTGGTGCGCGTCAACGACCGCGCCGTGGCCGTGGTGGCCGACACCTGGTGGCGCGCCAAAAGCGCGCTCGATGCCTTGCCCATCACCTGGGACGAAGGCGCCGGCGCGAACCAGAACAGCGCCAGCATCGCGGCGCACCTGCGCAGCGGCCTGGAAGCGGCCAACGTGTACGCCATGCGTGACGAAGGTGACGCGCTCAAAGCCATTGCCAGCGCCGCGAAGAAGGTCGAAGCCACCTACAGCTCGCCCTTCCTGGCCCACGCCACCATGGAGCCCATGAACTGCACCGCGCGCATCACGGCCACGCGCGGCGAAGTGTGGGTGCCCACGCAGAACAACGAGGCCTCGCACGCGGCATTGAGCGAAGAAGCCGGCCTGCCGCTGGCCCAGTGCGAAGTGCACAGGCTCGACCTGGGCGGGGGCTTCGGCCGGCGTGGCGGCGCGCAAGACTATGTGCGCCAGGCGGTGGCCATTGCCAAGCAGTTCCCGGGCGTGCCGGTCAAGCTGATCTGGAGCCGCGAAGAAGACCAGGCGCAAGATTTCTACCGCCCCATCTCCATGTGCCAGGCCAGTGCTGGCCTCGATGCCCAAGGCCAACTGGTGGGCTTGCATGTGCGCGTGTCGGGCCAGTCGATCAACGCCCACATCGCCCCGCAAACGGTGACCGACGGCAAAGACCGGCGCCAGCTCCAGGGCTTCTGGGCCGAGCCCGGCGACGCGCAAATGGGCTACACCGTGCCCAACCTGCGGGTCGAATACGCCATGCGCAACACGCATGTGCCGGTGGGGCCGTGGCGCGGCGTCAACACCAACCAGAACGGCGTGTACATGGAATGCTTCATCGACGAAGTGGCGCGCGCCGCGGGAGCTGATGCGCTTGCCTTTCGTCAACGGTTAATGAGCCAGCACCCCAAGCACCTGGCGGTGCTGAACGCCGCGGCGCAGCATGCCGGCTGGGGCAAGCCCTTGCCGGCGGGCGTGCACCGCGGCATTGCGCAATTCATGGGCTACGGCAGCTATTCGGCCGCGGTGGCGGAGGTGTCGGTGAACGCGCGCGGTGAAGTGGGTGTGCACCGCATGGTGCTGGCGCTCGATTGCGGCCACGCCGTGAACCCCAGCCAGATCGCGGCGCAGGTGGAAGGCTCGGTGGCCTTCGGGCTATCAGCCGTGTTTCATGGCGAAATAACGATCGAAAAGGGTCGCGCGCAGGAATTGAACTTCCACACCTACCCGATTCTGAAGCTGGCTGAAATGCCCAAGGTGGAAACCGTCATCGTGCCCAGCCACGATTTCTGGGGCGGTGTGGGCGAGCCCACCATTTGCGTCGTCGCGCCGTGCGTGCTCAACGCCATCCATGCCGCCACCGGCAAACCGGTGCGCAGCCTGCCGCTCAAGCATGTGAAGCTGGTGTAGGCCAACAAAGCCCGCCACTTCCGGCCATTGCCGGGGGCTGGGGCGGCCGAGACTCGGTGCACGAACTTTGTCGCCCTTCGCCGGGTGGCGCGCCAGGCTTGCGCGCCCGCCGGTGTGGGGCGGCACGCCACCGATGAACGACACCCCAGCCCTGCACTCACCCGCCATGGTGCCCCGCGCCGCGGCTGAAGCACCCATGGCGCATGGCGCCGCGGCTGAGTCACACCTGCGCGCGCTGACGCAGGTGCAGGCCGCCTTGCTGTCGCACACCGATCTGGCCGCCGCCACCGCGGCCTTCGTGCGCGAAATCGCCCTGCAGCTCAGCCTGGCGCGCGTCAGCCTGGGCCTGTGCCGCGGGCTGAACGTGGAATTGATGGCCTGTTCCGCTGGCCCGCTGCCCACGGCGCATTCAGCGCTGGCGCAGCAGTTGCAGGCCGCCATGGCCGAGGCGCTGGATCAGCGTTGCAGCCTGTGCCTGCCCGCGCTGCGCGCCGCCACGCAGCCGCGCATCACCCTGGCCTTGCAGGCCTTGTTGCGGGCTGAGCCCGGCAGCGTGGCCTGTGTGCCGGTGCAGGCCGGCCTGGGCCACAGCAGCAGCGTGGTGGGCGTGCTGTGCGTACAGCGCCAGGCCGGCGGCGTGTTCACCAGCGCCGAGCTGGCGGGGCTGGAGCAACTGGCGCTGCTGGCCGCGCCGGTGCTCAAGTTGATGGCGCTGAATGAACGGCCCTGGCACCGCCGCGCGCGCGACAGCGTTAACGCCGCGGTGCAAGCGCTGCGCGACGATTCGCGCCATGGCCTGCGCTACGGCACGCTGGCCGCGGGCCTGGTTGCCGCCGCGTTGCTGTTCGTGCCGGCCGACACCCGCATCGGCGGCCATGCCCGGCTCGAAGGCGCGGTGCAGCGCGTGCTGGTGGCGCCGGCCGATGGCTTCTTGGGCAAGGTGCATGTGCGCCCGGGAGATGTGGTGCGCGCCGGCCAGCTGCTGGCCGAGCTGGCCGAGCAGGATTTGCAGGTTGAACGCGCGCGCTGGGAAAGCCAGCTCGCGCAACATGAAAACGCCTACAGCGCGGCGCACGCCGGCGCCAACCGCACGCAACTCGTCATCAACCAGGCGCGCGCCGCCGAGGCCCAGGCGCAGCTCGACCTGGTCAACGCCCGCCTGGCGCGCACGCACATCACCGCGCCGTTCGACGCCGTGGTGATCAAGGGCGACCTGAGCCAGCAACTCGGTGCGCCGTTGAGCCAGGGCACCGAGCTGATGACCCTGGCCCCGCAGCATGCCTTTCGCGTGATGGTGGAAGTGGACGAGCGCGACATCGGCGCCGTGCGCGTGGGCCAAACCGGCAGCGTGGCGCTCTCAGCGCTGCCGTGGCGCACCCAGGCCATCCGCGTGACCCGCATCACGCCCATGGCCGCGGTGGTCGATGGGCGCAACGTTTACGAAGTTGAAGCCGCGTTGCACGCCCCTGCCGGCAGCGACAGTGCGGCCGATCTGCGCGCCGGCCTGCAAGGCAGTGCGCAGATCGCCACCGGCCGCGCGCCGCTGCTGTGGAACGCCTCGCGCCGCCTGGTGCAGGCGCTGCGCCTGTTGTGGTGGGAGTGGTTGGGATGAGTGTTTGCGATGAATGAAAGCCTGACCAGCACCCAGTGGTTTCGCGTGGCCGCGCTGCGCCCGCAGCTCGACGCCCAGGCCCGCGTGCAGCGCGTGACCTACCGCCGCGCCGTGTGGCATGTCTTGCAGCGCGGTGATGGTGGGCGCAGCTACCGCCTGAACGCCGCGGCCTATGCCTTTGTGGCGCGCTGCAACGGCCAGTTGAGCCTGCAACGTTTGTGGGAACTTTTACTGCACGAGCAGCGCGACGCCGCGCCCACGCAAGACGAACTGTTGCGCCTGCTGGCCCGGCTGCATGCCGCGGCGCTGCTGAGCTTCGACCGCCGGCCCGACTTCGGCCCGCAAGGCGTGCTGCACGCGCCGCACGGCGCCTCAAACAGTTCGCCGCACGCCGGCGCCAACGGCGCGCCGGCCAACAGCCTGCTTTCATTTCGCATTCCCTTGGGTCGCCCCGACGCCTTGCTGACTGCGCTGTACCCCTTGGCGCGCGCTGCGTTCATGCGCACGGCGCTGTGCCTGTGGGCCGCCGCCGTGGTGGGGCTGGCCCTGGCGGCCGCGTTGAACCAGGCCGAACTGGCGCACCACGCCGCGGTGTGGCTGCAAACACCGCGCATGCTGCTCATCACCTGGCTGTGCTACCCGGTGGTCAAGGCGCTGCACGAGCTGGGCCACGGCCTGGCCGTCAAGCACCTGGGTGGCACGGTGCCCGAATGGGGTGTCACGGTGATGATGTTCATGCCCGTGCCGTATGTCGACGCCTCGGCCAGCGCCGGCCACGGCTCGGCCCGCGGCCGGGCATTGGTCAGCGCGGCGGGCATCATGGTCGAGCTGGCCCTGGCCGCGGCCGGCCTGGCGCTGGCCCTGCACGCCCAGCCCGGCTGGTGGCATGACATCGGCCTGGCCGTGTTCTTCATCGGCGCGGTGTCCACGCTGGTCATCAACGGCAACCCGCTGCTGCGCTTCGACGGCTACCACCTGTTGTGCGATGCCTTCGAGCTGCCCAACCTGGCGCGGCGCAGCGCGCAGCTCTGGTTCGAGCGCCTGCGCATTCACCTGTTAGGCGAAGTGATCGCGCAACCGCTCGTCGCCGCACCCGGCGAGCGGCGCTGGCTGTGGGCCTATGCGCCGGCGGCGTTGCTGTGGCGCACGCTCATCGCCTGTGCCTTGGTGGCCTGGCTGGGCGGCTTGTCGTTCCTGCTCGGCCTGGGCGTGGCGGCGTTGCTGCTCTGGGCCGGCGTGCTGCGCCCGGCCTGGGCCGTGCTGCGCCACCTCAACCGGTTGCCTGTCGGCCAGGCCGCTACACAACGCGCGCGCCGCCGCGGCCTGGGCCTGGCCGGTGGCGTGCTGGCGCTGGCGGCGTTGCCGCTGCCCTTTGCCAGCGTGGTGCCCGGCGTGGTGTGGTTGCCCGACGCGGCCTTGTTGCGCGTGGCCGGTGAAGGCTTTGTTGACGAAGTGCTGGCCCGCCCGGGCCAATTGGTGCACACGGGCCAGCCGCTGCTGCGCCTGGCCGCGCCCATGCTCAGCGCCGAATGCCAGGCCCTGGCGGCGCGGGTCGGCGCGCTCGACGCTGAAAGCATCCACACCCAACGCAGCGAGCCCACGCGCTCGGCCAGCCTGGAACGCGAGGCGGCGGCGCTGCAAGTGCAACTCGAACGTTGTCTTGAACGCCAGGAACAGCTCACCCTGCGCGCCGGCAGCAGCGGGCGGCTTGAATTGGCCAACGCGCAGGACCTGCCGGGCCGCTACCTCAAACAAGGCACCTTGGTGGGCCAGGTGATGGACGGCTCGCCCAGCCTGGTGCGCGTGGCCGTGGGCCAGGAACAGGCCGCGCTGCTGCATGCACGCAGCCGCGGCGTGAGCGTGCAGTTGGCGGAAGTGGGCGAGCCCGCGCGCGCCGCCAGCCTGTTGCGCGACAGCACCGGCGCCGTGACGCAACTGCCCAGCGCCGCGCTGGGCGACCGTGGCGGCGGCAGCGTGCCCACCGACCCGGCCGACCCGCACGGCCTGAAGGCCGTGCGCGCCGTGGTGCTGGCAGATGTTCAGTTGCCCGCCAGCCTGGGCGAACGGGTGGGCGGGCGCGCCTGGGTGCGTTTTGACCATGGTTTTGCACCACTGGCCATGCAGGTGGCCAGCGGCATGCAGCAACTGTTTCTGAAGCACTTCAACCCCGGCCAATGACGCGCGCCACCCCCTTGCCCAGCCCGGGCCTGGCCTTCGGCCCGTACCCGTTGCGGGCCTGGCCGCCGGCCAACGCCCTGAGCGGTGCGGCGGCCCTGCACGGCGCCGTGCGGCGCGCGGGTGATGGCCTGCTCAGCCTGCTGGCGCCGCTGCTGCGCTGGCGCATGAAGCAGGCCGCGCAGGCCTGGTTGCAGGGCGTGCGCGGCCAGCAACAGACTTGGGCCGCGCTGCCCGAACACGCCCATGCCGCCGCGCTGCACCAGTTGCGCGCCCGCCTGGGCGCCAACGGCTTTGGCCAGGCTGAACTGCTGGCCCAAGGCTTGGGCTGCGTGGCCGCCGCAGCGCGCCTGAGCCTGGGCTGCGACCCCTTTGATGCCCAGTTGCTGGCCGCGCGCGCGCTGCTTGCCGGCAAGCTGACTGAGATGGCCACCGGCGAAGGCAAGACCCTGGCCGCCGCACTGGCCGCCGCGCTGGGCGCACTGGCCGGCACGCCGGTGCATGTGCTGACGGTCAACGACTACCTGGTGGCGCGCGACGCCGCACAGCTCACGCCGCTGTATGCCCGGCTGGGCCTGGGCGTGGGCCAGGTGCTGGCCGGCCACACCGAGGCGCAGCGCCGCGCCGCCTACGGTGCTGACATCTGCTACGCCACGGCGCGCGAAGTGGCGTTCGATTACTTGCGTGACTCGTTGCGTGATTCATTGCGTGACCCGCTCGGCCAGCACGACGCCAACCCCCTGCGCCAGCGCAGCGCCGCGCCGGCCGCGGCAGCGCCGGTGCTGCGCGGCCTGTGCATGGCCATCGTCGATGAAGCTGACAGCCTGCTGATCGACGAAGCCACCTTGCCGCTGATCCTGGCCGAAGCCGCTGCCGACGCCGTTGTCGACGCCACCCAGCGCGCCGCCCTGTACCAGGCCTGGCAGTTGGCGCGCGCGCTGCGCGAAGGCACGCACTTCAGCCTCGACCCTGGCGCGCGGCAGGTGCTGTGGCTGCCCGGGGCTGACGCGCACATCGAACAACTCGCCGCCGGCCTGGGCGGTGAATGGTTGAACCGCCGCCACCGCCGCGACCTGCTGGGCCAGGCGTTAACAGCGCTGCACCTGCTGCACAACGAAACAGATTACCTGGTGCGCGACGGCGCCGTGCAGTTGCTCGACGCCGCCACCGGCCGCAGCGCGCCGGGCCGGCAATGGCAGCGCGGGTTGCACCGGCTGGTGGAGTTGAAGGAAGGCTGCCGCCTCAGCCCCGAAGCCGCCACGCGGGCGCAGACCAGCGTGCAGGCCTTCTTTGGCCGCTACCTGCTGCTGGCCGGCATGAGCGGCACGCTGCGCGAATGCCGCGCCGAGCTGCGCGCGTTTTATGGCCGCGAAGTGCGCCGCGTGCCGCTGCGCCGGCCGTTGCGCCGCACGCTGCTGGTGCCGCGCCTGTTTGCCAGCAGCGCGCAGCGCCAGGCCGCCCTGGTGCAGCGCGCAGCAGTGCTGCATGCGCAGGGCCGGCCGGTGCTCTTGGGCACGGCCAGCGTTGCCGCCTCGCGTGCCCTGGCCGCCGCACTCCGTGCTGCCGGCCTGCCGCACCGCGTGCTCGATGCTCGGCACGACGCCGATGAAGCCGCCACCGTGGCCGGCGCCGGCCAGCGCGGCGCCATCACCGTGGCCACCCAAATGGCTGGGCGCGGCACGGACATCTTGCTCGGCCCCGGCGTGGCCGCGCTGGGCGGGCTGCATGTCATCAACGCGCAAGACAACCCTAACGCCCGGCTTGACAGGCAACTCTGCGGCCGCGCTGCGCGCCAGGGCGAACCCGGCAGCGCCGAAACCTGGCATGCGCTCGACGCTGCGCCCTGGAAGGGCAGCGCGCTGGGCCGCGTGCTGTTGGCGCGCTGCGCCGGATCAGGCCGCGGCGCGCTCGCCGGCTTGGCCACACGCCTGTGCGCCGCCTGGGCGCAGGCACGAATTGAAGGGGGCCAGCGCAAGCTGCGCCGGCAACTGCTTGAACAGGATCTGCAATGGCAACGACACTTGAGCTTCAACCACCTGCACGTCTGAACACCGTGCTGCGCGCCATGGCGCGGGCCGCTGGTCTGTTGGGCGCGGCGGCCAGCATCTGCGCCTGGGCCGGCCCGGTGAGCCCGCCCCTGCCGGGCGTCAGCCCGGGCCTGGAGCTGGCGCTGAACACGCCCGTGGCCACGGCGCCGCACAAGCCGCCGCCAGCCCGGCCGCCCGCGCTCAAACCGCTGGCTGGACAGGTGGTGGCGGCCGTCACGCCGGGCGGGCCCGCGCCGGCCTCACCCACGCCACGCGCCAGCGGCCTGCGCAGCCAGGCCGTGGCCTGCCTGATCGGGCCCGAGCGCGTGGCCGACATCGGCTCACCCGTGGTCGGCGTGGTGCAGGAGCTGAAGGCCGACAGCGGCGATCGCGTGCGTGCCGGCCAGGCGCTGGTGCTGCTGCAAAGCGAGGTCGAGCAAGCCGGTGTTGACGCGGCCGAGGCGCGCTCCACCATCGACGCCGACGAGCGCGCCGCCGCGGCCAACCTCGAACTCGCGCGCCAGCGCCACACCCGCGCTGTGGAGCTGCAGGCCGATGGCTTTTATTCCAGCCAGGCCACCGAGCAAGCCCGCGCCGAATTTGACGTGGCCGCGCAGAAGCTCGAACAGGCGCGAGGCCAGCGCGTGGTGGCGGCGCGTGAACTGGGCGTGGTGCGTGCGCAATTGCGCCAGCGCGTCGTGCGCAGCCCGTTCGACGGCGTGGTGACCGAGCGCTTCATCAACGTGGGCGAGCGCGTGGAAGACAAGCCGGTGATGCGCCTGGCCATGCTCAACCCGTTGCGCGTGGAACTGGTGCTGCCGGCCAGCCGCTTCGGCAGCGTGACGCATGACGAACGCCTGAGCGTGCTGCCCGAGCTGCCCGGCGCCGCCGCCGTGAGCGCGCGCGTGACGCATGTGGACGCCATGATCGACGCGGCCAGCAACACCTTTCGCGTGCGCCTGAGCCTGCCCAACCCGGGGCACAAGCTGCCGGCCGGTGCGCGCTGCAAACTTCTCACTGCAGCGGACACTGTTGCTGCACCGGCCGCCCCGGTGGCGCCCCTGCCGCCGGCCCCGCGCAAGGCCGGCTGAACGCGCGCCCGCCAACCCCATGCTGCGCGAACCCCACCTGGCCCCGCTGCTCGAAGAGCTGGAGCCGCGCATCCTGTACGCCGCTGACCTGGCCCCGGCCGTGTTGGCCGGCTTTGGCGAGGTGCAGCCGAGCTGGCTTGAACAAGGCGGCGTTGAGCAGCAGAGCACGCGCGCGCATGAAATCGCTTTCGTCGACCTGAGCTTGCCGCAGGCCCAGGCGCTGATCGACGACCTGGCCGTGCAGGCCGCCAGCGGCCGCGTGATCGAGGTGGTGGGCATCGAAACCGGTGCCGACGGCATTGCCGTCATCGGCCACACGCTGGCGCAGCGCCAGGGCGTGACGGCGGTGCATGTGCTGGCACATGGTGCCGATGGCGTGTTGCAGCTCGGCGCGGCGCAGCTCGATGCCGCCAGCCTGCTGGCGCGGGCGGGTGAATTCGCGCAATGGGGCGCGGCGCTGAGCGCCGACGCCGATTTGTTGATTTACGGTTGCGACGTGGCCGCCAGCGCGGCCGGCCAGGCGGTGGTGGCGAGCCTGGCGGCGTTGACCGGCGCCGATGTTGCCGCCTCGACCGACCTCACCGGCGCCGCGGCCAGCGGTGCCGACTGGGCGCTGGAATTCAATACCGGGCGCATCGACGCCGTCGTGGCGCCGCAAGCGGGGTTGCAGCAAAGCTTTGCCGGCGTGCTGGCGATCACTCAAACCGGCACCGGCTCGGGCGCCACCGTGGGCGCCCAGTCCACACTCAGCTACACCCAAATGGTGGGCGGCGGGGCCGGCGGCTTGCTGGTCGTGCAGATCATGACGGCCAACGACGTGCCCGTCACCTCGGTCGCGTTCAACGGCAGCGCGTTGACCTTTCTTGCCTCGGCCACGAGCAACGGCAACGAGGTGCGCGCGGAGATCTGGATGCTGAAGTCACCCGTGGTCGGCGGCTCCAGCCTGGTGGTGAACACGGCCAGCAGCACCCGGATCGTGGCCGGCGGAATCGCATTCGCAGGGGTGGATCAGACCACGCCGACCGGGCCGGTCTGGTCTGACATAGGCAACGACGCCGCGCCGACCCTGACCTTGACCTCGGCACCCGATGAGCGCGTGTTCGATTTGGCCGGTGCGCTGCGCGTAAGCAGCCACACCGTCGGCCCCGGGCAGACGCAGGCCTGGAGCAACACCAACGGCGGTGCCCCCAGCGATGTCTGGGCCGTCAGCAGCACCGAGCCCGGCGCGGCGGCGGTGACGATGAGCCACAGCTTCACCGCCGGAGGCGGCGCCTCCGGCAACTGGGTGGCGCTGGCCATGGCGATCAAGCCCACCAACACGGCCGCGCCGGTGATCACCAGCAACGGCGGCGGCGCCGCAGCGGCCCCTGCGGTGAATGAAAACAGCAGCGCGGTGACCACCGTCACCGCCACCGATGCCGATGGCAGCGCGCCCACCTTCACCATCGCGGGCGCCGATGCGGCGCGCTTCGTCATCAACGCCGCAACGGGCGTGCTCGCGTTTGCCACCGCACCCAATTTCGAGGCGCCCAACGACGCCAATGGCGACAATGTCTACCTCGTGAACGTGATCGCCGGCGACGGCACGTTCAGTGACAGCCAGCTGCTCAGCGTCACGGTGGCCAATGTGAACGAAGCGCCGGTCATCGACAGCAACGGCGGTGGGCTCGCCGCCGCGCTGAGTCTGGCCGAGAACACGAGCGCGGTCACCACCGTGCTGGCCACCGACCCCGATGGCACGGCACTGAGCTACAGCCTGGCCGGTGGTGCCGATGCGGCCCTGTACCAGATCAACGCGGCCACGGGCGCGCTCAGCTTCAAGCCCGCGAACGTGCCCGACTTCGAGCTGCCGGCCGACGTGGGCCTGAACAATGTTTACGAGGTGACGGTGCGCGCCTTCGACGGCACGCTGGGCGTCAACCAGGCCATCACCCTCACCATCACCGACGTTGCCGGCACGTTGACGGTGACGACCACGGCCGACTTGCTGGACGGCAACGTCGGCTCGATCGAACTGCTGCTGGCTAACCGCGGCGGCGATGGCCAGATATCGCTGCGCGAGGCCATCAGCGCGGCGAACAACACGCCGGGCACCGACCCCATCGTGCTGCCGGCAGGCACCTACACCCTCACCCGCGCCGGCGCCGGCGAGGACCTGAACGCCACGGGTGACTTGGACATTGCGGCGCCCATCACGCTGCTGGGCGGCGGTGCGGCCAGCACGGTAGTGGACGGCGATGGCCTGGACCGGGTGTTCGACCTGCTGGCCGGTGCGAGCACGTTCACGGGCCTGACGATCCGTGGCGGCGACGGCGGGTCGCACGGCGGCGGCGTCGCGGTCGGTCTTGGCGCGGCGTTGAGCCTGAGCAGCGTGCTCGTCACGGCCAATGTGGCCAACAACGGCGCGGGCATCAACAGCTTCGGTGACCTGGCGCTGACCGATGTGCAGTTGGCTTTCAATGGCGGCTTCACCACCGGCTCGGGCGGCGGCCTGAACAACCGAGGCACGGCCATGCTGACCCGCGTGACGGTGAACAACAACATCGGTGCGCGCGGCGCGGGCATTTTTTCAACCGGGTCGGCACTGAGTATCGACAACAGCACGATCAGCAGCAACCTGGCGTCCGGCTCCGCCTCGGGCGGTGGGCTGTACACCAATCAAACCGGCTACACGGTCAGCAACTCCACCATCGCCGGCAACTCGGCTGCCAGCGGCGGGGGCGTCTACACCACCGACGCCAACGCGATCACGTTCGGGAACACCTTGCTGGCCAACAACTTCGGCGGCAACAACTTCCTGGGGCCGCAGTTGTCGCTGGGCCACAACCTCGACACCGATGGCAGCGCCGGGCTGGGCGCCGCCACCGACCTGAACGGGGTGCCCGCCAACCTGGGCCCGCTGGCGGCCAACGGCGGCTTCGGGCCGACGCGCGCCTTGCTGGCGGGTTCAGCGGCCATTGGCAGCGGCGACCCCGCCGCGCCGGCTTTCGACCAGCGCGGCGTGGCCCGCGTGGGCACGCCGGACATCGGCGCCTACGAATTTGCCGGTGCCGCCAACCAGGCGCCGGTGAACAGCGTGCCGGGCGCGCAGACCGTGCTGGAAGACAGCCTCACGCTGATCAGCGGCGTGACGGTGGCGGACCCCGACCAAGGCGGCGGCATCGCGCTGCACGAGTTGACCCGCAGCCAGCTCAGCGTGTCTAACGGCACGTTGCAGGTGACGCTGGCCGGTGCAGCGAGCTTCAACACCGGCACCAACGCCAGCGCCTCGTTCACGCTTTCGGGCAGCCAGGCTGACATCAACAGCACTCTGGCCACGCTGCGCTACCAAGGCAACGCCGATTACATGGGCGCCGACACGCTGGTGTTGACCAGCCAGGACGGCGCCGGGCTGAGTGATTCGGACAGCGTGGCGATCACGGTGCAGCCGGTCAACGACGCGCCGCGCGGCACCGATGCCACGCTGGCCGTGAACAAGAACGGCAGCCTGACGCTGCAAGGCGCCGACTTTGGTTTCAGTGATGCGCCGGGTGAAGGCCACGCCTTCGCGTCGGTGCGGGTGGCGCCGCCCAGTGCGGGCAGCCTGCGCCTGAACGGCACGCTGCTGGCAGCCGCCACCGAGGTGACGGTGGCGCAACTCGATGCCGGCAGCCTGGTCTTCAGGCCTGCGCCGGGGGCCAGCGGCGCAGCCTACGCGACGCTGGGCTTTCAGGTGCGCGACGACGGTGGTGTGGCCAGCGGCGGCGTTGACCTCGATCCGGGGCCACGAACGCTAACGTTCGATGTGACTGAAAGCACGCCTGCCATCACCAGTAACGGCGGCGGCGGCAATGCCGGCGTGACGCTGGCCGAGAACACGGCGGCGGTGGCCACCGTCACGGCCACCGACGCGGACGGCGACCCCTTGGTCTACAGCATCGCCGGTGGCGCCGACGCAGCCATGTTCCAGATCGACCCGGGCAGCGGTGTGCTCAGCTTCAAACCCGCGAACCTGCCCGACTTCGAGTTGCCGGCCGACGTGGGGCTTGACAACGTCTATGACGTGACGGTGCGCGCCTTCGATGGCACGCTGGGCGCCGACCAGGCCATCGCCGTCAGCATCACCGACATTGCCGGCCCGCTGATCGTGACCACCACCGCCGACCTTGTTGACGGCAACACCGCTTCGGTCGAGGCCCTGATCGGCAGCCCCGGCACCGATGGCCAGATTTCGTTGCGTGAAGCGGTCATCGCGGCGAACAACACGGCCGGCGCCGACGTCATCACCTTGCCGGCAGGAACCTTCACCTTGACCCGGCTCGGCGCGAACGAAAAATCGGCGCTGACGGGCGACCTCAACCTCGACGACACGCTGACCGTGCAGGGCGCGGGCGCGGCGTTGACGATCGTCGATGCGGCGGGCATCGACCGCGTCTTCGACCTGAAGGCCGGCGCCGTGGCCAGCCTGAGCGGGCTGACGGTGCAGGGTGGTGCCGTCGGCACGAACTGGGGGGGTGGCATCAACGCCGAATTCGCCGGCTCCAGCCTCAGCTTGAACGACGTTCGCGTCAGCGCCAACACGGGCAGCTACGGCGCGGGCATCTATCTCTTCAAATCCACGCTGGTGATCAATGACTCCACGCTGGATGGCAACAGCGGCAAGTGGGGCGCCGGCCTGTACAACGACGGCGGCACCACGACCCTGAACCGCACCACCGTCAGCAACAACCTGGCCACGGACAATGGCGCTGGCCTGTACGCCGGCGGCAACGGCGCCACGCTGCAACTGAGCAACGTGACGCTCAGTGGCAACCAGGCCGGCGGGTCGGGGGGCGGCCTGTATGCCAAGAAGCCGGTCACGATCAACAGCTCCACCATCGCCTTCAATCTTGCCGCCAGCGGCGGCGGCATCTTCCTCTTCAACACTGGCAGCGTTGCGCTGCAGAACACGATCGTTGCCGCCAACACGGGTGACAACGCCAACACGCCGCTCACCAGCCTGGGCCACAACATTGACAGCGGCAACACGCTGGGCCTGGCACAGCCGGGCGACTTGAGCAACACCGACCCCGGGCTGGATGCCACGTTGCAAGCCAACGGCGGCCTCACCCGCACCCATGCCTTGCTGCCTGGCAGCACCGCCATCGACGCCGGCAACACCCTGGCCGCGCCGGCGACCGACCAGCGTGGCAGCGTGCGCGTGGGCGCCGCCGACATCGGCGCCTACGAGACGGCCCTGCCTGCGAACCTGGCACCGGTGAATGCGCTGCCCGCGGCGCAGACCGTGCTTGAAGACACGCTCACGCTGATCAGCGGCGTGGCGGTGGCTGACCCCGACGCCGGCGGCGGCACCGCCCTGTACGAGTTGGCCACGGCCGCGCTCAGCGTGTCTAACGGCAGCTTGCAGGTGACGCTTTCCGGTGCGGCCAGCATCAGCATCGGCACCAACGCCAGCGCCTCGTTCACGCTCAGCGGCAGCCAGGCTGATATCAACAGCACCCTGGCCACGCTGCGCTACCTGGGCAATGCCAACTTCGTGGGCGGCGACACCCTGGTGCTGACCAGCCGAGATGGCGTGGGCGGCAGCGACAGCGACAGCCTGGCGCTCAGTGTTCAAGCGGTGAACGACGCGCCGCGCGGCACTGACGCCACGCTGGCGCTGGCCACCAACGCCAGCCTGGCGCTGACCCGCACCGACTTCGGTTTCAGCGATGCGCCCGGCGATGGTGACGGTTTCGCGTCGGTGTGGGTGCAAACGCCCAGCGCGGGCACGCTGCGCCTGAGCGGCGCGGTGCTGGCGGCAGCGGCTGAAGTCAGCGTGGCGCAGCTCGACGCCGGCCAACTCGTCTTCGTGCCGGCGCCGGCGGCCGCCGGCAGCCCCTACGCCACGCTGGCCTTCCAGGTGCGCGACGACGGCGGCACCGCCAGTGGCGGCGTCAACCTCGACGCAACGCCCAATACCCTGAGCTTCAATGTCGCCGGCGGCGCTGTCGCCAGCGGCCAGCTCTGGTTCAGCACCGCGGGGCCGGTGGCCACGGCCGGTGGCACCGGCTGGGTGGCCGGGAACATCGCGCAGTTCGGCGACGCTGGCGACAGCTATGACATCAATGCCGGCAGCACCGCAGGCAGCATCACGCTGCTCGGCGGCTATGCGGCGCCGCTGCCGATTCGGGCCTTGCATGTCGTGCAGTCGGCCCTCACCGTGGGCACCACGGGTGCGCAGTTCACGCTCAACCCGGGTGACTTGCTGATGACGCTGGACCCGGGCAACGGCAGCGTGACCCTGAACGCCGGCGACGGCAACCCGGCCAACGATGTGCTCGCCGACCGCAAGGACATCGTCGTGTACCGCCCCGCCAGCGCCGGCAACTACGGCAGCGGAACCTATTTCATGCTGCTCGACAACGGCGTGCACGTGGGCGCCACGTCTTACAACGTGCATGCCATCTCGCTGGTGGAGAGCGCCACCACGGTGGGTGATGCGACCCTGCCGGCGGGCACCTTCGTGATCGCGCATTCGACCCCGGCGCTGCACAACAACGTCTACACCTTCAGCGCGGCCGGCACCGGCGCGGGCGCGGCCACCCAGACCAGCGACAGCGCCTTGTTGATCGCCGGTGCCCGGCTCGGCTTCGCGTCGGGTGGCGACAAGATCATGGGCTTGCATCTGGTGCAGCAAGCCACCGCGTTCAACGGCACGGTGCTGGGCGCCGGCACCCTGCTGGTGGCCATCGACGGCGGCACCAACACCTACGCCGGCGTGACCGCAACCGCCTTCGACGTGGTGGCGCTAACCGTCACGCTGACCGGCGCGAACACGGCGGGCACGGGCCAGTTGTTGTTCGACGGGTCTGATCTCGGGCTCGATGCCGTGAGCGGGGCGAACACGGCCGCGCTGAATATCCAGGCGCTGAGCGTCGTGAGCGCACTGGCCTTCAACATGCCCCCGACGATCACGTCGCCGGCCAACGCCGGCGTCGCCGAGGGCAGCACGCTGGTCTACACCCTGAGCGCCACCGACCCCGAGTCGCAGCCCGTGAGCTTCGCCATCAGCGGCGGCGCCGACATGGCGCGCTTCGTCATCGACGGCGCGCAGCGTTTGCTGTTCGCCAGCGCGCCCGATCGCGAAGCACCGGCCGACAGCGACGGCAACAACGTTTACGAGGTGCAGATGCGGGCCACTGACAGCGCCGGGGCAGCGGTGCTGCAGAACATTTTCGTGACGGTGAGCAACGTCAATGAAACGCCCGTGGCCGCGCCGCTGAACCTGGGGGTGATGGCCGAAGACGGCGCGCGCCTGATCACCCAGGCCGAGCTGCTGGCCGGTGCCAGCGACCCCGATGGCGACGCCCTGCTGGCCACCACGCTGAGCATGCTCAGTGGCCGCGGCGATTTGCTCGACCATGGTGACGGCAACTGGACGTTCACACCGCAGCCCGACTGGAGCGGCCCGGTCACGCTCGGCTACCTGATTGCCGACGCCGGCAGCGCGCTGGCCAACGCGGCCAGCCTGGCCGTGCAGGCCGTGGCCGATGCGCCGGTCATCACCAGCCATGGCGGCGGCGCGCTGGCCGCGCTGGCGGTGCCGGAGAACGCTGTGGCGCTGACCACCGTGAGCGCCAGCGATGCCGATGGCGCCACCGCTTTCAGCTTCACCATCATTGGCGGCGCCGACGCGCTGGCCTTCAGCATCGACGCGGCCAGCGGCGCACTGCGCTTCATCAACCCCCCCGACCATGAAGCGTCGGCTGATGCCGACGGCGACAGGCGCTATGAGGTGATGGTGAGCGTCAGCGACGGCGGCCTGAGCGCGCAGCAGCGGCTGGTGGTGACGGTGACGAACCTTGACGAGCCGCCGCTGGTGCTGAGCAACCAGTTGCGACTCGAAGGTGCGCTGGGCCGGCTCGACTTCATCAGCGCTGACCCCGACACTGCGCCCGCCGATCTGCAATATCAACTCAGCGCCGTGCAGGGCGGGCAGTTCGAGCTTGTCAACACGCCGGGCCAGCCGCTGCTGGCATTCAGCCAGGCGCAGGCCTCAGCCGGCCTGGTGCGTTTCGTGGGCGACGCCTCGGGCCTGGCGGTGGACTACACCCTGGCGCTGAGCGATGGCACGCAAACCGTGCCGGGGCCAGCGGCGCTGGTGGTGGAGGTGTTGCCTGTTGTGCCCGTTGTGCCGGTGGTGCCCGTTGTGCCGGTGGTGCCCGTGGTGCCCGTGGTGCCCGTGGTGGCCGTGGTGCCGGTGGTGCCGGTGGTGCCGGTGGTGCCCGTGGTGCCGCAAGCCGTGCCCGAGCCCGCACCGCTTGTCGTGGCCCTGGCCGCAGCCGGTCCGGCCAGCGCCGACCAGGTTGCAAGCGACCCGCCTGGCCCGTCGCCCGCGGCCGGCGCCAACGCGGCCCATGAGACGGTGGGCGCAGCGATGCGGGCCGACGAGGTACCGGGAGCGGGCGCCCTGGTGCTGGACGCCGGCAACGCCAGCGCCATGCGCGCCCAGGCGCCGGGGGGCGACACACCGCCGCGCAGCCACCTGCGCCCGCTGGCGCTCAGTGACGCCATCGTGCTGCCCGGCCTGCCCAGCGACGAGTCGACTGCCTTGGCGGGCGGCCGTCAAGGTGTGCAGGATGCGGTCGCCGCCTTGCGTGAACGCAATTACGCGCAGGCGCTGGACCGCGTGCGCGAGGAGTTGGGCCAAGACAGCCGCGTTGAGCGCGAGGTGGTGGCCAGCACTGCCATGGTGTCGGCCGGCCTGTCGGTGGGCTATGTGTTGTGGCTGGCGCGCGGCGGGGTGTTGGTGGCCACCTTGATGTCGGCGCTGCCGGCTTGGGCCGGCATGGACCCGCTGCCAGTGCTGGCGCGGGTCAAGCGCGGGGATGCTGACGATGACGACGATGGCGCCGCCTCACCGGCGCCAGACGACCCGCTGGAAAAGCTGTTCAGCAAGGCGCGGCAATTCATCCGCCGCCCGCCTGCACCGCTGCCCGCACAGCGCGCTGAGAACGTGCATCAGGACAGCGTGCTTCAGGAGACCGTGGCATGAAAGGCCTGTCAACCCGCTTTCACCTGGCCCTGGGCCTGAGTTCGCTGGTGGCCAGCGTGCTGCTGGTCAGCCTGTACTACGGCCTGGTGCCCGACCGCGACGCGGCGTTGCGCAGCGGGCGCATGGCGCTGGCCGAGGCGGTGGCCATCAGCGCCACGGAGCTGCTCGACGACGACGGCAACGAGCGGCTGGCCCATGTGCTGAATTTCATTGCCCGGCGCAACCCCGAGCTGCAAAGCGTGGGCGTGCGCCGCCACGGCGGCGAGTTGCTGCTGCAGGCGGGTGCGCATGCGCAGCACTGGCATGCCCCGGCCGGCGGCATTTCCACCGACTCGCAACTGGTGGTGCCCATTCAAGCCGGTGCGCAGCGCTGGGGCCATGTCGAGCTGCGCTTCACGCCGCTGCGCCCGCCGGACTGGTGGGGCGTGTTCACGCTGGCGCCGGTGAAGCTGATCGCGGCGGTGGCGCTGACTTGCTTCGTGCTGTTCTTCTTCTACCTGCGCCGCATGCTGCGCCACCTCGACCCTTCAAAGGTGATTCCGGGGCGCGTGCGCACCGCGTTCGACACCTTGGCCGACGGCCTGCTGGTGCTGGATCCGCGCGGCCAGATCGTGCTGGCCAACAAGGCGTTTGTGGACAAGGTGGGCCGCAGCGCCGAAGAACTCACCGGCCAGGCCGCCACCGTGCTGCCCTGGACGAACAGCGCGCAGGCCCGCATCCACCCGGCCGACACGCCTTGGGCCGCCTGCCTGGCCGACGGCGCGCCGCGCCACAACTTCATGCTCTACCTGACCCTGGATGCGCACGGTGAACAACGCCGCAGCTTCATGGTGAACTGCTCGCCCGTGCCCGGCGCCGGCGGCAAACCGGCCGGCGTGCTGGTGAGCTTTGACGACGTGACCGAGCTGGAGGAAAAGGAAATCGAGCTGCGCCTGGCGCGCGACGAAGCCGAGGCCGCCAACCGCGCCAAGAGCGACTTCCTGGCCAACATGAGCCACGAGATCCGCACGCCGATGAACGCCATCCTGGGCTTCACCGAGCTGCTGCGCCGCGGCTACCAGCAAAGTGCACAGGACACGCAGCGCTACCTGGCCAGCATCCACGGCAGCGGCCAGCATCTGCTGGAGCTGATCAACGACATCCTTGATCTGTCAAAGGTCGAGGCCGGCCGGCTGGACGTTGAGCGCATCCCCTGCGCGGTGCACGAGGTGGTGTTTGAGGTGCTGCGGGTGATGAACGTGAAGGCGCTTGAAAAAGGCGTGGCGCTGAACGTGCAGTTCCCCGAAAGCCTGCCCGCCAGCGTGTTGACCGACCCGTCGCGCCTGCGCCAGGTGCTGACCAACCTGGTGGGCAATGCCTTGAAGTTCACCCGCCAGGGCGAAGTCACCCTGCGCCTGAGCATGAACGTGCAGCAGGCCGACGCGGGGCCGCCGCGCATGCAGGTCGATGTCATGGACACCGGCATCGGCATCGTGCCCGACAAGCTCGACGCCATCTTCGAGCCCTTTGTGCAGGCTGAGTCGAGCACCACGCGCCAGTACGGCGGCACCGGCCTGGGCCTGGCCATCAGCCGGCGCATTGCGCGCGCGCTGGGTGGCGACGTCACGGCCAGCAGCACGCCCGGGCGCGGCAGCACCTTCCACGCCAGTTTCGAAACCGGGTCGCTGGCCGGCGCGGCGTGGCTCAACCCGGTAGAACTGCAAGCTGCACAGGCGCAGGTGGTGCAGGAAGAGGTGGCGCAGTGGGCCTTCCCCGCGGCCACCGTGCTGGTGGTGGACGATGGCGCGGAAAACCGCGAGCTGGTGCGCCTGGTGCTGGAAGCGGCGGGCTTGCAGGTCAGGCAGGCCGAGAACGGCGCGCTGGCGCTGGACGCGGTGGCCGCCGGCGGCGTGGACCTGGTGCTGATGGATCTGCAAATGCCGGTGATGGATGGCTTCACTGCCACGCGCGCGTTGCGCGACCGGGGCGTGACCATTCCCGTCTTGGCGCTCACGGCTAACGCGATGCAGGGCTTCGAGCGCGAGATCGACGCGGCCGGGTTCTCGGGTTTCCTGACCAAGCCGGTGGACATTGACGGCATGCTGGCCGAGCTGGCGCGCCGGCTGGGCGGCCAGCAAGTCGGCGTGCGGGCCTTGGGCGTGGCCGTGGGGCCGCAGGCGCCCGTGGCCGCAGCACCGGCACCGGCCGCAGGGCAGCGCGAGCCCATTCGCTCGCGCCTGGCGCAGCACCCGCGCCTGGCCAAGGTGGCTCGCAGCTTCGCCTTGCAGTTGCCAGCCAAGCTGCAAGCCATGGGGCAGGCCCTGGCGCGGCAAGACCTGGACGAGCTGTCGCAACTGGCGCACTGGCTCAAAGGTGCTGGCGGCACGGTGGGGTTCGACGCATTCTTCGAGCCCGCGCGTGAATTTGAACGCCATGCGAAGGAGGCGGACCTGCCGGCCTTGCAAATAGGGCTCAAGCAATTGCAGGAAATGGCCGATCGCATTGAAGTGCCGGCGGCCGCGCCGGCCGTGGCCGAAGCTTGACAGGCAGGGAGATGGAAGACGTGGGAAACATGACCGAACAAAGCCTGGATGCCGTGGCGCTGCCGCAGATCGACTTCAAGACAGAGCAGGACATCGACCGCTGGACGGCCGGTGCCGCAGCCGAACTGGAAGCGTTGACGCAGACCGGCGAGTTGGCCGAAGACAGCGCTGAAGGCACGGCTGACGGCGCCGGGCTGCGCATGGCCCTGTCAGACGTGACGGTGATGATGGTTGACGACGAAGCCATGATGACCGACGTCACCCAGACCTACCTGGAAGAAGCCGGCTACACGCGCTTTATCGCGGTGAACGACCCGCGCCTGGCGCTGGACATGATGCGTCTGCACCGCCCCGGGCTGCTGCTGCTGGACTTGATGATGCCGGGCCTGTCGGGCTTCGAGATCCTGGAGCAGTTGCGCAACGACGCGGTGCTGCGTTACGTGCCGGTCATCGTGCTCACCGCGGCCAACGACACCGCCACCAAGCTCAAGGCGCTGGATCTGGGCGCCACTGAATTCCTGGCCAAGCCGGTCGACGCCAGCGAGTTGAAGATTCGGGTGCGCAATTCGCTGGTGTTCAAGGTCTACCAAGACCGCCTGGCCAATGACGACCTGCTCACCGGGCTGCCCAACCGGCGCGTCTTCGTGGAATCGCTGCGCGCGGCGTTGGCCGCCGCGGCCAGCGGCGCGCATGGGCTGGCCTTGCTGCACATCAACCTCGACCGCTTTCGCCAGGTCAACGACACCTTGGGCCACGCCGCGGGCGACCGGCTGCTGGCCGCGGTGGCCGAGCGGCTGCTGGCCTGCACGCGGCGCGATGGCGGTGCGGCGCGCAGCCGCCGGGCCGACGCCTTGCAACTGTCGCGCCTGGGTGGCGACGAGTTTGCCGTGCTGCTGCCCAAGCTGAACTCGCCCGACGCCGCGGCGCGCGTGGCGCGGCAGATCGTCAACGCCCTGTCCAAGCCGTTTGAGATCGACCACAAAGACCTGTTCATCACACCGTCGATCGGCATTGCGCTGTTTCCCGGCGACGGCCGCGATGACGAAACCCTGCTGCGCAACGCCGGCGCGGCCACGGCCCACACCAAGGGCAGCGGGCGCAACAACTTCCAGTTCTATTCGGAAGAGTTGAACAACGTTTCACTTGAGCGGCTGGTGCTGGAAACGCAACTGCGCCGGGTGATCGAACGCAACGAGCTGGTGCTGCACTACCAGCCCAAGATCGAGTTGGCCAGCGGCCGCATCATCGGCGCCGAAGCGCTGCTGCGCTGGCAACACCCCGAGCTGGGCCTGGTGCCGCCGGCTCGCTTCATTCCGATCGCCGAGGAAACCGGGCTGATCGTGGGCATCGGCGAATGGGTGGTGAATGCGGCCTGCGCCCAGATGGCCGCCTGGCGAGAGGCCGGCCTGGGCGACATCAAGGTGGCGGTGAACGTGTCACGCCACGGGCTGGTTTCGGGCGCGCTGGCCGGCGTGCTGGGCGCGGCCATCCAACGCAATGCCGTGGCACCGGGCCAACTGGTGCTGGAGCTGACCGAAAGCATGCTCATGGACCGGGTGGACAACACGCGCAAGCTGCTGCTGGAGCTGCGCGCGCTGGGCGTAGAGCTGTCGATCGACGACTTCGGCACGGGCTATTCGTCGATGAGCTACCTCAAGCAATTCCCGGTGCAAGAACTCAAGATCGACCGCAGCTTTGTGATGGGCACGCCGCAGGACAAGACCGACGTGGCCATCGTTCGCGCGCTGGTGGTGCTGGGTCACAGCCTGGGCATGCGCGTGGTGGCCGAAGGCGTGGAAACCGAAGGCCAGCGCGACATCCTCAAGGAGCTGGAGTGCGACAGCTTCCAGGGGTTCCTGGTCAGCAAGGCCTTGCCGGCAGACCAGTTCGTGCAGCGCTTGCGCGAGATCAACGTGTAGCCCGACAGGCTGCTAGGCACGGCAGGCGATGAAATGCTCGTAGGCGGCCTGGTCATAGACGAGATCCAGCGTCGGCACCAAGCTCAGTTCAGTGCCGCCGAACTTGCGTTTGAACTCGCTGATGGCCTGCCACGGGTGGTCGAGCGCGCCGGGTGGCGCCACGCCCCACAAGTCGTACCACTCGTGGCCGCTGGCACGGGCCGCGCACATGATCTCGAAGTGCAACAAGTACGGCGCCATCACCTGCCGCTGCTCGGGCAGTGAGCCGCCGAAGAAGTAGGTCGCGCGGCGGCCAAAGTGCAGCACCATGGCCGTGGCGATGCGCTGGCCTTGGTACTGGGCAAAGTACAGCCGCAGGTTGCCATCGGCCGCAAAGGCATCAACCATGTCGCTGAAGTATTGGCTGGACTTGCCGTCGATTTCCTGCCGCAGCGTGGTGCTGCGCTGAATGCGCGTGAAATCAGCCAGGCCCTGCGCGGAGTTGTCTTCGGCGATGGCCACGCCATGGCGCTGCGCGACGCGGATGTTGTAGCGCCCCTTGGGCTTCATCTGCGCCAGCAGCGCCGCCGGCGGCGGGCGCAGGTCGACGCACAGGGTGTGGCGCGGCTCGCGGTAGATGTCGCCGAACGACGGGGCCTGAAAGCCTTGCACGAAGGCAGGCAGGCGGGCCCAGCGCGGCTCGATGCGCAAGTGGCTGACCGTGGCGGTTTCGGCCCGGCGGTGCTGCTCCAGGCGCGCCAGGATGGCGGCGAAGACCTGGTCGGCATCGGCTTCGGCCAGCGTGAGCACCGGGCCTTCCTGGATGTAATAAAAGCAGTGCTGCGGCGCGTACTGCCACTTGCCCACCAGCGCGCCACCGATGACCGCGCCGGCGTCTTTGAACGTGACCGCGTAATGGTCGTAGCCCACCGTCGAGCGGAACCGCGCCCAGGCCGAAGACTGCATGAAGCCGGTGGCTGGCGTGGCTGCAACGAATTGATCCCAGGCGCGCCAGGGGTCGGGGGTGTGGGGAGTCGGCGGCATCAGATCGGGTTGGCGCCAGCGCGCGGCTCACGCTGTGGCTGGCGCTGGCGCTTCGCACTGCACGCTGCTGCACGCACGATTCGCGTTGCTGGTGCGGCGCAAGGTTCAGTCTGGATGGTTCTGCGCCGCAGGCGATGCCTGGCCGCTGGTGTGGGCATCGCCGGGCAGCCGGGCCGTTGGGTCGGTGCGGCGCCGGCCGGCAGCTTTGCCGCGTTGGGGCGCCGCCGTATCGGCTTGTTCGGGCAGTTCCAGCGGATTGGCCCGGCACAACTCGGCCCAGTGGGCTTGCGGGAAGCTCATGAACGCCAGTAGGTCGTGCCCGGTGGCGTCAATCAGCGCGGCGACCTTGGGGAACTTGATGCTCAAGTGCGCAGTCACCCAATCCCGCTGCGCGAGCGTGCGCACCGGCGACGCTTGCGCGAACACGGTGCCGATGATCCGCGACACCGCCGGGCGCTGCGCCTTGTCAACAAACGCCAGCGCGTCGCGCATGAAGTCCACCCGGCAGCACTGCCAGCGCGCTTGTAGCGCCGTGGCCGCAGCAGCTTTGATGCCTGCATGCCGGTCGCTGGTCACCAGTTGCACGCCTTTCAGGCCACGCCCGACCAGGCCTTGCAGGAACTCGGTCACGGCCGGCTCGGAGTTGGAGGCCCCGACCTTCAGGCCCAGCACCTCGCGCCGGCCTTCGATGTTGGCGCCCACCGCCACCATCACGCGCATGTGCACCGAGCCCTCGCCCGCAGGCACCTTGGCGCGCAGCGTGTTGATCCACAGGTAAGGCCATTCACCGTCGATCGGCCGATTCAAGAAGGCGGCCACGCGCGCGTCGACTTCCTCGCACAGTTGCGACACCTGGCTCTTGGGCACGCAGCTCATGCGCAGCGCCTTGGCCAGGTCATCCGCCGAGCCGGGCGAAATTTTCTGCACACAGGCCTCTTGGATCACGGCGATCAGCGCTTTTTCGGCGGTGCGCCGACGATCCAGAAACTCCGGGTAGTAGCTGCCTTGGCGCAACTTGGGGATCTTCAACTCCACGCTGCCCGCCTGGGTGTCCCAGGTGTGGTCGCGGTAGCCATTGCGGCTGTTCTGGCGCTTGGCTGACTTCTCGTCGTAGCTCGCCCCGCAGCGGCCTTGCACATCAACCTCGATCAGGCGTTGGGCGAGGTACTGCACCATCTGGCGCAAGACATCGATCTGCGCCGTGGCGGCGATGGGTTCGGCCACTGCCGATGCGCTGTCATTCATGTTGACTTCCTTCCGACCCCGGCCGCCCTGTTGGGGCCGGCGCTGGCCGCTCGACCATCAAGCGAAATTTGCTGCCGCAGCTCGCACGCCTACCGAATTCTGGAGCCCCACGCTATGCCATATTGCACGGGAAAGACTTACACCATATTCGGGAAAGCATGGAGCAGAAAACTTACACCACTGAATGTGACGACATGTAAACTGACTCTGCGATTCGACGTCATCTGAGGGTTCTTCACCGGTGTTCGGAACTCGACAGGCCGTTGCAACGGACAGCGACTCGCACTTCCATCACTTTTGTCCCAAATCTGGAGATCATTATGCGTGTACTGACACTTGAAGAAATGCTGCTCACGGCTGGCGGCGGCCGCAAATCCGGCTGTGGCGGTGGCGGCGGCGGCAAGGGCAGCGGCAAGGGCAGCGGCAAGGGCAGCGGCAAGGGCAAGGGCAGCAGCGGCAAGGGCAGCGGCAAGGGCGGCGGCGGCAAGGGCAGCGGCAAGGGCGGCGGCAAAGGCAGTGGTGGCGGCAGCAAGGGCGGCGGCTGCAAGCGCTGAGCCCAGCCATCGTTTGAAGCATTTCACGGACGCTTGGTCGTCCGTTCATCAAAGGCCCGTTTACGGGCCTTTGGTGTTTGTGGCGCAGCCGTCATGCCGCGCCAACCCGGAGCCGCCGCAGCGGCCCAGGCTACCGTCTCACAGCAACAGTGAGCGGCCCAGTTGGCTGTAGCGTTTTTCCTCGCGCCACCACGACACCAGCGCACGCAGGTCTTCGGGCATGCGCTCGTACGCGGCATCGGTGATGCGCAGCGGCGGCTGCTGGGCGTAGTTCTTGAAATCGCGGAACCACGGCCGGTTGAAGATCAGTGTGAGGATCGGGCGCACCGTGTCGGAACGGTTGCCCAGGCCGCGGTGCGCGCAGCGGTAGTCAGTGAGCAAGCACGAGCCCAGCGGCACCACGGGGTCTTGTGAGCCGCTCGCTTCGGCCTGCTCGGTGGGCAGCAGGTGGCTGCCCTTGTAAAAGCGTGTCGTGCCCGTGAATTCGTTCAGCGGCACCAGGGGAATGATGATCTGGGTGGCAAAGCACGGCAGCCCGAAGTGCCACTGCGTTTCAGGGAACAGGGCCGGGTGATCCTTATGCAGGCGTTGATCGCGGCTGCCGGGCAGTGAGATCACAGCGGTGTAGGCGCCCAGCACGCAGTCATCGCCGAGGATCTTGCGGATCAGCGGCAACACCATTGGCGCGCCCAGCAGCCCGGGATCGCCAAAGGTTTCATCAATGTCCACGGTGAGCATGTAGCGCTTGTCGCCCAGGCGCAGCGCGTCAGGGTGGTTGTCCTCACGGAAGTAGGGCAGGTAGCGCTCAAAAAAGGTTCGCTGGATGTGCTCGATGGCTTCGCGGGCGAAGGCGTTGTCGACTTGCAGCGTGCCGTAGGTCTGGAACAGCGACGCACCCAGCGCCAGCAGCGCCGGCGCCACCTCGGCACCGACCCGCTCAGCATCGGTGTAACGCAGGATCGGCATGCGCTCGGGCTGCGCGGCATCGAGCTGCATTTGCGCGATCGCATGGGCGCGAGCCAAACTGTGCTGCGCCGCACCCAGGCCCGGCTCCAGCGCCAACGCACGCTGCAGATGCTCGGTGCTGCGCGCCATTTGCAGATCGTCCATCAGCACCGCGCCCAGCCCGGCGTGCAATGGCGCGCCATCGGGTTGCAGCGCGAGTGCGCGTTCATACATCTCGGTGGCCGACTCCAGGTCGCCGCGCTTGTGCAGCACCAGCGCCAGGCGCTGCACCACCGCGGCGTCATGCGGGTAGCGCGCAGCGTCGTCCATCAGCAGATGTTGGGCGCGCCCGTATTCATGGTGGGCTTCATAGTCGGCCGCGAATTCGCGCGTCAGGCTCGCCTGGCGCACCGTCAGCAGGTCGCACACGTCGAGCAGGCTTTCCAGCCGTGCCAACAGCGTGCCGCGCACGCCAGCGCGAGCCACGGTGCCCGGATAGCGGGCGAAGTTGACGATGAACTGGATCATTCCTGAGCACATCGCCGCGGGCAACAGGCGGCGCAGGGTGGCCACGTCGGCATAGCCGCCCTGGGCCAGCGTGTCGATGTAGCCATGGATCATCAAACCGCCCGGCGTGCCTGCGGCGGCCTGTGCGGCGGGGCTGCCCGACAGCAAGATGGTGGGCATGGTGCAGCCGCTGAACAGGCCGTGCAGCGACATGCCGGCCGGCGCGAGCATTGCGTCGTCCCAGTCGAGCAACACGCAGCTGCCGTCGGCCAACAGGGCTGCATTGGGCGGGCGCAGGTCACCGTGTTCCAGCGTCAGCGGCAGCGCGGCGGCCTGCGCCAGGTACGGCTCCAGCAAGCGCCGGCGTTGCTGCAAGGCACGCTCGAAGCGCAGCGCTTGTTCGCTGCCGATGAAGTAGTCGGCGTGCACGCCGTCTGTGCCCTGCGGCGCGGTGGCCGGGCCCGGCCGCAAGAACGTCAACAGCTGCTCCAACAGGGTGGCCAGATCTGGCCGCGGCAGGCAGGCCAACACCTCGGGTGCCGCCGCGGCCTGCAGTTGCATGCGGGCGAAGGCCTGGGCCAGTTCACGCAAGTCTTCACTCGCGGACTCATAAGACAAGGTGGCGCCGTCATGGCTGGCCGACAGCATCCAGCCTTGTTGCGCGTCGAACGCCAACACCTGCGGAATGCGCGGCGCGAAATGCCTAGCCAACACTGCTACGGCAGGCAGCACCGCGCGTTGCTGCGGCGGCACGATCTTCAGGTAGGCGACCCCGTGCTCACCGGCCAACCGGTGCGTGCGTGCCCAGGGGGAGTCGGCGACCAAAGCGCTGTGTGCGAACGGAAAACATGCGTGTGCCCAGCGCTGCGCGTCGGCATCAATGCTCTGAACGGAGGCCTCATGGATGTTCATGATGAAGTCGTTTCAATGGTGGTGGATTGATGCTGTGCATGCTGCCACGAAAGCGGCCCGAAGCACACTGCGCAGGCTTGCCCTTGCTGCGGTGCAGGCCGCAGATTGACAGCAAGTCATACAAGTGCCTGTGCAGCGTGCGGTATTGCCGCCATGCCTGTGCCGGCCGCCGGCGCGAATCGCCTTGCGCCGCAGGCCTGACTTGCCTAGTCAACGCCGCATGCCTGACGGTGCCGCCACCCACTCACAGCGCCACTCACAACGCCAGTTGCCGGCTGTCGCTGCTTACGCGCAGGCGCAGCTCGCGGCGCAGGCGCGGCACGGGCATGGTGCAAGTCAACAGCGGGTCGTCGAAGTCGCGCAGCAGCGGTGGCCGTGGCGCTTCGAAGTACAGGTCGTTGTTGTCGACGATCTCTTCGGTGGCGGCCAGGCGCACCTCTTCGAAGGTGGCGCAGGCTTGAATCACGCACGGCACGTGGCTGACACCCTGGGCGCGCAGCGCGTAGGCGCGGTGGTGGCCGTTGTTCAGCACCAGGCGCCCGTTGTAGCGCACCACGTTCATCAGGTTGGTGCTGTAGCCGACGCACAGCGCGACCACTTTTTGCACATGGCCACGCATCGTCAGGCCGCTGATCTGCGCCGCGTCCAGCACCGTGGCGCCCAGGTAACGCATGTCGTGCGCGTCAGCGATGAAACTGAACAGATCGTCATCGTGCCCGGCCGCCTTCACGCTGGTTTGCGTGGGCGCCAGGGGCAGGCAAATTTTTGCCAACTGGCCAGGAGAAGGACGCTGCACCGTGGCCACGCTGTGCACGGTGGCTTGGGTGAGGGTGTACTGCGACACCACCAGCCGATCGAGTGGCACCATGCCAAAGGCCACCGGCACGTCGTTGAAGGTGGCGCGAAAGGCGGGCAGCGCGAGCAGCTTGGCCACGTGCGCTGAGGCCGCGGCCGGCAGCGGCTTGACTTGCGGCTGGTCGGCGGCGCCGGCTTGTTCCAGGGCCAGTTGGCCGTAGCGGGCTGACGCGCCACGCCAGAACTGGGTGGTGGCCGCGACATCCAGCGCGGCGTTGCTGTCGGGGAATTGTTTGCACCACTCGAGGTGACTGGCCAGGTGCCGCGGCCCCATCAGGCACAACTCGACCAGCCCGGGCTCGGTGGCTGGTGGCGCGCTGTGGGCGCGGGCGGGTTGGCGTTTGCTGGACATGTCGGATCGGCCCGGGGGCGCTGCTGCGCAGCGGGCCGGCATGATGACCGATCGCGTGCAGCGTCAGGTGACTGGGCAGGTTGATGTCGAACGTTGTAACAGCCACCTGGCCGCAACCCGATGTGCCGGCTTTTCTGGGCATACTTGTGGGTGCTTTGGCGCTCGGGGGGGTGCTACTGTTCAGCGGTAGCTCAGGGTCTGGGCATGGATGGAAACAAGCGTGCTTGCCGTGCGGCTTGATGCACGACGGCATGGCCCCTGGCTGGGGTGTCTGCGCCGCCAGCAGCGCCGGCCCATGGCATCGGCCAGCGGGGCGGCACACCGGGTGCCAATGGGTTCACAAAGGTCAATGAATCAAGACAGCCCGTTGTTTCGGCAAGAGGTGCTCGACGCCAAGCGGCCGCAGTTCTATGGTGCCATCGTGCTCACGCCCGATGCATCGTCGCGCTGGGTGGCGCTGATTGCGCTGTGCGTGGTGATCGCCTTGGGCGCGTTGATCGCGCTGGGCAGCTACACCCGGCGCTCCACCGTGGTCGGGCAATTGCACCCCAACCAGGGCCTGATCCGCGTCACGGCCAGCCAGGCCGGCGTGGTCGTCGAGCAGCATGCGCGCGACGGCCAGGAGGTCAAGCGCGGTGATGTGTTGTTCGTGTTGTCGGGCGACCGCATGGGGCCCGACACCCAGGGTTACCAGCGCGGCATTGCGGCCCAGATCGAAGCGCGGCGCCGTTCACTCGAACAAGACCTGAACCGGGTCGGGGCCAGCGAGGCCCAGGAGGCCGAGCAATTGCGCCGCCGTGCCGCCTCGCTGCGCGCCGAACTGGAGCCGGTGTCGCGCCAGGCTCAACAACTGAGCCTGCGCATCGGCGGCGCCGAAGACGCCGTGCGCCGCTACGAAGGCTTGTACAAGCAAGGCTATGTGTCGCGCGACGAACTGCTGGCCAAGGAGTCGGAGTTGACCGAACTGCGCACGCGGCTGCAGGGCGGGCGGCGCGATGTGATGGTGCTGGAGCGCGACCTGTCCGCCACCCAGCGCGACCTCGACACCCTGCGGGTACGCTTTGCCGACCAGCGCTCCGAGCGTGAGCGCTCGATCCTGCTTGCGCGCCAGGAGTTCACCGAGATCGAGGCCCGCCGCCGCGTGGTGGTCACCGCGCCGGCCGACGGCAAGGTCACGCTGATGCAGGGCGAGGTGGGCCAGAGCATCGAGCCCAGCCGGGCCTTGGTGCACCTGATTCCGGCCACCACCAAACTTGAAGCGCGCCTGTATGCGCCCAGCCGGGCCACGGGTTTTGTGCAGCCCGGTGCCACCGTGCTGTTGCGTTACGACGCCTTCCCCTATCAAAAGTTCGGCCAACACGTCGGCAAGGTGGTGTCGATCTCCACGGCGGGTGTGGGTGCAGCCGAGATTCAGGGCTTTTCACAGCGCCCAGACCAGGCCGGCGAGCCTTTGTTCACCATCACGGTCAGCCTGCCCGCGCAAACCATCAATGGTGCCGAGCGCGCACTGCCCTTGCAGGCCGGCATGCGCGTGGAGGCTGACATGCTGCACGAGACCCGGCGCTTGTATGAGTGGATCCTGGAACCCTTGTTCGCAGCGCGCGCGCGCATGAACCAGGGCTGAAATGAAACACCCCCTACGCGCTTCGCGCGCCCCCTCAAGGGGGCAACGCCAGCGGCCCGGCAAAGCCGGTTCCGCGGCGTTCGCTTGGGCCGTGCTGCTTCATGCGTGGCAGGTTGCGGCTGGCGCCACGGAAAACTGACATGGCCTTGCTTGATCGCATTCAGACCGGCTGGCGTTCGGCCATGCCGGTGGTGTTGCAGACCGAGGCCTCGGAGTGCGGCCTGGCTTGCCTGGTGATGTTGCTGGCGCATCACGGCACCACAACGGATCTGCCCACCCTGCGCTCGCGCCACGGCGCCATGCCCCAGGGCATGACCGTGACCGATTTGATCCGCGTGGCCGCGGTCGAACACCTCACCACGCGCGCGTTGCGGCTCGATCTGCATGAACTGCGCGCGCTGCGCCTGCCGTGCATCCTGCATTGGGAGTTGTCGCACTTCGTGGTGTTGCGCGAAATTCGCGGCGATGGCGTGGTCATCATCGACCCCGCACACGGCGAGCGCAAGGTCTCGCTCGAGGAGTTCTCGCGCGCCTTCACCGGCGTGGCGCTGGAAGTGTGGCCCAGCTCGGGCTTCGCCCCGCGCCATGAGGCGCAGCGCATTTCGCTGCGCCACCTGATCGGCCATGTCGGCGGCCTGTGGCCCACGCTGTGGCGGGTGTTGGCGGTGTCGCTGGCGCTGGAAGTGCTGGGCCTGATGAGCCCGTTGTTCATGCAGTGGATCGTCGACCACGTCATCGTCTCGCGCGACCTCGACCTGCTCACCACCCTGGGCATCGGCTTTGTCTTGCTGCTGTTCGTGCAGCAGGCGTTCACGGTGTTGCGCTCGTGGCTGGTGCTGCGCGTGGGCACGCAGTTGCGCGTGCAGTGGCGTTCTAACGTACTGAGTCACTTGCTGCGCTTGCCACTCGACTATTTTTCAAGGCGGCACCTGGGTGATGTGATGTCGCGCTTCGGCTCGATCAGCAACATCCAGCAAGTGCTCACCAGCACCTTCGTCGAAGCCGCGCTCGACGGTGTGATGGTCATCCTGGCCCTGAGCCTGATGCTGCTGTACAGCCTGGAACTCAGCGCCGTGGCTGTTCTGTCGGTGTTGCTCTACACCTTGGTGCGGGTGGCGCGCTACGGCCCGCTGCGCCGGGCCACGGCCGAACGCATCGTGCGCTCGGCCAACGAGTCCAGCCACTTGCTGGAAACCGTGCGCGGCATTCGCACCATCCGGCTGTTCGCGCGCGAAACCGAGCGCCTGGGCACCTGGCAATCGCTCATGGTGGCTGATGTGAACGCCGGGCTGCGCATCCAGCGGCTGGAGATTTTCTACCGCATGGTGCGGCGCACCTTGTCGGGCCTGTTCACCTTGTTGTTATTGTGGCTGGGCGCGCGCACGGTGATTGCGGGCGGCATGAGCGTGGGCATGCTGCTGGCCTTCCTGGCCTATCGCAGCCAGTTCGATGGCCGCGTGACCGACCTGGTCAACAAGTGGTTCGACCTGCGCATGCTCGGCCTGGACGCGCAGCGCCTGGCCGACATCGTGCTCACGCCGGCCGAGCCAGGCGGCGCCGCGGTGGCCGGCGCGGCCTCGGCCACGCCGCCTGAGATCAAACTTGCCGGCCTGCATTTCCGCTACGCCGAAGGCACGCCCGATGTGTTGGCCGACCTGCACCTGCACATACCGGCCGGGCAATCGGTGGCCATTGCCGGCCCGTCGGGCTGCGGCAAGACGACCCTGGTCAACATGCTGTTGGGCGCCTATCACGCCCAGCGCGGTGCGATCCTGATCGACGGTGTGGCGCTGGAACACTTCGGCATCGACCGCTGGCGCGCCAGAGTGGGCACGGTGATGCAAGACGACGTGCTGTTTGCCGGTTCGGTTGCCGACAACATCAGCTTCTTCGACCCCAAGGCCGACCACCAGTGGGTCGAGCAGTGCGCGCGCCATGCCTCGATCCACGACGACATCGCGCGCATGCCCATGGCCTACCAGACCCTGGTGGGCGACATGGGCACCACGCTGTCGGGCGGGCAGAAGCAACGTGTGTTGCTGGCCCGCGCGCTGTACCGGCGCCCGCAGGTGTTGATCCTCGATGAGGCCACCAGCCACCTCGACGCGTTGCGCGAAGCGCAGGTCAACGCGGCGGTGTCCAAGATGGCGGTCACGCGCATCGTCGTGGCGCACCGACAGGAGACGCTGGCTTCGGTCGATCGGGTGGTGGAAATGGCCGCCGGCAAGATCGTGCGCGATGAAACCGCCCAGGCCTATCGGCAGCGCCTGCTTGACCTAGCAAAGGAGCCCGCAACGTGAGGCGAGTCAAACCAATCGTTAGTTCCTGGGCCCTGTTTGGCGCCGCCGCCTTGAGCACGCTTGCGCTGAGCACCTTGGCACTGGCCTTGCCCGTCATGCCCGGCCCGGCCGGCACGCTGGTGGTGGTGGCACCCGCGCATCAAGCGGCTTCACTGCCCGCGCAGCAGCGTGCCTCGCAACCTGCCACGGCTGCGCCAGGCGTCTTGTCGCTGGTTGACTTGCAGCACTGCGGCGCACTGCCCACGCCGGGCACCACGCAAGTCGTGCGCATCGACACCGTGCTGCGCGCGGTGATCTGCCACAACGCCGGGGTGTTGCGCGGCACGGGGCTGGCGAGCAAGGCGCAGTCGGCGCTGGATCTTGCCCAGGCGGTGAACCGGCCGGCACTGAGCCTGCGCACCGGCGCCGACGCCGAAAGCCGCGGCGGCGTGGGCATGGCCGCCACGCTCAACCTGCAGTGGCTGCTGTTCGATTTCAAGGCCGGCGACGCGGCCACCCTGCAAGCCCGCCACGCGCTGGCGGCCGTGCTCAGCGAACAACGCATCGAGGTGGCCAATGCGCTGGCTGATGCGGCGCAGCGTTATGCCGATGCCCTGTCGGCCAAGGGCCGCATGGACGCCGCGGCCAGCAACGCCTTCGTGGCGCACGACAGCAGCCAGGTGATCGACGCGCGCCAGAGTGCGGGCGCGGCAACGCTGTCGGAGAAGCTCCAGGCGCAAACGGCCAAATCGCAAGCTGAACTCGATTTGTCGCGCGCCATCGGGCAGTGGTTGTCGGCGCGCGGCGCCCTGGCCGTGGCCATGGGCTTGCCGTCTGATCAGGCCTTCGAGGTGCAGGCCGATGAACCGGCGCCCGCCGCGGCGGCGGCCCCGGGCCTGGACATAGCGGCCTTGGTCGCCGAGGCCCGCGCCAACCACCCCCGAGTGGTGTCTGCGGCCGCGCGGATGGCTGAAGCGCGCGCCCGGGTCGACAACGCCACCGCGCAGCGCTGGGGCAGCGTCAGCGCCGTGGCCAACGCCGGGCGCTCGCGCTCGAGCAGCGAGTCCGACATCCGCAGCTCAGCCGGCGTGGGCGTGCAGTGGAGCGTTCCCATCCTCGACCGCGGCCTGCTGGCCAGCCGCGTCAACGACGCCCAGGCCGAAGTCGTGCTGAACCGCGTGGCGCTCGACGACGCCGGCGCGCAGATCGAACTGCAGGTCTGGCAATTGGCGCAGGCGCTGTTGGCCGAGCGCGCCGGCCTGCGTGCCAGCCGCACGGTGCTGCAAAGTGCTGAAGCCGCGCTGCGCGCCACCAGCGAACGCTACCGCGCCGGTGTGGGCGGGTTCAGCGAGGTGTTGAATGCGCAAAACGCCGCCGCCGGCGCACGCTTCCAGGCTGCCGATGCGCAGGCCAACCTGCAGCGCACCGAGTTGCGCTTGTCCATCACCATGGGCCGCCTGGGGCCGCACCTGGCGGGCAGTGGCGAGCGCATCAGCCTGGGCACAGGCCCCCGGCGCTGATTCACTTCACCTCAAACGCCGCCAGCTTCTTGGCCACGGCCACGTTTTTCAGCGTCACGTACACCGGCATGCCGTTTTTGAACGCCGGGTAGTCCTCACCTTGAATCAGCGGGCGCAGGTAGGCCTTGCACTTTTCGGTGATGCCGAAACCGTCGCGGCTGATGAAGTTGCGCGGCATGAACTTTTCAACGTTGGCCACCTTGGCCAGCGGCGCGACGCCGATCTTGTACTTGTACGGCGCGTCGCTGATGCGTTGCACCGTGGGCATCACCGCGTTGTGGCCGGCCAGGGCCAGCTCCACCGCCTTGGCACCCAGCTCATAAGCCTGCTTCACGTCGGTCTTGCTGGCGATGTGGCGCGCCGCGCGTTGCAGATAGTCGGCCACGGCCCAGTGGATCTTCACCTTCAGGCCTTCTTTCACCATGTTGGCCACCACCGGCGCGGCGCCGCCGAGCTGCGCATGGCCAAAGGCGTCTTTCGTGCCCTGCTCGGCCAGGAAGCGGCCGTCCGGGTGGTGGCAGCCCTCGCTGACCACCACGGTGCAGTAGCCGTGCTGCTTGACCAGCTTTTCAACCCGCGCCAGGAACGCGGCTTGGTCGAAGGGGATCTCGGGGAACAGCACAACCACCGGGATGCCGTGGTCGTCGAGCAGGCCACCGGCCGCGGCGATCCAGCCGGCGTGGCGCCCCATCACTTCAAGCACGAACACCTTGGTCGAGGTCTTGTGCATCGAGCGCACGTCAAAACTGGCCTCCAGGGCCGAGACGGCCACGTACTTGGCCACCGAGCCGAAGCCGGGGCAGTTGTCGGTGACGGCCAAGTCGTTGTCCACCGTCTTGGGCACATGGATGGCCTGCACCGGGTAGCCTAACGTTGCCGATAACTGGCTGACCTTGAAACAGGTGTCGGCCGAGTCGCCGCCGCCGTTGTAGAAGAAGTAGCCGATGTTGTGGGCCTTGAAAACGTCGATCAAGCGCTCGTACTCGCGCCGGTTCGCGTCCAGGCTCTTGAGCTTGTAGCGGCATGAACCGAAGGCGCCCGAAGGCGTGGTCATCAGGCCGCGGATGGCCGCGACGCTTTCCTTGGACGTGTCGATCAACTCTTCCGTTAATGCGCCGATGATGCCGTTGCGCCCGGCGTAGACGCGGCCAATCTGCGCCTTGTTGGCGCGCGCGGTTTCAATCACCCCGGCGGCCGAGGCGTTGATGACGGCAGTGACGCCGCCGGACTGGGCATAGAAGGCGTTTTTCTTGGCCATGCTGGTGCTTTGCTGGGTTGGACAGATTTGAGGGTGTGCCGAATCAGTGCGCAGCCAGCGCGCGGCCGACCACTTCACGCACGTTGGGGCTCAAGTCGGGCTTGGCGGCCACGCGCTCGATGGCCTGGCGCGCCGCGCTGCGGTACGGCTGCGCCAGGTGCTGGAAGCGGTCGAGTGCGCGCGCCAGGCGCGAGGCCACTTGCGGGTTCATGGCGTCGAGCAACAACACCCGCTCGGCCCACAGCACATAGCCCGCGGCATCAGCGCGGTGAAAGGCGGCCGGGTTGCGCGCCAGGGCTATCAGCACACTGCGCGCGCGGTTCGGGTTCTTCAGCGAAAAGTCCGGGTGTTGCAACAGCAGCCGTGCGCGCGCGAAGACCTTGCCCGCGCCGGCGCCCAGCGGTTCTTCGGCCATCGCCTGCAAGCTGAACCATTTGTCGATGACCAGGGCGTCGCCCTGGTGGCGGGCATAGAAGTGCTGCAACGCCGGCTCGGCCAGTGCGGCGTCGCTGTGCACCAGCGCGGCCAGTGCGCCCAAGCGCTCGGTCATGTTGGTGGCGTCTTTCACGCACTGGTAGGCGCGGCCGGGCCACACTGCATCACCTGTGGCGCGGGCGTTCAGGCACAGCATGTGCAAGGCCAGGTTGGCCAGGGCGCGCTGGCCGGCTTGCTGCGCGCTGGGCTCGTAGCCGGCGCGCACTTGGTTGGCGGTGTGGACGCGGGCCCAATCGTCATGCAGCCGCGCCGCCAGCTCCTGGCGCATACCGGCATGCACACGGTGCACGAGTTGCGGGTCGACCTGGTCGAGTTGCTCGGCCACGTATTCTTCCTTGGGCAGTTGCAAGGCCAGCGCCTTGAACGCCGGGGCCAGGCCCGGGTCGTGCAACAGGCTGCGCTGGGCCTGCACGTAGGCCTCATCAAGCGGCAGCGCCGCACCGGCGCGAAGGCCCGCCAGCAAGCGGCTCAGGGCCAGGCGCTGGCCGGCTTCGAAGCGGTTGAAGGCGTCGCCGTCGTGGTGCAGCAGGGTCAGGCGCTGGGCATCGCTCAAGCCATCGTCGAGCTGCACCGGCGCAGAAAAGCCGCGCAGCAGCGAAGGCACGTCTGCCGCGCTGGCGCCTTCAAAACGGAAGCTCTGTTCATGTTCTTGCAGCACCAGCAGCCGCTCGGGGCTGTTGCGGCCATGCGCCGGGTGCACCAGTGCGGCGCGCACCGGGATCACCATCGCGGCCTGCCCCGGGGGCAGGTGCTGGCTCAGATGAACCGTTAACACTTGCGTGGCCGCGTCATGCTCGCAGCGCGCGCGCACGCGCGGCGTGCCAGCCTGCGCATACCAGCGCTTGAACGCGCCGAGGTTCAAGGCCAGGGCGCTGCCCGGGTTGGCGTCGGCAATGGCCTGGGCAAAGTCGTCGCAGGTTACGGCCTGGCCGTCATGGCGCGCAAAGTACAGACCCATGCCCGCGGCAAAGCCGGCGCGGCCGACCAGCGTGAACATCATGCGCACGACTTCGGCGCCCTTTTCGTACACCGTGGCGGTGTAGAAGTTGTCGATCTCCAGGTAGCGCTCGGGCCGCACCGGGTGGGCCATGGGGCCGGCGTCTTCGGGGAACTGCATGGCGCGCAAATCGAGCACATCGTGGATGCGCTTGACCGCGCGCGCCGAGGGCTCATGCGCCATGTCCATGCTGAACTCCTGATCGCGAAAGACGGTGAGGCCTTCCTTGAGCGAGAGCTGGAACCAGTCGCGGCAGGTGACTCGGTTGCCGGTCCAGTTGTGAAAGTATTCGTGGCCGACAACGCTTTCGATGTCGGTGAAATCGGCGTCGGTGGCGGTGTGGGGGCTGGCCAGCACGTAGCGCGTGTTGAACAGATTCAGGCCCTTGTTCTCCATCGCGCCCATGTTGTAGTCGGGCACGGCCACGATCATGTAGCGCTCCAGGTCCAGGCTCAGGCCGAAGCGGGCTTCGTCCCACGCCACCGAGGCAATCAGCGAGTTCATCGCATGCTCGGTCTTTTCCAGGTCGCCGCGCTTCACGTAAATCTGCAAGAGATGGTCCTTGCCGGCGCGCGAGCGGATGCGCTGCTCGCGGCACACCAGGTCAGCCGCGACCACGGCGAACAAATAGCTCGGCTTGGGGAAAGGGTCTTCCCACTGCGCGAAGTGGCGGCCGTTGTCGAGCTCGCCTTGTTCAACCAGGTTGCCGTTGGACAGCAGGGTGGGGTACAGCGTCTTGCTGGCGCGCAACAGCACGCGGTAGGTGGCCATCACATCGGGCCGGTCGAGAAAATAGGTGATGCGGCGAAAGCCCTCTGCCTCGCACTGGGTGTACAGGCCGGCGCCGCTGACATACAGGCCCATCAGCGCGGTGTTCTTGTCGGGCGCGCAGGTGTTGCGAATCTCCAGCGTGAAGCTGTGCAAGGCGGGTGGCTCGTCGATCACCAGTTCGCCGTTCTCGTGGCGAAAGGCCACGCTGTCGCCGTTGATTTGCACCCGCAGCAGGTTCAACCCTTCGCCGTGAAGGCGCAGCGGCTGCGCGGGCAAAGCGGGGTTGCGCTCGATCTGCATGCGGCTGGACACGATGGTCTTGGCCGGGTCGAGATCGAACGTTAGTTCGACAGATCGAATCCAGAACGCCGGCGGCGCGTAGTCCTGGCGGCGGATTTCGGTGGCGGCACCTTCGCGCATGGTCAACCTCGTTTTATGTTCGCCCAGCTTGGCGCGTGGAAAGTGAACTACAGCCCCTGCTTCAGGCTGGCCTCAATGAACGGGTCGAGGTCACCATCCAGCACCTTTTGGGTGTTGCTGATTTCCACGTTGGTGCGCAGATCCTTGATGCGGCTTTGGTCGAGCACGTAGCTGCGGATCTGGTGGCCCCAGCCGACATCGGTCTTGGTGTCTTCGAGCTTTTGCTGCGCTTCTTTCTGGATGCGCATTTCATGCTCGTACAGGCGCGAGCGCAGCATCTGCCAGGCTTCATCGCGGTTGCGGTGCTGGCTGCGGTCGTTCTGGCACTGCACCACGATGTTGGTGGGCAGGTGCGTCAGACGCACCGCCGAATCGGTCTTGTTGATGTGCTGGCCGCCGGCACCGCTGGCGCGAAAGGTGTCCACGCGCACATCGGCGGGGTTGATGTTGATCTCGATTGAGTCATCGACCTCGGGGTAGACGAAGAGCGACGCGAACGAGGTGTGGCGCCCGCCGGCGGAGTCGAACGGGCTCTTGCGCACCAGGCGGTGCACGCCGGTTTCACTGCGCAAGTGGCCGAAGGCATAGTCGCCCTCGACCTTGATGGTGGCGCTGCGGATGCCGGCCACGTCGCCTTCGGTTTCTTCCAGCACGTCGGTCTTGAAGCCCTTGCGCTCGCAGTACTTCAGGTACTGGCGCAGCAACATGCTGGCCCAGTCGCAGGCCTCGGTGCCGCCGGCGCCGGCCTGGATGTCGATGAAGCAATTGCCCGGGTCGGCCGGGTTGCTGAACATGCGGCGGAACTCGATCTTCTCGACCATCTCGCGCAAGGCTGCGGCTTCGGCCTCGATGTGCACCAGCGCATCGAAGTCGCCTTCGGCCTTGCTCATGTCGTAAAGCTCGGTGTTGTCCGCCAGGTTGCTGGTGAGGTGGTTCACCGTTTCCACCACGGTTTCCAGCGTCTTCTTCTCGCGGCCCAGTTCCTGGGCGCGCTTGGGTTCGTTCCAGACCGCGGGGTTTTCCAGCGCGGCGTTGACTTCGTTCAGGCGCAGCGCCTTGCGGTCGTAGTCAAAGATACCCCCGTAACAGCACGGTGCGTGCTGTCAGGTCGGCCAGCAAGTTACCGATTTGGTTGACGCGTTCGATGTCCATGGAGTGGCGCTGCCGGTGGGGGGTGGGGGCGGCGATTTTGGCACGCGAATCACGCGCCCAAGAACGCCTCCAGCCGCTGCGCCAGCGCCTGCGGCTGGTCGTGATGCAGCATGTGGCCGGCCGGCGCCAGCTCGCAGCGCTGCACGTCTTTCACCACCGCCAGGCGGGTCTCGAATTCGGCGCGGCTGTAGCGGCCCGCCCACCATTTGTCGGGGTTGCTCAAGTCACCTTGCACCCACAGCACCGGCATCGTGATGCGCTGCCACAGCGCCAGGATCTCGTCGGTGCGCGACAGCGCCGGGTTGACGCGCTTGTGCGCGGCGTCGCCCAGGATGTGCCAACGCCCCTGTGCATCGGGCCGCGCCCAGTGCTGCGCCAGCCAGGCGGCCTTGTCCGCGGCCAGCAGCGGGTTGGTCTTTTGCAAGCGCACGGCCACCGCTGCGGCGCTGTCGTAGGTGGCAAAGCCCTGCGGCGTCTTCAGTTCATCGAGCCACTGCGCCAGGCGTTGCGGGGCCTGGGCGCCCGGTGTGGCCGGCACGCCAAAGCCTTCCAGGTTGGCCAGGCGGCGGATGCGTGCCGGGCGCGTGCCGGTGTACATCATGGCCACGTTGCCGCCCATGCTGTGGCCCAGCAGATCCACCGGCGCAGCGGGGCTCAACTGGTCAATGAGTGCGTCAAGGTCGCCCAGGTAGTCGGGGAACCAGTAGCAATCGCCTTGCGGGCTGTCGGTCAGGCCGAAGCCGCGCCAGTCGGGCGCGATGATGAAGCGCTCATCGCGCAGCGCATCGACCATGAACTGGAACGAGGCGCCCACGTCCATCCAGCCATGCAGCAGCACCAGCGGCGGGCGCTGCGGTGTGGCCAGCGCCGGCGTGCCCCAAACATTGAGGTGAGTGCGCAGGCCGCGCAGGGTGACGAATTCGCTGCGGCCGGGTTTGATGGGTGAGTACAGGTTCATACCCACCAATGTAGACCAGCGCTGCGCGGGGCACTGAAGCTGCGCCGAACGAGCACCTGCGCGCTCGTGAGTGGCGGGCGTTGGTCTTTCGCCTTGCAAGCGAAGCGGCAGCTGCGCGTTTCGCAGACGGGGCGCTCTTCAGGCCAAAGCCAATGCCATCAACTTCTCGGGCGCGATCTTCACCGGCACGTTCTTTTCACCCAGCACCGCGGCAATCGCGTGCTCGCGTTTCGATGTGTCCATCGGCACCGGTTCGATCAGCACCGCGCCGCTGGGCGAGGTGAGCGCGGCCACCTTGGGCGTGATGACGCTGGGCCCGCGCTTGAGCACCACCGCGGTTTCACCGGAAACGAGCTTGACGAAGCAGCCCGGCGGGTACACGCCAAACTCCTTCACCAGCGCGGCCGTCATCGGGTTGCCCGGGTCGTTCATGAACATGGTGCGCCCGGCCTTGTCTGCGGCCATGGCGTCGCGGTTCAGGCGCGGGCTCAATTTGGCGGTGTAGATGTCGGCGCGCCGTACCAGGCCGGCCATGTCGCTGATCTCCTTGGTGCGCGTGGGGTAGCCGCTGCCGTCGGGTGCTTCATGGTGCTGGGCCACGGCGGTGAGCCAATCGGCATCGGTCACGCCGGCCAGCTTCAGCGCCTCCACGCTCCTTTGCGGGTGTTCGAGGATGACCTTGCGCTGCTCGGCGCTGACGGGCGTGCGCTGCACGGCCAGCTCACCCTGGATTTCCAGCATGCCCAGGTTCATGGTCAGCGCCGCCTTGAAGACGATCTGCGTGCTGGTGGCATCCCAGCCCAGGCGCTGCGCGACCAGGAAGGCGGTGATGGCGGTGTGGATCGAATGGTTGATGCCGTACTGCACACTGGGCTTGGCGTCTTGGCGCAGCACCTGGAAGATGGCCAGGTCGCTGTCGCGCTCGATGAGATCGATCACCGGGCCCGTCACCTCGTGCAGCGCCGACGAGAACCCTTCCTTGTCACTGGCCATCAGCGTTTGGCCGACCCGATCCATGGTTTGGTTCCACAACTGCGGCAACTGCTCGCGCGGTGCCGTCTTGGGCGAGACGATGGCGGCACGCACTTCGGCCAGGTCGACCAAGGCGCCACGGTCGAACAGGGCCTCCATCTGATCGTTGCTTCCAACCACTTGGCCGCGCGCCAGGAGCAGGGTCTTGTCGCTGTTGCGCACGTTGAAGGGCAACGGCACGCCCACGTTGATGTGGTGCTTGACGGTAGACAGTTGCGAATACTGCATGTGACTCCAGCGGTGCAATGCGGTGCCGTGTCCGGGTTAGATCCCTGATCACGGCGCGGTTGCGATTCCCTGGTCTGGCTTTCGGCAGCGTCACGCTCAACTTGAGGTGGCATTGCAGAATGCGGCCATGCCAGCCATCCCAAGCACTGCGGGCCGAGCGCCCGCCTACGCGCTGCGCGCCGCGCTGCCGCAAGACGCGCCGGCCATCGTCGGGCTGATCACCGAGCTGGCCGAGTTTGAGCAACTCGCCCACCTGGTGAAGATCACGCCGCAAGGCCTGTGCGAGCACTTGTTTGGCCCGCGGCCCGTGATCGAATGCACGGTGGCTGAAGGCGGTGGTGTAGTGCAGGCCTTCGCTTTGTATTTCACGAACTTCTCCACCTTCCTGGGCCAACCTGGCCTTTACCTGGAAGATCTGTACGTGAAGCCGGCCGGGCGCGGCCAGGGCCTGGGCGGTGCGTTGCTGCGCCATCTGGCGGCGCTGGCCGTTGAGCGCGGCTGCGGCCGCTTCGAGTGGAGCGTGCTCGACTGGAATGCCAACGCGATTGCCGTGTACGAACGCATGGGCGCCACGGTGATGCCCGAATGGCGAATCTGCCGCTTGAGCGGCGAGGCGCTGGCGCGCTACAAGCGCTAACAGTTGGATGCGCCGGCCATGAAGGAAGACGCCTACGCTGCGATTCACGCCGGCTTTCAGTGGCAGGTGCCGGCCCGGTTCAACATCGCGCAGGTCTGTTGCACGCGCTGGGCACAGCGCACGCCGCATGCGGTGGCGCTGATCCATGAAGCCGAAGGTGGCCAGGTGCGAACGCTGAGCTATGGGCAACTGCACGCTCAAGCCTGCGCGGCTGCCAATTTGCTCAAGCGCCTGGGCGTGCAGCGTGGTGACTGCGTGGCCGTCGTGATGCCGCAACGCTTTGAAACCGCCGTGGCGCACATGGCGGTGTACATGCTGGGCGCCGTGGCCATGCCCATGACGTATCTGTTCGGGCCCGAGGCGCTGGAGTTCCGCTTCCAACACAGTCAAGCGCGAGTGGCCATCGTGGATGAAACGGCCATCGCCAACCTGCTGCTGGCGCGCGCCACCTGCCCACAGTTGAAGGCGGTGCTGGCCGTGGGCGCGGCGCAAGACCAGGGCGATCTTGATTTCAGCGCCGCCTGCGCCACCGAGAGCCCGCGCTTGCGCGCCGTGCGCACGCGCGCCAACGACGCCGCGCTGCTGATCTACACCAGCGGCACCACCGGCCCGCCCAAAGGCGCGCTCATGCCGCACCGCGCGCTGCTCGGCAACCTGAGCGGCTTTGTGTGCAGCCAAAACGGCTTTGAAGGCCCAGACGCGGTGTTCTGGTCACCGGCCGATTGGGCCTGGACGGGCGGGCTGATGGACGCGCTGCTGCCCACGCTGTACTTCGGCCGCCCCATCGTCGGCGCGGCCGGCCGCTTTGCGCCCGAGAAGGCGTTCGAGCTGATGCAGCGCCACCGCGTCACGCACAGTTTTTTGTTCCCCACCGCGCTGAAGGCCATGATGAAAGCGGTGCCGCAGCCGGCCACGCGGTTCGCCTTGCAGTTGCGCGCGGTGATGAGCGCGGGCGAGTCAGTCGGTGACGCTGTCTTCAACTGGTGCCGCGACGCGCTGGGTGTGGGCTTGAACGAGATGTTTGGTCAAACCGAGATCAACTACATCGTCGGCAACTGTGCGCACCTGTTCGATGCGCAAGGCCGCGCCACCCCCGGCTGGCCGGCGCGAGCGGGCAGCATGGGCCGCGCCTACCCGGGCCACCGTGTGGGCCTGATCGACGAGGTCGGCAACGAAGTGGTGCCCGGCCAGCCCGGTGAAGTGGCGGTGCACCGGCGCGATGTGCACGGCCACCCCGACCCGGTGTTCTATCTGGGTTACTGGAAGAACGATGAAGCCACCCGCGCCAAGTACACCGGTGACCCCGCCAACAGTTGGTGCCGCACCGGTGACATCGCCACGCAAGACGCTGACGGTTACCTCTGGTACCAGGGCCGCGCCGACGATATGTTCAAGGCCGCGGGCTACCGTATCGGCCCGGGCGAGGTGGAAAACTGTCTGGTCAAGCACCCGGCCGTGGCCAATGCCGCGGTGGTGCCCAAGCCCGATGCGCAGCGCGGCGCGGTGGTCAAGGCCTACGTGGTGCTGGCGCCAGGGTTTGTGGGCGATGCGGCGCTGGTGCGCAGCCTGCAAGAGCATGTGCGCGGCAAGTTGGCACCGTATGAATACCCGAAAGACATCGAGTTCATCGACGCCTTGCCCATGACCACCACGGGCAAGGTGCAGCGGCGGGTGTTGCGCTTGCTGGAACAAGCGCGCGCGAACCAAGGGCAAGACACGGCGTGAATGCCAGCATCGCTATCATCAATATCCATGGACAAAGTCGTTCATCGCAGCACCCTGAAGGCCGCCAACTCCGACTTGGTGTACTGGCTTTCGCGCAGCATGGAAGAGCGCATCGCTGCCGTCGAGTTGCTGCGGCAGCAGGCTTTCACAGCACAGGGCAGACCAGCGGATGCTGAACAAAGACTTCAAAGAGTTTTTCGCGTTACTCGCCTGCGCGCAGGTTGAGTACTTGCTGGTCGGCGGCTATGCGCTGGCCGCACATGGCCACCCCCGCTACACCGGCGACATCGACATCTGGGTCAAGCCCAGCGCTGAGAACGTGATCCGATTGCTCGGCGTTTTGGACGAGTTCGGCTTTCGCAGCCTGGGCCTGAGCGCGGCTGACTTCATGCAACCTCAAGCCGTGATCCAGCTTGGTTACCCGCCTGCGCGCATCGACTTGCTGACCAGCATTGATGGCGTTGAATTCGATGCCTGCTATGGCCGGCGCCAGGCATTGAGCGTCGATGGCCTGAGCTTGAACCTGATCGCGCTTGACGACTTTCGCGCCAACAAGCTGGCTACCGGCCGCGCCAAAGACATGGCAGATCTTCAGAGCCTGGACGAGGCGCTTTCCGGGTCATCAAACCATGCGTGAATGCATGGGCATGGCTGCCGCAACAAACCCCTGCTGCTGAATGCGGGGCGGTTCCTGCTGCCGGCCCTTGCAACTACACCTGCCGCGGATCCAACGCATCCCTCAAGCCATCGCCCAGCAGGTTGAACGCCAGCACCAGCGCAAAGATGGCCAGGCCGGGCCAGATGGCCATCCAGGGCGCGTTGTCAACATAGTTTTTGGCCGTGTTGAGCATGCTGCCCCAGCTCGGCGCGGGCGGCTGCTGGCCCAGGCCCAGGAAGCTCAGGCTGGCCTCGGCGATCACCGCCGCGGCAATGGCCAGCGTAGCCTGCACGATCAGCGGCGCGGTGATGTTGGGCAGCACATGGCGCAGCACGACGCGCCAACGCGGGTTGCCCAGCGCGCGCGCGGCTTCAATGAAATCTTCGACCTTCACGTTCAGCACCTGTGCGCGCGTCAGGCGCACAAAGATCGGCGTGGCTGAAATGCCGATGGCGATCATCGCGTTGCTCAGAGAAGGGCCCAGAAAGGCCGCCAAGGCGATGGCCAGGATGAGGAAAGGGCAGGCCAGGAAGGCATCGGTCACTCTTGAGATGAAGGCATCGGTTAACCCGCCCAGGTAGCCCGCGGCCAGGCCCAGCGGCACGCCCAGCAGCAGCGAAATGCTGACCGACACCACACCGGCCAGCAGCGAGGCGCGGGTGCCCCAGATGATGCGCGACAGCACATCGCGGCCGATGTCGTCGGTGCCGAACCAGTATTCAGCGCTGGGCGCCTTGCGGATCGCGCTCCAACTGGTGGCGATCGGGTCGTGCGGCGCCAGCCAGGGTGCCAGCACGGCCAGGGCGATGAAGCCCAGCACGATGGCCAGGCCCACCATGGCGGCGCGGCGACGCAGCAGCCGGCGCCCGGCGCGGCGCCAGGGGCTGGCGTTGAGCAAGGCTGGCGCCGTGGCCGTGGCCGCGCTCATCAGGCGCGCAGCCGCGGGTTGGCCAAAAAATAGGCCAGGTCGGCCAGCAAGCTCAGGCTGATGTAGGCGGTGGCGGTGACCAGCACCACGCCCTGCACCACGGCAAAGTCGCGGTTGAAGACCGAATCGACGATCAACTTGCCGAAGCCCGGAATGGTGAACACCTGTTCCGTTAACACCGCGCCCGACAGCAGCGTGCCCAGTTCCAGCGTGCCCAGGGTGATGACCGGCGTGAGCGCATTGCGCAGCGCGTGCTTGAGCACCACGACGCGCTCGCTCAGGCCCTTGGCGCGCGCGGTGCGCACGTAGTCAGACGTCATGACTTGCAGCATGGCGCTGCGCGTGTGGCGCATCAGCACGCCGGCAATGGCGTTGCCCAGCACAAAGGCCGGCATGATCATCGCAGCGAGGTTGGCGCCAAGGTCTTCAAACGGGCTGACATAACCCGATGCCGGCAGCCAGCCGAGCTGCACCGAAAACAGCAGGATCATCAGGATGCCGAGCCAGAAGTTGGGCGTGGAAATGCCCCATAGCGACAGCGCGTTGACGGCCGTGTCCCACACCGTGCCGCGCTTGACGGCGGCCACGATGCCGGCCGGAATGCCGATAAGCAAGGCGATGACGATGGCCATGAACGCCAGTTGCAACGTAACCGGTAACTTTTGCGCCACCAGTTCCAGCACCGGCTGCTGGGTGCGCACCGATTCGCCCAGGTCGCCTTGCAGCGCGGCGCCCACCCAATAGGCGTAACGCAGCGGCAAGGGTTCATCGAGGTGCAGCTTTTCGCGCAGGTGGGCAATGACCGTGGGGTCTTGCTCTTCGCCGGCCAGAATCTTGGCCGGGTCGCCGGGCAGCAACTGCTGCAGGCCGAAGATCAACATCGACACGAAGATCAGGGTGGGCACGATCTGTGCCACACGCTTGATCAGAAATTCGAGCATCGTGCCGCTGAACTCAAGGCGCCAGCTTCAAGCTCTGTACGCGCAGCAGCCCATCTGGAACGTTGCGCACCCCGGCCAGTTTGCCGTTGTAGGCCCACAGCCAGTTGCGGTGGTACAGGTAGATCACCGGCCGGGCTTTCAGCACCTGGGCGGCAATTTGCTCGTAGGCCTTTTTGCGATCAGCCAACTCGCGCAAGGTGCGCGATTGGTTCAACAGCGCGTCGGTCTCGGCGCTGCAATACCCGGCGTAGTTCAGCGGCTGCTTGCAGGCGTGGAAGCTGAAGGCATTGCCGTCGGGGTCGGGGCGGCCGCTCCAGGCCAGCAGGTAGGCCTCGAACTCGCCTTTGTCGGCCATGTTCAGCGAGGTGGCGAATTCGGTGGCCTGGATCTTCACATCAAAGCCGGCGTCGCGCGCCATGGCCTGCACCACCAGGGCCAGGCGCTGCGCGTCGCTGGTGGTGGGCGTGACCAGGGTGAAGCTCGGGTTGGGCACGCCGGCTTCCTTGAGCAAGGCCTTGGCGCGCGCCACGTCGCGCTTGGGCACGGGCATGTTCTTGGCATAGAAAGCGTTGGTCGGTGCCACCCACTGGTTGCCCACCGCGGCCTCGTTGTCCATCACCACCTGGGCCAGGCCCTGGCGGTCGAGCGACAGTTCAAGCGCCTCGCGCACGCGCGCATCACGCCCCAGCGGGTTCTTCTGCGCCTGCTCACTCTTGCCGATGTTGATGGTGATGCCTTGGTAGCCGATCTCGGTGATGCGCGCCACCTTCAGGCGCTTGTCGGTGGCCAGTTTTTCGATGTCAGACGGTGCCACGCGCTCGATGAAATCGAACTGGCCGGCCTTCAAGTTCGCCAGGCGCACCGTGGCGTCGGGGATCGGGGTGTAGACGATCTTGTCGAAGTGAATCTGCGCCTTGTTCCAGTAGCCGTCGAAGCGCTCGAACACCATGCGGTCTTGCGCCACACGCTCGACGAACCTGAAAGGCCCCGAACACACCGGCTTGGCGGCGAAATTCGCGCCCGCCGCCAGTGCGGCCAGTGCGGCTTTGGGCGACACCATCATGCCGGCTCGGTCCGACAACGTGGCCAGCAGCGGTGAAAACGGCGCGCTCAGGTTCAACTTCACGGTGAGAGGATCCACCACGTCCACCGTGGCCAGCAGCGCCAGTTCGCCGCGCCGGTTGGAACCCGGCAGGTTCTTGTGGCGTTCGAGGTTGAACTTCACCGCCGCGGCGTCGAGCTTTTCACCGTCGTGAAAACTAACGTTTGGCCTGATCTTCATGGTCAGCGCCTTGTTGTCGGCGCTCCACTCCCAGCTGGTGGCCAGTTGCGGCACGATGTTCAGCTTCTCGTCCACATCGACCAGCTTGTCGCACAGTGCGGCGAAAACGATGCGGCCGACAAAAGTGCGCGCCAAGCTGGGGTCGAGCGCATCGGGGTCTTCGGCCAGGCCCACGCGCAGGGTCTGGGCGCTGGTGGCGGTGCTGGCGGCCAGGGCGAGCAGGGCGAACAAGATCTTGGGCTTGAACAACATCATGGGCTTTCAGGCAGATTGAAATGCTGAGGTGGGCGCCGGTGCGGGCGCGGCGGCGTGGATTTCAGGGCTCGTTGCGGCGGGCGGCATGAAACGCTTCGATGCGCGCCTCAATGCGGCTGCGATCCAGCTCACCCGCCGGATTGTGCCGCCCCGGCAGGCAGGCCACAAAGGGCTGGAAGCGCTGCAAGCTCACGTCATGCAGGCGCTGCAATTCAGCCAACGGCTCGGCATGGTCATCGACCCGCAGGTCGAGTTCGGTATGGTCTTCATCGCCCTGGATGCGCAGCGCGGCCGACTGCTTGCCGCGCTTGTCGCCACCCGCAGCCTCGCCCGCCATCATGGCTGATATCAAACGTTGTGCCAACGCCTGACCGGCGCTGTTGGCGAAGGTGGTGGCCGTGGCGCGCAGCACCTGGGCGCCGGCCAGCATGTTGCCGGCCACGCTGTAACCGTTGAATTGAGCCTGTCCGCACCAATCGACACAGGCCGCGCCGGTGTGCGCCGCCGCCACGCCGTGCGCATCAAGCACATGCACCTGGCGCTGCTCGCGCCCGGCATCTGCGGCCAGCAACGCGGCCACCACCTGCGCTGGCGCATGGCCCTGGGCCAGCAGGCTCAGGCCGGCGGGGCCATACAGCGGGTTCATCAAGGCCTGCGTGGCCACGGCGCCCACGCCGCGCTGCGTGTGAATGCACAGCGCACCCACCGCAAAGAAGCGGCTGGCAATGGCCACGCCGATGCGGCCGGTTTCATCAATGGCCAGCAGGCTCCAGGTCATCGGCGCTCAGAACTTCCCGTCAACCAAATACATCGCGATCCACGGCTGCCACACCACCACGGCCAGGCACACGATCATCAGCCCGACATACGGCAGCGCCGCCTTCACCAGCAGGCCGAACGGTTGCTTGAACGCCGACATGGCGACGATGAGGTTCAGCCCCACGGGTGGCGTGAGGTAGCCGATCTCCAGGTTCAAGATCATGATGATGCCGAACGTGACCTTGTTGAAGCCGTAAGCCTCGGCCACCGGGGCCAGCAGCGGCGCCAGGATGAGGATGGCCTCGCCGGTGGTCATCAAGCAGCCCACCGCCAGCAACAGCAGGTTGACCAGCAGCATGAACATCAAGGGGCTGCTGATGTAGCCCTGCATGAAGGCCACCATCTGCCCGGGCACGCGGTGTTCGATGAGCACGATGTTCAGGCTCAACGCCACGGCCAGCACCGGGAACAGGCTGCCGCCGAGCTTGCTTTGTTCGAGCACCACGGTGTAGAAGTCTTTGAACTTCATTTCGTTGTGGATGAACATTTCCACGAACATGGCGTACACCAGGGCCACCGCCGCGGCTTCGGTGGCGGTGAAGTAGCCGCTGTAAATGCCACCCAGCAAGATGACCGGCATCAGCATCGCCCACACGCCTTCGCGCAGCGCCACCTTCAGTTCTGCCGCATCGAACTTTTCAGTCGGCATGTGCCGGCAGGTGACCATGGCGTAGATCGACATCACGATCAAGATGAAGATGCCCGGGCCCACGCCGGCCAGGAACAGGTCGGTGATCGACGCTTCGGTCACCAGGCCGTAGATGATCATGGGAATCGACGGCGGGATGATGATGCCCAGCGTGCCGGCCGACATGATGGTGCCCAGCGCAAACTTGTTGTCGTAGTTGGCCGCGCGCAGCGCCGGGTACATCACGGTGCCGATGGCCAGCATGGTGACGATGCTGCTGCCTGAAATGGCGGCGAACACACCGCAGCTCAGGATCGCCGCCACCGCCAGCCCACCGGGCAGCGGGCGTGTGAAGGCTGCAACGATTCGGATCAGCCGCTTGGCGGTGGAGCCCTGCGTCATGACATTGCCGCAAAGAATGAACAGCGGGATCGACAGGATGAGTTCCTTGTCGAGCGCCACCCACATGTCTTCGAGGATGTAGTCGAGCTGGCCCTTGCCCCAGACGATTTGCACGAAGGCCGCAATGGCCAGCAAGATCACCACCAGCGGCTGGCGCAGCAGCAACAACACGCCCACCAGGCCCAGGAACGCCAGTAACGTCATTCCTGGAACTCCGGTAACGCAGGCCGCAAATCAGGCCACGCGGCAAAGAAGAAGTAGCGCACCGCGGCCGAGGCAAAGCCCAACGGTATGGCCAGTTGAATCGGCCAGATCGGGATGTTGAAGGCCTGCGCGCGCAGGTCAGCGCTCATCGAGCTTTGCACGTAGACCCAGCCGTAATAGGCCACGCCGATCATGAACAAGCCGGTGAAGAGGTCAGCACAACGGTCGACCACTGGGCCCCAATGTGGCGGCACCCACTTGAAGCCGATGCGCGGCAGCAGGTGGCTGGCCGTGGCGGTGGCAATGCCCACGCCGGCAAAGCTGCCGATCACCAGCGCATAAATGCTCATCTTCTGTGAGGCATACACGCCGGCCTGGCCCTTGATGTCGAAGGCGCGATAAATCGGCCCCAGCAGCTCGCGGCCCAGCACATCGGCCACCAGCACCACGGCAATGAAGCCGAACGCCAGCACGGCCACCAGGCATTCCACCCGGTGCCAGCGGTTGACGATGTTCCTGGCGAAGGCTGGTGCGCCGCTGGCAAGCACTACTTGGCGCAGGCCTGGCGGCCGGCTTCCATGGCGGTGTAAAAGGCCTTGGCGCTGCCGCCGGTTTCGTCAACGATCTTCGGGTAGATGGGCTCCATGGCCGTGCGCCAGGCGTCGCGCTGCGCCTGCGTGGCGCTGACGATCTGGCCGCCGGCCTTTTCATGCATGCCGTACAGCACGTTTTCGAAGCCGCGCACCTCGGTCCGGTACTGGCTGCTGGGGATGCGCTCGCTGGCCTTGAGCAAGGCGTCTTGCGCTGTCTTGGGCAGCTTGTCGAACACGCCCTTGTTCATGAGCGTCAGGCCCGGCGAGTCGTACACGCCCAGGCGCGACGCCACCGGCGCCACCTTGGTCAGGCCCGAGGGCAGGGCGAAGGTGATCGGCGTCATCACCACCTCGGCCATGCCGGTCTGGAACGCCGGAATCCACTCCGGCAGGCCCAGCGGCGTGGGCGTTGCGCCGAGCGACGAGAAGAAGATGGTCTGCGTCTTGTTGGCATAGGCCGCGGCCTTGACGCCGTTCAGGTCCTTCGGCGTGTTGAACGCTTTCTTGCCAAACAGCTCGATCGAGCCGACAGAGGTCCAGCCGATGAAGCGCACGCCTTTTTTGTCGAACAGTTCAGTGACTTGTTTGGTGAGGTGGTTGTCGAGCACGCAATCGGCCTCGGCGGCGTTGCGGAAGTAAAACGGCATCAGCAGCAGCGCCACCTCGGGCACGACCAGCGCCGCCGAGCCGCCGGAATAGCCGCCCATGTCGATGCGCCCGCGCGCCACTTGCTGCACCGTGTCTTGCTCACTGCCCAGGGCTGAATTCAGGAACGGCGCGATCTTCAATTCGCCCTTGCTTTCTTCTTCCACCAACTTGGCAAAGCGCTCAATCTGCATCACCCACGGGTTGCCCTTGGGCGGCGCGCCGCTGCTGTAGCGCAGCTCGATGGACTTTTTGTCTTGGGCCTGGGCGGTGCCTGCCAAGGCCAGCACTGCGGCGGCCACCAAAGTGCTGAGAGTGTGTGTGCGCATGATGGGTGATCCTTCGCTGGCCCGGTCGGGCAGAGTGGTGGCGGCGGTTGCCGCGCTGTGGGACGGATGATCCTGGCCCGCAGGCAGCGCAGCCATCCAGATTGGCCCTATGCGCGCCTCATGGCCGGCCGGCGCGCACGCCGATCAGCGCCGACAGTGGCCGGCCAATTCGGCCCAGGCGAAGAACGGCACGCTCAAGATGCCCATGCCGGCGCCGGCGAATTCGCCTTTCAGACAGTCACCCACGGCGCTGCGTTCGACGCTGCGGGCCAGTTGCTCTTGCCGCGAAACAGGCTCGGCTTGGCCGCTGGCCACACGGCCCAGCTCCGCCATGCCGGGCTTCGCGGCCGCCGCGGCGGCGGCGCGCCGCGTGCCGGCAGACTCGAGCAAACTGGGCCGTGGTGCCGGGGCACTGGCCGCGGCGGCTTGCTGCGGGGCCGGCGCTGCAGCAAGCGGCTCAAGCGGCACCACTGAGGGGCCGGACGCTTGGGCAGTGCCAGAGGCCGCAGGCAGGGTGATGGCCTGCGGCGCAGCGCGCGTGGGCGCAATGGTGGCAGCCGGGGCAGCAACGGGCCGCTTTGCTCGCCCAGGATCTTGTGCGGGAGCGGGCAGCGGCGCTGGCGGCAAGGGTTTCAAGTCAAGCCAGGCCAAGGCCGGCGCCGCTGTGGGCGCGGCGCCGCTGCGCTGTGGGCGCAGCGCCTGTTGCAGCCAGCTCCAAAGCGCCAGGTGCAACAGGGCGATACACAGCGCCAAGCCGGCCTTCATGCTGCCAGCCCAGGCAAACTTCGGCCATGCGCCCGGTGTTGAAGGAGTCCGCCGTGAAGAAGATCAAACATGTGAGCGAAACACCGGCCACTCAGGCGTTGCGCGCCCACGGCGTGGAGTTCAGTGAGCATGCGTACGATTATGTCGAGCACGGCGGCACCGCCGAGTCGGCACGCCAGCTTGGGCTGCCCGAGCACAGCGTGATCAAAACCTTGGTGATGCACGATGAACGCACCAACCCACTCATCGTGTTGATGCACGGTGACGCGCAAGTCAGCACCAAGAACCTGGCGCGCGCCATCGGCGCCAAAAGCGTGACGCCGTGCACACCCGAAGTGGCCCAGCGCCACAGCGGCTACCAGGTGGGTGGCACCTCGCCGTTCGGGCTGCGCAAGGCCATGCCGGTGTATGTGCAGCGCACGGTGCTGGCGCTGCCGCGCATCGCCATCAACGGCGGACGGCGTGGTTACTTGGTGGGGCTGGAGCCTGCCGTGTTGACGCGGCTGTTGAACGCGGTGGCGGTGGATTGCGCCTTGGCGTCAGGTTGAAAGGTGCCGGCGCAAGCGGCGTATGAAGCCCCACACCGCCAGCAGCACCGGCAGCGCGGCCACGCCCACCAGCACATCGCTCTTCCAGTGCAGGTCTTGCAGCGCCGGCAGCACCAGCATGGCCTTGGCGGCGTAGCTGATGAGGCCCAGCAGGTAATAGGTGATCGCCACCACGCTCAGGCCTTCCACCGTTTGCTGCAAGCGCAACTGCATCTGCGCGCGCTGGGCCAGGCTCTTGAGCAGCTCCTGGTTGTTGGCCTCGCGGTGCACCTCCACCCGCACACGGGCCAGGCCTACGGCACGGTTGATGCGTTCGGCCACGTCACTCAGTCTGACGTCGGTGCTGTTGCACAGGGCCACCGCGGGCCCCAGGCGGCGGTTCAGGAAACCGGTGAGTGTCTGCACGCCGCGCAGGCGTGTTTCACGCAATGCGGTCAGACGGCGCTGCACCAGGTGGTGATAGGCCCGGGTGGCGGCAAAGCGAAAGCGCGTGCGCGCGGCGATGTGTTCCACTTCGGCGGCGAGTTGGGTCAAGGTGTTGAACACCGGGGTGTCGTCGCCCGGGCTGCCGGCGGCCATGGCGTCGACCGCGTTGCGCAGCCGGCCTTCGAGCGCGCCCAGCGCAGCGGCCTCGCGCTGGGCCAGCGGAAAGCCCAGCATGGCCAGCATGCGGTAGGCCTCGATCTCGCACAGGCGTTGCGCCTCGCGCGCGATTTGCCCGGGGCTGAGCGCGGCGTCGAGCAGCAAGTAGCGCGTGGTGTGCTGCTCGTGCAATCGCAGGTCGGTGAGCACGGTGGCCGCGCCTTCGCCGATGTGCGAGCCCACCAGTTCACCGTCGTGAAAGGCAGCTTGCCAAGTTTCCGGCGTGGCCGGCAATGCCGGCGCGGCCGCTGCCGGCAGCAGCACGATTTGTGTGGCCGTCAACAACTCGCCGGCCGTGGCCTGCGCGAAGATGTCCCGCAACACGCCGGGCAGGCTGCGCAGGCCCGGCGAGCGCTGCCACAGGCTGCGCAGCGCGGCGGCATCGGCCGGTGCATCGGCCAGGGCGTGGAACCATTGCCAACTGACGAACTCGCCATGACGCTCGTACTTGAAGGCCTGCGTGCCTTGCTGCAGCAGCATGTGGCTGGCACCCGGTGCCGGCGCCGGGGCGCCGAAGTGCTGGCACACCGCGGCCAGGGCCTGCGCGGCGCAAGCGGCGCTCATGCCATGCTGCACCCAGTGGCTCAACACGCCCGGCGCGGCCACTTGCAGCGGCGGGCGGGCGTGCAGCTCGTCGTGCAACTCGGGGTGGGCCAGGTTGGGCCAGTCGCTTGTCATGGTTTCATTGTGCGTGGGCATGACCGGGGGGCGTAGGATCTCGCCCCTCATGTTGGCCTTTCGCGGCGTTCCCTTCTTGCAGCGCCACAGGGCGTGGTTGGTGTGGTTCGCCCTGCTGTTGCCCATGGCGCAAGCGGCCGCCGTGTGGCATGGCGTGTCGCACGCGACCACGCGGGTGGCCGGCGCCGACGACCCCTTTGACGCGCCGCGTACCACGCCTTGCGATCTGTGCCTGGCTGGCGCCACGGTTGCGGGTGGGGCGGCGCTGGCGGCCTGGCAGGCAGTCGCGCCGACTGTTGCAACGCATGAGCCGCTGGCGCTGGCCTGCGCCAGTGTCTGTGCCGCCGCACCCGCGCTGGCCTATCGAAGCCGCGCTCCGCCTCTCGTTTCAGCCTGACGTTCCTTAGCCGCCCCGAGCCTGCGCGCTGCGCAGTTTGGGCGTACTCCGACGTTCTTGCCTGGATCGAGCAACCATGATCAAACCTTTGCCGGCGAGCCTTGCGCTCGCCTTCGTCTACGCCATGGGCCAGCCGCTGGCCGCCCGGGCGGATAGCGCTGCCGACATCGCCACGCTGCGTGCCGAGATGAACAGCTTGCGCATCGCCTACGAGGCGCGCATGCAAGCGCTGGAACAGCGGCTTCAGGCCGCCGAGAAGGCCACGGCCGCGCCGCCTGGGCCAGCCGTGCCCACACTGCCCGCGGCGGCCATGGCACCCGCGGCTGCGGCGGCTAACAGCAGCTTCAACCCGGCGCTGTCGCTGATCGTCTCGGGCCTGTACGCGCGCACCTCGCAAGACCCGTCGCGCTACCGCATCACCGGTGTGGCGTTGCCGGTGGGCGCTGAAGCCGGCCCGGGCACACGCGGCTTCAGCCTGGCGGAAACCGAGCTGGGCTTGTCGGCCAGCATCGACCCCTGGTGGCGCGGCGTGGCCAGCATTGCCTTGCACCCGGACGACCGCGTGTCGGTGGAAGAGGCCTATGTGCAGACCACGGCGCTCGGCGCCGGCCTCACGCTCAAGGCCGGGCGCTTCTTCTCGGGCCTGGGTTATCTCAATGCGCAGCATGCGCACCGCTGGGACTTCGTCGACAACCCGCTGGCCTACCAGGCGATGCTCGGCACGCAATTTGGCGACGACGGCGTGCAGTTGACCTGGCTGGCACCGACCGACCAGTTCATCCAGCTCGGCATGGAGCTCGGCCGCGGCCGCAGCTTCCCGGGCTCTGACGGCAGCCGCAACGGCGCCGGCATGCTGGCCTTGACGGCACACACCGGGGCCGACCTGGGCATCAGCCACAGTTGGCGCGCTGGCCTGTCGGTGCTGAATGCCAAAGCCAGCGACCAGGCCCTGGCCGACGTGGATGCGCTGGGCAACGGCATCACCAATGCCTTCAGCGGACGCACGCGGGTGTGGGTGGCCGATGCGGTGTGGAAGTGGGCACCCAACGGCAACGCTACGCGCACAAACTTCAAGCTGCAGGGCGAGTGGCTGCGCAGCACACGCAGCGGCAGCCTGGTGCAAGACCTGGGCGGTTTGAACCTGGCGGCGCCTAACCGCGCCAGCCTGTCGGGCTGGTATGTGCAGGGCGTTTACCAGTTCATGCCGGCATGGCGCGTGGGGCTGCGCACCGAGCGGCTGCGTCCTGGCGATGCCTATCGGCCGGCCAAGCATTCGCTGATGCTGGACTTCAATGCCAGCGAGTTTTCGCGCCTGCGCCTGCAACTGGCGCAAGACCATTCGCGCGCTGGCGCCGCCGACCGGCAGGTCTTCCTGCAATACCAGATGAGCCTGGGCGCGCATGGCGCGCACGGGTACTGACGTTTAGTTGAACAGGAACGTGCCATGAACAAGTCCAAACTCCTTTGCGTGCCGCTGGCGGCCCTGCTGTGGCTGCCCATGGCGCCTGCGCAGGCGGCGTTGCGGGTGCTGGCCTGCGAACCCGAATGGGGCGCCCTGGTGCAGGAACTAGGCGGCGCCCTGGTCGAGGTGGCCGTGGCCACCACGGCCTTGCAAGACCCGCATCACATCCAGGCCAAGCCCAGCCTGATCGCGCGCACGCGCAACGCCGACCTGGTGGTGTGCACCGGGGCGGAGTTGGAAGTGGGCTGGCTGCCGCTGCTGCTGCAGCAGTCGGGCAATGCCAAGGTGCAGGCCAGCCAGCCGGGCAACTTCGCCGCCGCCGACCATGTGCGCAAACTCGACCTGCCCGCCCAGCTCGACCGCTCGCAGGGCGACGTGCATGCCGCCGGCAACCCGCACATCCAGACCGACCCGCGCAACATCGCGCTGGTGGCTGTCGCCTTGAGTGCGCGGTTAAAGCAGATCGACCCGGCCAACGCGGCCGCCTACGCCCGGGCGCAGGCCGACTTCAGCCAGCGCTGGCAACAGGCCATGGCGCGCTGGGACGTGCAGGCCGTGCCGCTGAAGGGCCTGCCGGTGGTGTCGCAGCACAAGGCCTTTGTCTACCTCTACGACTGGCTGGGCCTGAAGGAAGTGGCGGTGCTGGAACCCAAGCCCGGCGTGGAACCCACGGCCTCGCATCTGCAAGGCGTGCTGGCCAGCCTGAAGGCGACGCCGGCGCGCATGGTGCTGTTCGCGGCGTATCAGGATGCGCGGCCCTCGGACTGGTTGAGCAAGAACGCCGGCATTGCGGCCGTGAAGCTGCCGTTCACGGTGGGCGGCAGCGAAGGCGCGAAAGACTTGTTCGGCCTGTTCGACGACACGTTATTGCGCCTGCTGGTGGCCGGAGCACCGCGTTGAACTGGGCTGCGCTGGACTGGGCCATCCTCGGCCCCGCCCTGGTGGCCGGCCTGCTGGTGCTGGCCACCCATGTGCCCCTGGGCATGCAGGTGCTGGATCGCGGCATCGTCTTCATCGACCTGGCCATTGCGCAGATCGCCGGCCTGGGCGTGATTGCGGCCGATGCGCTGGGCCTGCCCGCGGGCGGCGTGGCGGTGCAGGCCGCCGCCGTGAGCGCCGCGCTGCTGGGCGCCTGGCTGCTGACCTGGACCGAACGCCGCGCGCCACGGCAGCAAGAGGCGCTGATCGGCGTCATGTTCATCCTCGCCGCCTGTGCCGGCATCCTGCTGCTGGCGGGCAACCCGCGTGGCGGCGAGCACTTGAAAGACTTGCTGGTCGGGCAGATCTTGTGGGTCAATGCCACGCAACTGGGCTGGCTGGCGGGCGTGACGGCCGCGCTGCTGGCGGCCATGGGCCTGGGCGGGCTGCGACGCCTGGGGCGCTTCGGCTTTTACGCGGCGTTTGCCGTGGCCGTCACGGCTTCAGTGCAATTGGTGGGCGTGTACCTGGTGTTCGCCAGCCTCATCATTCCGGCGCTTGGCACCAGCGCTCTTCACGGGCGGCGGCGCCAGGTGTTCGGCTTCGGCATTGGTGCTGCGGGCTATGCGCTCGGCTTGGCGGCGTCAGCGTTGTTCGACCTGCCTTCTGGCGCCGTTGTCGTCTGGGCGCTGGCGGCCTGCGGTCTCGTGGTGGCGCTGGCTGCGCGCAAGGGCGCGGGGGCACAGGCCGCGTAGACTGAAGGCCTGATCTGCCAGCCCCACATGAACGCCGCCTACAGTCTTCTCGCCGTACTGGCCGCCTACTTGGTGGGCTCGCTGTCGTTTGCCGTGATCGTCAGCCGAGCCATGGGCCTGGCCGACCCGCGCGGCTATGGCTCGGGCAACCCCGGCGCCACCAATGTGCTGCGCAGCGGCAACCGCGCCGCGGCGGGGCTGACGCTGGCGCTGGACGCGCTGAAGGGTTTCGTTCCGGTGTGGCTGGCGGTTAAGTTCGGCGCCCACTTTGGCCTGGGGGAATGGAGCGTGGCCCTCGTCGGCCTGGCTGCCTTCCTGGGCCACTTGTGGCCGCTGTTCTTCAAGTTCCACGGCGGCAAGGGCGTGGCCACGGCGGCCGGGGTGCTGTTGGGCTTGAACCCTCTGCTCGGGCTGGCCACGCTGGCCACCTGGGTCATCATCGCGGCGTTCTTTCGCTACTCGTCGCTGGCCTCGTTGGTGGCCGCGCTGTTCGCGCCGTTCTATCAACTCCTGATCTGGGGTGTGCAGCCCATGCTGCTGACCATCGTGGCCATGACGCTGCTGCTGGTGTGGCGCCATGAAGGCAACATCCGCAAGCTGTTGGCGGGCAAGGAAAGCAAGCTCGGGCGTGCGGGCGCCGCGGCCACTGCCACATCCCACAAACCGGCCCATAAACCTGCAAGCAAGCACGGGCACAAGAAAGGTCACACATGAATTCGATTCAGCGTTTCGACACCGGCAAGCGCCTGTCTGAAATGACGGTGCACAACGGCGTGTGCTACCTGGCCGGCCAGGTGGCGGGCGATGCCACGCAAGGCATGGCCGGCCAGGCGCGCCAGGTGCTGGCTTCGATCGACGCTTTGCTGGCGCGGGCCGGCAGCAGCAAGTCCAGGCTGCTGAGCTGCCAGATCTTCATCACCGATCTGGCCGATTTCGCACAGTTCAACGAAGTTTGGGAAGCCTGGCTGCCCGCGGCCTGCGCGCCGGCCCGGGCCACCGTTGAAGCGCGGCTGGCGCGGCCCGAGTGGAAGGTGGAAGTGGTGGCCATCGCGGCCATTTGAGGCCGGCACATGGCCCCCGGCAAGCGTTCGCTGTGGGTCTTGCTGCTGCTGGTGTTGGCCACTGCCGGCGCCAGCCAGTGGTGGGGTGCGCAGCGTGCGGCCAACGTGGGCAGTCGCTTGGCCGCGCTGGCGCGGCCGGGCGACATTCAAATGCTGTCGTCCACCACCTGCGCCTATTGCGCCGCAGCCCGCGCCTGGCTGACCGAGCACCAGGTGGCGTTCAGCGAATGTTTCATCGAAACCGACCGCGAATGCGCCTTTCGCTTCGCGGCCGTGCGCGGCCAGGGCACGCCGGTGCTGCTGGTGCGCGGGCAGGTGATGCTGGGCTTTGATGCCGAGCGCGTGGCGCGCGCCCTCAGCCTGGCGCGGGGATAGGTGTCAAGCCCAGCCGCGCCGGGTCGCCGCGCCCCAGGCGCACCAGCAGCGGCTCATCACCGCTCAGATCGACCACCGTGGTCGGCTGCATCGGGCAGGCACCCGCATCCACCACGGCATCCAGTGCGCGTTGCAGCCGCTCGCGCACGGCTTGCGGGTCGTTCATGGGTTCGCTATCGCCCGGCAAGATCAACGTGGTGGCCAGCAGCGGCTCGCCCAGCAGCGCCAGCAGCTCTTGCGTGACGCGGTGGTCGGGCACGCGCAAGCCGATGGTGCGGCGCGACGGGTGGCTCAGCCGCCGCGGCACTTCCTTGGTGGCTTCGAGGATGAAGGTGAACGGCCCCGGCGTGCCCAGCTTGAGCAGGCGGAACTGGCGGTTGTCCACCTTGGCATACGCGGCCAGTTCGCTCAGGTCGCGGCACAGCAGCGTGAGGTGGTGCTTGTCGTCGACCTCACGGATCTGGCGCAGCCGCTGCGCCGCGGCCTTGTCGTCCAAGTGACAGGCCAGGGCATAGCTTGAATCGGTGGGGATGGCGGCCACGCCGCCGGCGCGGATGATCTGCGCGGCCTGCTTGAGCAAGCGGCCCTGCGGGTTATCGGGGTGGACTTCGAAGTACTGCGACATGGCGTCATGCCGCGGCGGCGGCTCAGCCTCAGAGCGCGGGCTGGGCGATGCGGCTGTGCAGTTCGGCCCACACCGGCGTGAGGAAGCCGGGCAAGGCGGGCAAGGCGCCGAGGTCAACGTGGCTTTCATACGGCGAATGAAAGTCACTGCCGCGTGAAGCCAGCAGTTTGTAGTCGCGCGCCTTCTCAGCGTACTTGCCGTACTCAGCCGGCGTGTGGCTGCCGGTGATGACTTCCACGCCGCGCCCGCCGTGTTCAATGAATTCGTTGAACAAGGCGTGCTCTTGCGTGGGTGTGAAGCCATAGCGCCCGGGGTGGGCGATGACGGCGATGCCGCCGGCCTCGGTGATCCAGCGCACCGCATTGCGCAAGCTGGCCCAGCGGTGCGGCACGTAGCCGGGCTTGCCTTCGGTGAGGAAGCGGCGAAAGACTTCGTTGGTGTCGGCGCAGGCACCCACTTCCACCAAGAAGCGGGCGAAGTGCGTGCGCGAAATCAACTCGGGGTTGCCGACGTACTTCAGCGCGCCTTCATAGGCCTGCGCAATGCCCACCTTGGCCAGGCCGGCGGCAATTTCTTGCGCGCGTTCGCTGCGCCCGCCGCGGGTGGCTTGCAGGCCGCGAAGAAGGCCGGTGTCGAACGGGTCGAACCCCAGGCCGACGATGTGCACCGTGGTGCCGAGGTGGGTGACCGAAATCTCGACGCCGCTGACATAGGCCAAGCCCAAGGCCAGGGCGGCGTCGCGGGCGCGCTGCTGGCCGCCGAGTTCGTCGTGGTCGGTCAGGGCCCACAACTCCACGCCCTTGGCCCTGGCGCGCTGGGCCAGGGCTTCGGGTTCGAGGGTGCCGTCGGAAACGACGGAATGGCAATGCAGGTCGGCGTTAAGGGAGTTCACGCTGGTGATTGTAGGAAGGCCCCTGCCGCCCCCTGGCGCGCAAGGGCATGTGTTTGGGGCTTGCAAGCGTGATGAAGTTGCGCTGCGGGTCAGCGACTCGCACGTTCAGCGCCCCAACTGCAAGGTGCGCCCACAGCGCGCGGCCAGGCTGGCGTCATGCGTGACCACCACGAACGCCGTGCCGTGTGAACGGGCCAGCGCCAGCATCAGCTCAAACACGCCGTCGGCGGTGGCGCGGTCGAGGTTGCCGGTGGGCTCGTCAGCCAGCACGCAGGCCGGGCGCGTGACCAGCGCGCGCGCGATGGCCACGCGCTGGCGCTCGCCACCCGAGAGCTGCGACGGGTGGTGCGCCGCGCGATCGCCCAGCCCCACCTGGGCCAGGGTGTCGCGCGCCGCGGCGCGGGCCTGCGCGCTGCTCAGGCGGCGAATGCGCAAGGGCATGGCCACGTTGTCCAGCGCGCTGAACTCCGGCAGCAGGTGGTGGAACTGGTACACAAACCCCAGGTGCAGGTTGCGCCAGCGGCCCTGGGCGGTAGCGTCCATGGCGGTGAGGTCGCGTCCCATCAGTTCAACCTGCCCGCTGCTGGCGGCATCGAGCCCGCCCAGCAGGTGCAGCAAAGTGCTCTTGCCCGAGCCCGAGGCGCCCACCACGGCCAGGGTTTCGCCGGCATGCACCGCCAGGCTCACGCCGCGCAGCACCTGCACGTCGAGATCACCTTCCTGAAAGCGCTTGTGCAGATCGGTGGCCATGAGCACCGGCGCACCCGGCTGCGCCGCCGCGGCGGCAGATTGACTCATAGCGCAGCGCCTCGGCCGGGTTGACGCGACTGGCGCGCCAGCTCGGGTACAGCGTGGCGGCAAAGGCCAATAACAGCGAGATCAAGCCGACGGGGACGATGTCGCTCAGCAGCGGCTCGCTGGGCATGTGGCTGATGACGTAGATGCTGCCGGGCAGGAAGGCCACGCCGAGCAGCCGCTCGATGAAGGGCACGATCACGCCCACGTTGAAAGCGATCAGCAGGCCCAGCGCCACGCCCGCGCCGGTGCCGATGATGCCGGCCGCCGCACCCTGCACCATGAACACACCCATCACAGAACGCGGGCTGGCGCCCAGGGTGCGCAAGATGGCGATGTCGGCGCGCTTGTCCGTCACCGTCATGACCAGCGTGGACACCAGGTTGAATGCGGCCACCGCCACGATCAGCGTCAGGATGATGAACATCAGCCGCTTTTCGATCTGCACCGCATCGAACCAGTTGCGGTTGGTGCGCGTCCAGTCGCGCACCACGACGCCCGGGCCCATCTGCGTGGCCAGCGTGGCGGCCACGCGGCGCGCGGCGTGCACATCGTTCAGCTTGAGTTGCACGCCGCTGGCGCCTTCCAGGCGGTACAGCTTGGCCGCGTCGTCCAGGTGAATCAAGGCCAGGCTGCTGTCGTATTCATAGTGGCCGGTGTCGAGCAGGCCGGCCACGGTGAACTGCTTCATGCGCGGCACCACGCCGGCCGGCGTGAGCTGCCCGCCCGGCGCCAGCAGCGTCACCTTCTCACCCACGCGCACGCCCAGCAGCCGTGCCAATTCGCTGCCCAGGGCAATCTGCCAGGCCCCTGGTTGCAGCGCGGCCAAGGTGCTGTCCTTCAACTGCGCGGCCAGCGGCGTGACGGTGGCCTCATCGGCCGGTGAAATGCCGCGCACCACGGCGCCGCGCATCTCGTCGCCGCGCACCAGCAGCGATTGCGCGGCGATGAAAGGGGCCGCGCCCTGCACTTCCGGCTGCTTGCGCGCCTGCGCGGCGGTGGCCTGCCAGTCGGCCAGGGCGTTGCCCGAAGCATCGAACAATTCGATGTGCGCGATGACCGACAGCATGCGGTCGCGCACCTCGCGCTGAAAGCCGTTCATCACCGAAAGAACGATGATCAACGCCGCCACGCCCAGGGCGATGCCGAGCATCGAGATGCCGGAGATGAAAGAGATGAAGCCGTTGCGCCGGCCGCTGCGCCCGGCGCGGGTGTAGCGCCAGCCGATGTGCCACTCATAGGGCAGGTTCATGGCCGGCATGCTACCGGCAGCCCAAGGCCGTCGATGGGCCCCAACCATAATCGGCCGATGCACCTGCTCATTCCCTTTGCGAACCCGGCTGCGCCGCTGTTTGCAAAGGCCGCAGCGGGCTTGAAGCTGCCGGCGCTGGAACAGGTTTTGGCGCGCTGCGAGCCGGTCTTCAGCGCGGGTGATGGCCAGGCAGCGCTGAGCATGCCGCACGAGGCTGCCTTGGCCCAGGCACAAGGCTGGCAGGGTGCTGATGGCCTGTGGCCCCTGGCCGCGCACTGGGCGCGACGCGACGGCCTGAACGTGGCTGAGGGCAGCGCCTGGGGCCTGCTCACGCCGGGCCATTGGCAGGCCTCGGCCGACGATGTGGTGCTGCGCGACCCGGCCGAGCTGAACTTGTCTGACAGCGATTCGCGCGAGCTGCTGAGTCTGGTGCGCAGCCTGTTCGAAGACCTGGGCTGGGCGCTGCACTACGGTGCGGCCGCGCGCTGGTATGTGCAGCACGCCAGCCTGGCCGCGCAGCCCACCGCCGCGCTCGACCGCGTGCGCGGCCGCAGTGTGCAGGCCTGGCTGCAGCGCACGCCGCAGGCCGTGGCCTGGCGGCGGCTGCAAAGCGAGCTGCAAATGCTGCTGTACACCGCGCCTTTGAATGCCCAGCGCGAGGCGCGGGGCGAGCTGGCGGTGAACTCGTTCTGGCTCAGCGGCACGGGCGTGGCGCAGCATGCAACGGTAGAGATCACTGTCGATGAGCGCTTGCGCCAGCCGGCCTTGGCGCTGGATGTGCCGGCCTGGGAACGGGCCTGGGCTGAACTCGATGCCGACGCCTTGCGCACGTGGCTGGTTGACGCTGCGCACAACCGCGAAGCGCGCCTCACGCTGTGTGGCGAGCGCCGCGCCGTCACCTTCGCGCCCGCCCGCGGCGGGCTGCTGCGCGGCTTGACGCGGCGCTGGCGGCGCCCGGCGGCAGCCACGATCTTGAGCCAGTTGTGAGCAGCCCGCGCATCGAAGCCCGCGCATCGCCGCCGCGCCTGGCCTTCGCGCTCGAACAGCAGGGCGTGCACCCGCTGCTGGCGCGGCTGCTGGCCGCGCGCGGCGTGCGCAGCAGCGATGACATCGACGACGCGCTGGCCAGGCTGTTGCCACCGGCCGACCTGCTGGGTGCGCAGGCCGCGGCGCGCCTGCTGGCCGACACCCTGGCCGCGGCGCAGCATGTTTGCATCGTGGCCGACTACGACTGCGACGGTGCCACCGCCTGCGCCGTGGCCCTGCGCGGCCTGGCGCTGCTGGGGGCGCAACCCGGCACGTTGCACTACGTGGTGCCCGACCGCGCCGTGCACGGCTACGGCCTCACCCCGGCCATCGTCGACCTGGCCTTGCTGCACCGGCCGCATCTGCTGGTGACGGTGGACAACGGCATCGCCAGCATGGCCGGTGTGGCGCACGCCAAGGCGCAGGGCCTGCGCGTGCTGGTGACCGACCACCACTTGCCCGCGCTGGTGAACGGCGTGGTCGAGCTGCCGGCGGCCGATGTCATCGTCAACCCCAACCAGCCGGCGTGCGAATTTGAAAGCAAGGCCCTGGCCGGCGTGGGCGTGATGTTCTACGTGCTGCTGGC
>JANOXU010000057.1:0-22190 GCA_031418595.1 Burkholderiales bacterium
GAAGTTGGCTGTTTTCGAACGTTGTCATATCAGTTGTCCGTGGCGCCAAGAGCCGCCCGCGACGCACGAAACGGCCGGATCAAGCCGAACGCCGCGGAACCGGCTTCGCCGGGCCGCTGGCGTTGCCCATCGGCTTGCAAGTATGGGCGCTCGCCAGCCACTCGCCAGCGCGCAGGCGCTGGCTCGGTGCGGGCTCGCCCCCCTTGAGGGGGCTGAGCCCGGACGTGAAACAGTCCCTGCGGACTGTTTCTCGCCTGCGAAGGCCTTCCGGCCTGCCTGCCGGAAGGCGCGCGAAGCGCGTAGGGGGGGAGTCATTTCACGCCCATCGCGGCTTCCAGCGCGCTGAAATCGCCGAGGTAAGCGCGCTGCACATCGGGGTCGTTCAACACCTCTGCCGTGCGGCCCAGGGCCAGCAGCTTGCCGAAGTCGAGCACCATGGTTTCGTGGCAGCAGGCGGCGATCAAGTCGACATCGTGATCAACCAAAAACACTTGCGCGCCGCAGTAAGTGGGAATGTTCTTGATCACGCGCTCAAGGTGCTGCGACTCCGTGCCCGACAGGCCGGCGCCGGGTTCATCGAGCATCACCAGCTTGGGCCGGCCTATCACGGCTTTGGCAATTTCGCCCAGGTGGCGCTCTTCGGTTGAAAGCTCGCTGCCGCGGCGGTTCACGCGGTGGCTCAGGCCCACAAAGTTGATGGCGCTGAGCACGGCTTTTTCGGCCGCGGCGGTGTCGGCAAACGCGGCGTGGTCGGCCACCGCGAGCACGTTTTCCTTCAGGCTCAAGTCTTCGGCAATCTGGTCAGTTTGAAACGTGCGGCGCAGGCCCATGGCCGCGCGGCGGTGCGGCGCCACACCGGTCAGGCTGGTGCCATCCACACTCACGCTGCCGCGCACGGGCACCACGAAACCCGAGAGCACATTGAGCAGCGTGGTTTTGCCCGCGCCGTTGGGGCCGATCAGGCCGACGATGGGGCGCTGCAGCTTCACGGTGAGGCCATCAATGGGCTTGACGCCACCGAACTGCACACACAAGTCGTTGATCTCGATCATGTGTCGCGCCCCTTCAGCGGTAGGCCGCAAAGGGCTTGGGAAAGCGCGCGTCAATGCGCGCGCGCAGCGGCAGCACATGCGGGTACAAGGCATGCTCAAGCAAGGCCTTGGCCGCCATCGCGCCCCAGATGATGGCCAGCCCAACGCCATAGGGCACATCGAACACGCCGTAGGCCACCCAGGCCACGAACAGGCCAATGAACAAGTAGTTCAGTGCGCGCTTGACCAAACGGTGATCCGGCACCAGACCCAATGCCTCCACACCACGCGCCAGACGCAGCGACACCGCTGCTTCAGCGTCTTCGGCGCCATCCTGTGCGCGCTTGCCGAAAAAGCCCAGCAGCAGCCAGCACACGCCGGGTATGGCGATGCGAAACAGCAGCGCGATGAGCGCGATGAAGAAGGCGCCGGCAAAGCCTGTTTGGCCGGTGGCCACCGCCATGCCCGCCACCACGGCGGCGATCAGCAGCCAGCTCGCCGTGCCTTCCACAATGCGGCTCATGCGCACGAATTTGAAGAAATCAGCCAACTGCCCGGCCAAGCCTTTGCGGCCTTGGATTAACGATACGAGTAAGGCGAAACCGTAAAACGCATTCGCCAGGTTGCCATCCACGCCGTGGTCGTTCAACAAGGCGGGCAGCGCGCGGATGAGCAGGCCGGCAAACACGGCGCCCATCCAGTGGTAGGCACCGCCGACGATGGTCAAGGCAAACAACAGAATCGACTGCGAGACGGGGAAGCCGGTGTTGTCGAGCTGCCCGTTCAGGCCGGCCAGCAAGCCACCGGCCAGGCCTGAAAGCGCGCCGCCCAAGGCAAAGGCCCAGGCCTTGTAGCCCACCACGCTGACGCCGGCGCTGATGGCCGCGGCCTCGCTCTTGCGAATGAGCGCCCAGGCACGGCCGGCCTTGCTGGCGCGCTGCCACTCGATGAGTGCCATGCCGGCGGCCAACCACAGCACGGTGTAGCGGAAGTAGGCCGCGTCACTCGTGGCCAACCAGGGCCGTTCGATCAAGGCGCGCTGGCCGTTCACGACCTTGCCCATCCAGCCCGGCCCACCGTCGGGGAAGCCGACGACGTTCGCCGCCACCTGCACGGCTGCGGCAATCATCAGCGTGAGCAGCGCCAGATACAGGCCGCGCATGCGCAGCGCCGGCAGGCCGACGATCAGGCCGAACACACCCGCCACCACGGCGCCCAGCAACAAGGCCAGCTCAAATGGCAAGCCCAGGCCGTGGATCAGGCGCAGGCAAAACCAGCCGCCCACGCCGGCCAACGCAAACTGCGCCAGCGAAACCATGCCGAGTTGCCCATACAGCAGCGCCACCGTTGCCGCGGCCAGCGTGAGGCAGGCCACGGTGGTGAAGGTGTTGAGCCAATAGGCCGAAAGCAGCATCGGCCCGATCAGCGCCACCAACAAGAAGGTGACGAGCATGGGCGCCAACCGGCCCAGCGGGCTGGCTGGCACGACGTCGAGTTGATCCTTCTTCTTGCTGGCCACGTTTTGTGCCTATTCCATGTGACTGTTGTCGCGCGACAGACCGATGCCGCCGCGCTGCTGCCAGGCCAGGGCAGCAATGGCCACCACAAACGCCGTGGCTGACCCGTAACGTTGCAGGCCGGGCTGCAGCGCCGTCAGCGCTTCCAGCACGCCGATCAACAAGCCACCGGCCACGGTGATTGGCAAGGAGTTCATGCGTCCCACCATGGCCGCGGCCATGGCCGGAATGACGAGGAATGTGAGCACCACGGGGTTGAGCCGCACCATGTTGCCCATGAACAAGCCCGAGATGCCGGCCAGCAGCCCGGCCAAAGCCCAGGCCCAGGTGTCCACGCGCTTGATGCGCACGCCCACCAGGGCGCTGAGCACGCGGTTGCTTTGCAGGGCGCGCATGCGCAGCCCCAGCGGCGTGCGCGCCAGCAACCAGGCCATACCAAACGTTGCAATGGCCGCCAGCGCCAGGGCCGCTACGCGGGTGTGGCTGATGAGGCGGCGGCCGTCGAATTCAAAACCACCGGAGTCAGTGGGCAGCACCAGGCGGCGCGGGTCGTCGCCCCAATACCACTGGGCAATGCCCATGATCATGAGTGCGAAGCCCAAAGTGGCCATGGCCCGCACCACACGGTCTTGGTGCGTAAGCGATGGCGCGACGTAGCGGCCATAGCCCCAGGAAAGCAGGGTGGCGCTGCCGATGCCAACGAGCCACCCTATCCAATCTGCATAGTCGAGTTCAATCACCTGCCAGCACAACATGGCCGCCAGGCCGCCCAATGCGCCGTAGGCAAAGTTCACCACGCCGCTGGCCCGGTAGAGCACGACGAGACCCACACCCGACAAGGCGTAGACCGCGCCGACACTCAGGCCAACGACAAGGAAGGGCAGCAAGGTTTCCATGTTGAACCGGGCAAGCCGGGGCCGAGCTGGTGTGCGGCCCCGCTTACGTCATCAGTTAATCAGGCCACCCTTCTTCTCGGCTTCCAGCACATCAGCCAACTCGCCGTCCTTGCTGGTGTAGCACTCGGTCAGCGTCTTGAAGCCACCGTCTTGCAACACGGCGGCGCGGCCTTGGTGGTTGGGCTGGTGGCGGTCACCAGGGCCGAAGTACCAGGGTGCGCACATCATGTCGGTGCGGAAGTTGACGATGCCCTTGAAGGCGTCATGCACGCTCTTGCGGTCGATGTTGCCTTTGATCTTCAACATTGCCTCGGTGGCCACGCGCGCCGACAGGTGGCCGGCTTGCGAGAAGCTGTCGCGCGGGTCTTTCTTGTCGGCGTACTTGTCCATCATCGCCTTCCAGTTCTTCATGTCTGGCGTGGTGGCGTCCATGGGTTGCAGCTCCATGTGGACGAAGGCTTTGCCCTGCCAGTACTTGCCCACAGCCTTGGGCATTTCAGCGTGGTAGGCACTGGTGGGCAGGCCCCACTTCATGCTCTTGCCCAGGTCTTGCTGCTCGGCCGCCGTCATGATCGGCAGCATCATGCCGCGCGGCATGCCCAGCACCACCCCTTCGCTCTTGGCGGCGGAAATTTGCAGCGCGATGGCATTGCCGTCGAGCGCACCCGGGTCGAAGATCACGGTCTTCACCGTGATGCCGGCCGCTTTGCCATAGCTTTCAACGCCGCCGCACACCCAGTCGCCAAAGCCCGGAATGCCGGGGGCGACGCAGGTCACGCTCTTGAGCTTGTGCGTTTCAACGATGTACTGCGCCGCACCCACGGTGGATTGACGCGGGCCCGAGTTGAACGACACGTAGTTCTTGCCGAAGAAGCAAGCGCGCGGCACGCCCACGCCCGAGATCACCGCCACGCCTTCGGTTTCATACAGCTTGTTGTTGGCGCCGCACTCCACAAAGCTGGAGCTGCCCACCATGCCCACCACCTTGGTGTCTTTCACCAGCTTGCTGGCCGCTTGGCTGGCCACTTCGGGGTTCCAGGTGTCGTCTTGAATGGTGTAGTTCACCGGCCGGCCGTTGATGCCGCCGTTTTCGTTCACGCATTTGAAGTAGGCGGCCGCAGAGCGGGCTGACGACGAGAAATCTTCAGGCCCGGTCTTGCCGACCACGGCGCCAATCTGAATCGGCTCGCCCGTGGCCTTCTTGCCGTTTGACAGGCCGCACTTCACTTGCGCCAGGGCCGGTGTGGCCAGCAAGGCGGTGGCCGCAGCCAGGCCAAACATGGTGAGAGTTTTCTTCATGATCTGCATGTCTCCTCAAGATCGCGTTGCTGGGCCCGAAACTGGTAGGGCAGCCACCTTGGACGGGCACCGGGCCCAAGGGACTGCAACGTAAGTGATCAGCCGCAAGAGCCGCGCAGGCCCTCCAGCCCTGGCGTGCGAAAGCGCAGCACCGATTTGTGATGAAAGCCCTGCGCGGCCAGCGTTTCGCGCGGCCTGGGGGTGAACAGATTGGCCGAGCGAAACCACTGCACGGCGGGCCAGTGGATGTGCGCGAAATCGGGGTGTTCGCCGTACAGCCGCGGCAACACGCGGGTCATGACATCGGCAAAGCACATGTCGGGCATGGCAATGGCCAGCGGGGCACAGAACATCATGTGCTCGTCCCAGCCGACGTAGAGCACCGGCTGCGGGAAGCGCAGCACGGCGTCGCGCGGCGCGAAGCTGTACTCGGCCAGCGCCTGCACGGTCATGTTCGCCCCTCGGTTGCGGCATACCGCAACCGGCCCCCCAAGGGGGCCGCCGCTTGCTTGGGGCGGCCCGGCGCGGCGCGGCTCACAACTGCCCCTCTTTCGCATCCTGCCCGCCGCCCCATTCTTCGAAGTTGCGCTGGTCTTCGCTGCCGGCAAAGCCGAGGTTGTCGCGGCCTTGGTTCAGCGCGTAGTAGTCAAGCACCGCGGCCATCGGTTCAAAGCCGGCCGCGCCCGGCTTGGCATCGGGCTTGAAGCAATTGCCCTGCATGATTTGATGTACCGGCAACCAGGCCTGCACGTACTTCGCCGGCTCGTACTCGAAGATCTCTTTGCAGTGGCTGGAGCAAAAGTGATAGGCCTGGCCATCGTGCTCGGTTTCGCGGTAAGCCACCCAACGCGGGTTGCCAGGCTCGGTGAAGAACATGGGGATCTGGCACACCTGGCACAGCATGGGCAAGGTGGCGTTGTAGAAGCGTTTGCCTTGCGCCTCGCGCTCGCCGTAGTGTTCAAGCCGCGGGCGGTAGTAGCGGTCAAAACTCTGCGGGTACTTCTCGCTCAGCCAGCGCATTTCTTCGGGCTGCGGCACCCAGGTATGGAAGGCGGTCGCCGCACCGTAGCCATAGAAGGTGTTCCAGGCCTGGTGGCTGATGTGGTGTTTGCCATCGCAGGCATCGGCCCAGCCCTTGGGCAGGCGGATGCCATAACGTTCCAGGTCAGCGAACAGCGCGCCGCCGGCTTGTTCGGCATACAGCTCCCAGGCTTCCTTCCAGCTCATCACGCGCTTGGGCAGCATGTAGTCCTGCATCATGGCCACCAGGGTGAGCAAGCGGTAGCCGCGCCAGAACCATTTGTCGATCCACCTTTGCACGATGGGCACGTTGGCCGGGTCTTGCTCGAGCATGAACTTGATGCATTCAATGCCCAGCGTCATGTGCCGGCTTTCATCGCTCTGCGCACTGAAGCCGAAGGTCACCGTACCCAGGTCGCCGTTGTGCGCGGCGCCGCTCATGAAGGGCACGAACAGCAGGTTGGTGAGCACGTATTCGAAGCTGAAGCTCACCGCCGTCAAGAACTCAAACGGCCCGCCCGAGAACGCATCTTCAAAAAAGCTCTTGGGCACCGAGAGGTACCAGACGCGGTCAAACCAGTGCGGCGCTTCGTGCAGCCCGTTGAAGTACTTGTTATAGGTGGAAAGCGCGTGCGTTTCGGTTTGAAAGTGGCGCAGCTCATCAGCCGCCTGGAACTGGCAGGCCACGCGAATGCCGTCGCCGCTGAACTGCCGGCCCAGGTGGGCAAAGCCGCGGTGGGCGTAGTACTCCAGCGGTGTGACGCCTTGCAAGAACAGCTTGAGCGCATTCACGTAGCGCGCATCGCTGATGCCCAATTGCCCGTTGTTCTGCGCAAAGGCCTCGATCACCGCGTAGAGCTTCCTTTCCTTCTCGCCCTGGTACTTCCAGTAGGCGTCCACCGTCATGCGAAACGGGTCTTCGAACTTGGCCCAGTCGTGGATCACGATGCCTTCGTACTTCTCGAAGGGGAACACCTTGTCCATCGGCTGGTAGCTGGTCTGCCAGGCCAGGCCGCGCGTCATGGCGGCGTAGCGCTCCTTCAGGCCGAGCTTTTTCTTCGCGGTGCGGGTGTCCATGTTGCGTCAGCGCAGCTCAATGCTTCCAGCTCAACGTGAACTCGTCATCGTCTTCGTCGATGTTGCCCGACAGCGTGACCAGGTTGATGTGGATCTGCTGCAAGTCGTACTTGCGCCCCACTTGCTCTTCAATCGTTTCGCGCTTGATCACCAGGCGCTGCGGGCAGTCGATCTTCACCAGGCCGGGCGAATACACCGCCTTGGCTTCGGGGTTGTCAGCCAGGATGGCGTCGACCACGGGGCGCGACTCTTCGTTGGCTTGAAAGGCAATAAAAACGTTTGACATGAGCGGGTGGCTAGTTCAAAGGGGTTAAGTTCAAAGCAGGCCCGCCTTCTTGCAGCGCGCATCAAACGCCGCGCGTGCCGAAGCCAGCGCGTCTTGCCCCTTGGCGCCCAGCGCAATCTCGGCCACCGGCGCCAGGGCCGACTGCACCCGGTCGCCCCACTGTTTGGCCCAGCCTGCAACAAGCTGCTTGTTCGCGGGCGACTCGGCCGCAGCCACCTTCACCACGGCGTCAATCCAGCGCGTGGTTTCTTCGTGCCATTCAGGCATGAAGGCGGTGAGCATGGCAATGGCCGTGCCGCCATGTTCATTCAAGTACTCATCCACAAAGCTGCCGTAGATGAGCGGGTACAGCATGCCGTCAAGCGCCAGGTTATGGGCCACGAACAGCTCGAACGGGTCTTTGACCACCAGCGTGTCTTCGACATGTCGGCGCAGCACCTGCCAGCGCGGGTCGTTCAGCCAATCGTTCTTGCCGGCATCCAACACACCGGGCTCATCGAGCGCCAGGCCCAGCCGCGTGAGGAACTGGGCAATGCCCAATTGGTCCATGGCATGAAAAGTGGCGGGCGCGGTGAACGCCGTGCCATAGCCATAGGCGGCGATGAAGCAGTTGTTCATGTTGCCGGCCCAGGCCACGTGGCGCAGCGGCATCATCACTGCGCACACCTCGGCGCGCAGCGCGTCGGGCATGCGCGCCAGCAGGCCGCGCGCATCAACGAACTGGTATTGCGATTCCACCGCCTCTTGCTGGCGCGCGCGGGCCATGGTCCAGGTGGCGTAGTAGTACTGGCGCGGGTCGCGCAGCACGTACCAGTCTTTCAACACCACCGCGCTGCGCGAGGCATCGAACAACTCGTACTGCGGCTCCCAGGTGGGGCGGTAATGAAAGTTGGCGGTGGGCTGCGCGCCCAGCGTGGCTTCCTGGTAGCGCGAGGCCGGTTTGTCGCCACCAATGTGCCGCGCCACATGCGCGAAGGTGTGGCGCAGCGGCTTGATCTCGCGCGCTTGCAGGTCGATGCTGGTCATGGGGTGGCTCTCGGTTCGGCGCCGTGGTCAGCAGGCCAGGGCAAGGTGTTTTCGCGCGCACAGAAGGCGTCGAACGCCGCGCTGGGCAGCACCAGTTCGGCACATAGATCGGGCCAGCCGATGGCGAACTCGAAGCGCACCAGATCGCCCGGCCCGCGCTGCAGCACGCGCACAAAACGCCGGGCAGTGGCCGCAGACAGGGCCGTTGGGTCGTCGAGTTCAGCGGGGTTCAAGGTGCATTCGGGCAGCAAGCTGGTTTGTCCAGACCACCGCAACAGCCGTGCCACTTTTCTGTTTCTTACCAGAAATCTCGATAAAATCAGGGTTTATCCTAAAGAATCGAGCCTCAACCGCTGTTTCGGAGCGAAGGCCATGACACCGCAATGCGGGAAATCACCAGCCTTTGACCCTTGTGAATTCATCAAATCATGAACAAACTTGGATCCGAATTCACGAATTGATCATCGCAGGCCAGCCCGCTCCCTGTTCGCAGTGAAGGGCGGCCAGTTGTTAATCTCGATAATCGCCCCAAAGCGATGCCGCAACCATGATCCTGCCGCCGTTGCCCTCTGACGCCGATTTGCGCCGCCTGGTGCACTTTTCGGCGGGCGATGGGCGCATCTGGCTGGCCGGCCAGCGCATGCTGTTGTTGCATGCCGAAGCCTTGGGTGGCTTGCGCCGCGAGCTGATGCAGACCATCGGCCGCGACCAGACGCGCCGCGTGTTGATGCGCGCGGGATATGCCTCGGGCCAGCGCGACGCGGTGCTGGCGCGCCAGGTGCGGCCCAAGGGCACGGTGTACGAGCAGTTCTCGGTGGGGCCGCAACTGCACATGCTGGAAGGCGCGGTGCAGGTCACACCCGAACGTTTCGAGATCGACTTCGAGCAAGGCACGCACCTGGGCATCTTCCGTTGGGACCATTCCTGGGAAGTGGAAACCCACGTGCGCGACTTCGGCCCGCAAGACTCGCCCGTGTGCTGGATGCTGATCGGCTACGCCTCGGGCTATGTCAGCGCCTTCATGGGCCGCCCGGTGATCTACCGCGAAGTGGAATGCAGTGCCTGCGGCGCCGCGCATTGCCGCATTGAAGGCCGGCCACTGGCCGATTGGCCCGACGGCGAACAGCTCGGCCACGACTACGACGCCGACTCACTGCTGGTGCGCATGGAAGACCTGCACACCGAGGTGGAAACGCTGCGCTCATCGCTCGCGCCGCGCGATGATTTGGGTGAACTCATCGGCCAGTCGCGCCCCTTCCGCCGCGCCGCGGACTTGTTAGCCAAGGCCGCGGCCACGCAGGTCACCGTGCTGCTCACCGGCGAAACCGGTGTGGGCAAGGAGCGCTTTGCCCGCGCCCTGCATGCCATGAGCCCGCGTGCGAGCAAGCCCTTCGTGGCGGTGAATTGCGCGGCCCTGCCGGCTGACCTGATCGAGAGCGAACTCTTCGGCGCCGAGCGCGGCGCCTTCACCGGCGCGGCGGCGGCGCGGCCAGGGCGCTTTGAGCGGGCTGATGGCGGCACCTTGTTTCTGGACGAGCTGGGCGAAATGCCGCTGCCGGCGCAAGCCAAGCTGCTGCGCGTGCTGCAAAGAGGTGAAGTCGAACGTTTGGGCGGCACGCAGTTGCGCAAGGTGGATGTGCGCGTGGTGGCCGCCACCAACATCGACCTCGACGCCGCGGTGGAAAGCGGCCGCTTCCGGCGCGACCTGATGTACCGCTTGAACGTCTACCCGATCCGCATACCGCCGCTGCGCGAACGGCCTGAAGACATCGCCCCCTTGGCCCTGCACTTGGTCAAACATTTCACGGCCTTGCACGGCAAGCGCGTAGCCGGCTTGAGCGACCGTGCGCTCGATGCCATGCGCCACCACCCCTGGCCGGGCAATGTGCGCGAGCTGGAAAACTTCATCGAACGCGGCGTGATCGTGGCCGGCGCCGGCGAGAGCATTGACGTGGGTGACCTGTTCCCTGCCTTGCCCAGACAAGCGGCCGTCACCGTGAACGCCGCTGGCGCCTTGCAGCGCGACGTGCCGGCCGACCTGGCCGCCATCTTCAATGAAATGACACAGCGCGGCCTGGACCTGGGCACGCTGGAAGACGGCCTGCTGCAAGAAGCCGTGTTGCGCGCCGACGGCAACCTGGCCGCAGCGGCGCGAGCGCTGGGCTTGACGCGGCCGCAGCTCAGCTACCGCCTGAGCCGCCTGCGCGAACGCGAGCAAAGCTGAGCATGGCGAAGAAAACGTTTCTGCAACTCGTGGCCGCGCCCGACGCCGCCGCCCCGCCCCCAGACGATGGCAGCCGCACGCTCATCGAACGCGCCTACGGCCAACTGCGCGACGACATCGTTGAAGGCCGCCTGGCGCCGGGCGAAAAGCTGCGCGTCGAACACCTGAAGGCGCGCTACGGTGTGGGCGCGGGCACCTTGCGCGAAGCCATCACCCGGCTGGCCAGCGATGCCCTGGTGCAAGCCGAAGGCCAGCGCGGCTTTCGCGTGGCGGCCATGACGCTGGCTGACCTGGAAGACTTGACCCGGCTGCGCATCCACATCGAGATCGAAGCGCTGCGCCAGTCGATCCGCCGCGGTGGCGCGGCCTGGCGCGCGCAGTTGCGTGCGGCCTATGAAGACCTGTCGGCGTTCGAACAGCCCATCAAACCTGAACAACGCGCGGCCTGGGAGCAGCGCAACACTGCCTTTCATGAAACCTTGGTGGCAGCGCAAACCTCACCCTGGACGACCAAGGTCTTGCGCCTGCTGTCGCGCCACGGCGAGCGCTACCGCGGCTTTGCCATCGGCCTGGCTGACAGCGGGCGTGACGTGCATGCCGAGCACCGCGAGATTTACGAGCTGGCCATGGCCGGCCACGAAGCGCGTGCCGCGCTCGCGCTGGAAGCACACATTCGCGCCACGCCCGACTTGCTGCTGCGCGCGGCGGCCAGCACACCGCAGCTCTTTGGCAAGGATCACAGCGCGTGAACATCCTGTTCATCATGGCCGACCAATTGCGCTGGGACTACTTGAGCCACGCCGGCCACCCTCATCTGCACACGCCGCATCTCGATGCACTGGCTGCGCGCGGCGTGGCCTTCAGCCGCGCCTTTGTGCAAGGCCCGGTGTGCGGCGCCTCGCGCATGTCCACTTATACCGGGCGTTATGTCGCCAGCCACGGTTCGGCCTGGAATTTCGTGCCGCTGCAGTTGGGCATCAAGACCATGGGCGACCACTTGCGCGAACACGGCATGCGCTGCGCCGTGCTGGGCAAGTCGCATGTCGAGCCCGATTTGGCCGGCGCGCAAAGGCTGGGGCTGGATGTGAGCCAGGGCGCAGGGCAACTCGCCATGCAAGGCGGCTTTGAGCCCTGGGAGCGCTTTGACGGCATCTTGCCCCCGGCCTTTGCGGGCCAGGGCGTGCGCTACAACGACTGGCTGCGCGAAAAGGGCTATGGCGGCGCCAACCCCTGGCACGACCATGCCAATTCAGCGCTCGGCGAAGACGGCAGCGTGCTCTCGGGCTGGCAATTGCGCTGGGCCGACAAGCCCGCGCGCGTGGCCGAGCAGCACAGCGAAACCGCCTACACCACCGAGCGCGCCATGCAGTTCATGGCCGAGCAGGGCAGCCAGCCCTGGCTGCTGCACCTTTCATACATCAAGCCGCATTGGCCCTATGTGGCCCCGGCGCCATATCACGCGCTGTACGGCCCGCAACATGTGCTGCCCGCGGTGCGCGGCGCCGCCGAGCGCGAACACCCGCACCCTGTGCTGCGCGGCTACCAAAGCACCGAGCCTGGCCAGGCCTTCAGCCGCGACGAGGTGCGCGAGCGCGTGATTCCCACCTACATGGGCCTGGTGAAGCAGCTGGATGACCACCTGGGCCGGCTGTTTGCCTTCATGCGCGAGCGTGGCCTGGAGCAAGACACGTTGATCGTTTTCACCAGCGACCATGGCGACTACCTGGGCGACCATTGGCTGGGCGAGAAAGAGCTGTTTCACGACTGCATCGTGAAGGTGCCGCTGATCGTGGTGGACCCGCGCAGCCAGGCTGACACCACACGCGGCCAGCGCATCGACGCACTGGTGCAAGCCATTGACCTGGCGCCCACCTTTTTGGATGCCACGGGCGCGCCGCCGGCGCCGCAGTGGCTGGAAGGCCGCTCGCTCATGCCACTGCTGAATGGGCACAAGGTTAACGATTGGCGTGAGGCCGTGTTCAGCGAAAACAGCTATGCCTTCCGCGACACGGTGCGCCTGCCCCTGGGCCGGCCGGTTGATGCCTGCCAGATGACCATGGTGCGCACGGCGCACTGGAAGTACGTTCATTTCGAGGGCCTGGCGGCGCAGCTGTTCGACCTGGCTAACGATCCAGACGAGTTGTTGGATCTGGGCATCAGCCCGGCCCACGCCGAGGTGCGCACGCAGATGGCGCAGCGCCTGTTCGACTGGCTGCGCCAGCGCCGCGGCATGCCCACCATCGCGCCGCAAGACATTGAAAGCTGGCACCGCCGCGAGGTGGAAGCCGGCATCTTGATCGGGTATTGGTAACGCCTTGGAGCCCAATGTGAGCCGCCGCGTCAAGAACGTTCTGTTCATCATGTGCGACCAGCTTCGCGCTGATCACCTTTCCTGCTACGGCCACCCACGGCTGCACACGCCGAACATTGACGCGCTGGCCGCGCGCGGCGTGATCTTCGACCATGCCTACGTGCAGTCGCCCCTGTGCGGCCCCTCGCGCATGAGCTACTACACCGGCCGCTACATGCATGCGCATGGCGTGAGCTGGAACTTCGTGCCGCTGAAGGCCGGTGAAATGACGATGGGCGACCACCTGCGCCCGCTGGGTGTGCGCTCGGTGCTGGTGGGCAAGACGCACATGCGGGCAGACCATGCCGGCATGTCGCGCATGGGGATTGACCCGAAGTCGCAAGTCGGCGTGCGCATGGCCGAGTGCGGCTTTGATGCCTTCGAGCGCGACGACGGCCTGCACCCCTTCTCAGGCCACGACCCCGACCCGCACTACAACCAGTACCTGCGCGAGCACGGCTTTGGCGGTGCCAACCCCTGGGAGGAATGGGCCAACACCGTGACCGCGCCTGACGGCAGCCTGCATTCGGGCTGGTTCCTCAAGTACAGCAACCTGCCCGCGCGCGTGCCCGAAGAGCATTCCGAGACGCCCTACACCACGCGCCGCGCGATGGACTTCATGCGTCAGGCTGGTGATGAACCCTGGCTGCTGCACCTGAGCTACATCAAGCCGCACTGGCCCTATGTGGTGCCCGAGCCTTACGCCAGCATGTTCAAGCCGACCGATGCGCTGCCCGTGGTACGCAGTGATGCCGAGTTGCAGCACGCGCACCCGGTGTTCGAGGCCATGACGCACCACCGCGTCTCGCGCACCTTTGCACAACCTGAGGTGCGCGACGCCGTGATGGTGGGCTACATGGGCCTGATCAAGCAGATCGACGACCAGATCGGCGTGCTCATGGCCTTCATGAAGGAACGCGGCTTGCTGAACGACACCATGATCGTGTTCTGCGCCGACCATGGCGACTACCTGGGCGACCACTGGCTGGGCGACAAGGAAATGTTCCACCAGCCGGCAGTGCGCACGCCACTGATCATCGTGGACCCTGACAGCCGCGCCGATGCCACCCGCGGCACGCGCTGCCAGGCGCTGGTGGAAGCGGTAGACCTGGCACCCACGTTTTTGGATGTGTATGAAGGCGCACCCGCGCCGCATGTGATGGACGGCCAGTCGCTGCGGCCCTGGCTGTTTGGCCAGCCGCCACAACGCTGGCGCGAGATTGCCGTGAGCGAGTGCGATTACTCGTTTCAAGACTCGCGCATCGAACTGCAAACCCCAGCGCGCGAAGCCTGGATGCGCATGGCCTTTGACGGCCACTGGAAGTATGTGTTAACCGAAGGCTACCGGCCCATGCTGTTCGATTTGCAGCAAGACCCGAACGAGCTGCAAGACCAAGGCGCGAACGACTTGCCCGAACACACCGCAGTGCGCGCACGGCTGCATGAGGCGCTGTTCCGCTGGGCGCGCCAGCCGCGCCAGCGCGTCACCATTTCAGACGAAGTAATCGAAAACACCGAGGTGCAGGCGCGCGTGAGCGAAGCCGGCATCTTGATCGGCTATGCCGACGAAGCCGACCTGGCCGCGCAGCGCCAAAAATTCAAGCCGCGCTTTGCTTCCAGCAACCCGATCGTGAAGGCCACCCTCGACAAACTTGTTACCCCTGGTGGGAGCGTGACATGAGCATGAAAGAACTGCCCGATGTGCCGCACACGCCGCATGGGCTGGACGGCGTGAGCTGGAACATCCTGGGCCAGGTCTACACGCCCAAGCTCATCACGCCCGAATGCTTTGCCTGGCACGCCGTGTTCGCCGAAGAAACCTTTGTGCCGCCGCACACACATGCCGATCAAGACGAATACCTGTACCCGTATGACGGGGTGATTGATCTGCTGGTCGGTGGGCAGAAAGTCACCGCCTCCCCAGGCCAGGTGGCCGTGCTACCGCGCGGCGTGCCACATGCGTTTTTCAACAACACGGGCAAACCCGTGAACGCGCTTTTTTGGGCCGCGCCGGCTGGCAAGCTGGTGCAGTTGTACCGCCGCATTCACAACGTGGGCCACCCCGGCCGGGTGGTGAGCATGGCGCCGCAATTTGGCGTGGTGTTCGAGCCGCCAGTGTCTTCCGCTGTGTAATCATTGATTTGAAGAAAAGTCTTTTCCAACGTTAGAAGAAGGAGTCAGTTATGTTCCAACGCCGCACCCTCACCGCGCTGTTGCTTGCTGCCGCCATCAGCGTCACATTACCGCTGGCTGCACAGGCCCAACCCACCACCCTGCTGTTCAACAGCTTCATCCAGCCGCAGCACCCCATCAACACCCGCGTTTTCAAGCAGTGGGTGGAAGACGTGGCCAAGGCCACCGAAGGCCGGGTGAAGCTCGACGTGGCGCCCACCAGCCTGGCCGCGCCGCCGCAGCAGCTTGACGGTGTGGTCAAGGGCGTGTTCGACCTGGCCTACCAGTTCCACGGCTTCCTGGCGCCCAAGGTGAAGCTGGCGCAACTGGCCCACCTGCCGGGGGTGAACGGCGGCTCGCGTGCCAGCTCGGTGGCGCTGTGGCGCACGCATGAGAAATTCTTCAAGCAGGCCGATGAGTACAAAGACGTACACCTCATTGGCATGTGGGTCGGCCTGCCCGGGCCCATTTTCAGCATGAAGGGCCCGATCGACAGCGTGGCCCAGCTCAAGGGCATGAAGATCTACGGCCTGCCCGGCTCGGCGGCCAAGCTGCTGGAAGATGCCGGCGCCGGCGTGGTGGCCGCGCCCGCGGTGCGCAGCCACGAAATCATTTCCGGCGGCACGGTCGATGCCTTTGCCGGCTATTCGCTGCTCGACGCCAATGCCTTCAAAACCTTGCAATACGCCAAGCACATCATCGATATTCCCGGCCACCTCACGGCACCGTCGTTCGCGTTCTTCATCAACAAGAAGAAGTGGGAAGCCCTGAGCGCCAAAGACCGCGACGCCATCACCAAGCTGGGCGGTGAAGCCTTCGCCGAACGCATGGTGGTGTTTGATGAAATTGAGGCCAAGACGCGCACCGACGCCATCGCCAGCGGCATCAGCATCAAGACCGCCAGCGCGGCCTTTGGCGCCGACATCATGAAGCTGGCGCAACCGCAAGAACAGGCCTGGCTGGCGGATGCCAAGAGCCTGGGCGTGGACGGCGCTGCCGCACTGGCCTTCTACAAGCAGGAAGCGCAAAAGAGCGCCCGCTGAATGGCCGCGCTCCAGCCTGAGCAGACCGCGGCCGGGGCCCACGCCGTGCCGCCGCCTGACGCCGCCGACCGCCTGCTGGGCCTGCTCAGCGCCCTGCCCCTGGCGCTGATCGTGCTGCTGACCTTTGCCGACGTGTTTGCGCGCTACCTGTTTTCAGCCCCCATTCGCGGCAGCGTTGAAATCATCCAGTTCGCCATGGCCTTGGTGATCTTCACCGCCCTGCCCCTGGTCACGCGCCACCGCGGCCACGTGACGGTGAGCTTGATCGACAGCGTGTTGCCCGCAGCCGGGCGGCGGGTGCAGCGCGTGCTGTGCGACGCGCTCAGCCTGCTGGCACTGGCGCTGCTGAGCTGGCGGCTGTGGCTGCAAGCGGGTGACGACGTGGCCGCCAGCACCCGCACCATCGTTCTGGGCTGGCCACATGCGCCGCTCACCTATGCGCTGTGCTTGTTTGCCGCGGCGTCCACGCTGGCCATGGCCTGGCTGTTGTGGCGAAGCCTGCACGGCGTTAACGCTTCAAATGAGCCGGCCCACGCATGACCGCCGCGCTGATCGGTTTTGCCGTGTTGTTCATCCTGGCCTTCGGCGGCGTGCCGCTGGCCTTCGCCATGCTGCTGGCCGGCGTGGGCGGCTTTGCGGTGCAGCGTGGGCTGGAGCCGGGCTTCAGCATGCTGGCGCAGATCGTGGTCGATTCGTCGGCCAACTACGGCATGTCGGTGCTGCCGATGTTCATCTTGATGGGCCTGTTCGTGCACAAGGCTGACATTTCCAGCGAGCTGTACGACGCCGCCAACGCCTGGCTGGGCCACTTGAAGGGCGGCCTGGCGCATGCCACGGTGGCGGCGTGCGGCCTGTTTGCCGCCATTTCGGGCAGCAGCATCGCCACCGCCGCCACCATGACGAAGGTGGCCGTGCCGTCGATGCGCCGCCTGGGTTATGACGACCGGCTTTCAACCGGCGCGGTGGCCTCGGCCGGCGTGCTGGGGGTGTTGATTCCGCCTTCGGTGCCCTTGGTGATCTTCGGCCTGCTGACTGAAACCGACATCCGCAAGCTGTTCATCGCCACCATCGTGCCGGGTGTCCTGTTGATGCTGCTGTTCATCGGTGCGGTCTGGGTCATCGTCACGCTCAACCCAAAACTGGGGCCACGCGGCCCGCGGCTGCCCATGGGTGCGCGCTTTCGCGCACTCAAGGGCGTGTGGAGCACGCTGCTGCTGTTCACCTTCGTGATGGGTGGCCTGTATGGCGGCGTGTTCACGGCCACTGAATCGGCCGGCATCGGCGCGGCGGGCGCCTTGATCATCGCCCTGGCGCGCCGGCGCATGAGCTGGGCCACGCTGCTGGAATGCCTGGTGGAAACCGGCCGCACCACGGCCATGATCTTCGCCATCGTGTTCGGCGCGCTGGCCTTCGCCAACTTCATCACCCTCACCGGCATGACCACGCAACTGGTGGGCTGGATTCAAGACACCGGCTTCGGCGCCACCGGCGTGCTGTGGTGCATGGTGCTGATCTACCTCGTGCTGGGCGCGCTCATGGAAGCCATGGGCCTGATGCTGCTCACCGTGCCCATCTTCACCGCCGTGGCGGTGGGCCTGGGCATCAACCCGATCTGGTTCGGCATTTTCGTGACCATGATGATCGAGATCGGCATGCTCACCCCGCCCGTGGGCATGAACGTCTTCACCGTCAAGACGCTGCTGCCCGAAGTGCCGCTGGCCACCATCTTCCGCGGTGTGATGCCGTTCGTGGTGGCCAACCTGATTGCCGTGGCGGCCATCATCGCCTGGCCGCAACTGGTGCTGGCGCCGCTGCGCTGGTTGAGCTGAACGCTGAAAACGCGATCAGGCCGCAAGGTGATCGGCCAACACCATCTGCGCACACTTCTCGCCGATCATGATGGCCGGCGCATTCGTGTTGCCCGAGGTCAAGGTGGGCATCACTGAAGCATCGGCCACGCGCAGGCCTTGCACACCGCGCACGCGCAGGGCCGGGTCGAGCACGGCGCGCGCGTCGCTGCCCATGCGGCAAGTTCCCACGGGGTGGTAAACGGTCACGGCGTTGCCGCGCAGCCAATCGAGCAAGGCTGCATCGCTCTGCGCCGCCGCGCCAGGCTCGCCTTCTTCAGTGATGAGCCGCGCAAAGGCAGGCTGCTGCGCCAGGCGCCGCGCCAGCTTCACGCCTTGCAGCGTGCGCCAGGCGTCGTCTTCATCGGCCAGGTAGTTGCCTTGAATGCGCGGCGCCTGCGCCATGCTCGGGCTGCTGGCCAGCACTGTGCCGCGGCTCTTGGGGCGCAGCACGCACACGGCCGACTGCATGCCTGAATGGCGGTGCGGCGGCTGGCCCATGGCGTTGGAGCTGAACTCGATGAAATGGAACTGCAAATCAGGCCGTGGCTCGCTTTCGCTGCTGCGGCAAAAAATGCCGGCACGAATGGGTGCCTGGGCCATGCGCCCGCACCTCGCCACCGCATATTGCAGGGCCTGCCCAGCGAGTTGCAGCTTGCGGTGATACAGGTCGTTCAGGCTCAACGGCTGGTTCAAGGTGTAGCGCAACCGGGCCTGCACATGGTCTTGCAGATTCAACCCGACTTCGGGCGCATCCACCACCGGCGTGATGCCCAGCGTTTGCAAATGCGCGGCCGCACCGATGCCCGAACACTGCAGCAACTGCGGGCTGTGGATGGCGCCGGCGCAGACGATGATTTCGCGTGCCGCGGCCACGTCCACCACCTGCCCGCTGCGCAGCACCTGCACGCCGCAGGCGCGGCGGCCGTCGAACAGCAGGCGCTGGGCTGGCGTGTCGGTCCACAGCGTGAGGTTGGCGCGGCCGCGCGCCGGGCGCAGGTAAGCCTGAGCGCTGCTCACCCGCCGCCCGTCGGCCAGCGTGTGCTGGTAGTAGCCCACGCCTTCCTGGCTGGCGCCGTTGAAGTCAAACGTTAAGGGCAACCCCAAGCCCTGGCCGGCTTCAATCAGCGCGTTGCACAGCACGCTGTTGCGCGGCGGCGTGCTCACGGCCAGCGGGCCGCCCTGGGCATGCAGGGCCCCGGCGGGCAGGCCGCGGTTGTCTTCGCATTGCAAAAACAGCGGCAGCACGTCGGCCCAGGCCCAGCCGGTGCAGCCGGCGCCGGCCCAATCGTCATAGTCCTGCGCCTGGCCGCGGATGTAGATCATGCCGTTCATGGCGCTGGTGCCGCCCAGCACTCGCCCGCGCGGGCAGGGGATGCGCCGCCCCTTCAGCGCCGGTTCGGGCTCAGTGGACAGGCGCCATTCGATGCGCGCATCGCGCAACGCGATTTGCAGGCCCAGCGGCAGGTGGATCCACGGTGAGCGGTCGGGCGGGCCGGCTTCAATCAACAGCACCTTGAAGCGTGCATCAGCACTGAGCCGGTTGGCCAGCACGCAGCCGGCCGAGCCGGCGCCGATGATGATGAAGTCGAACGTTAACTGCGCCGGTGGAATGTTGAGCATGTTCATCAACACATTCTGCGGTAACCCTCAGCAGCCAGGGCGGCATGGCTGCAACCCGCAGGCGCTGCGCGTGGGGCGGGAACAGTTGGGTCGAGCGGCCGAACAACGCTGTGGGCGTGCCAGCGCCGCTTCAGTCGACCCCGCCGCCAGCCTGCGGCATCAGCGGCAGCGTGACGACAAACCGGCTGCCCTGGCCGCGCCCCGCACTGCGGGCCACGACATGCCCGCCGTGGGCTTCGACAAGCTGGCGCACCACGGTCAAGCCCACACCCAGGCCAACGCCGTTGAAGCCGATGGCGTGGGGGTCTTGCACGAAGGGCTTGAAGATATCGGGCAATATCTCCGGCGAAATGCCGATGCCGTTGTCTTGGATGGTCAAGCTCACCAGCGCATCGTCAACCACCACAGTCAGCGTGATCGCGCCGCCATCCTGCGTGTACTTGGAGGCGTTGTTGAGCAGGTTGTTCACCACCTGCACCAAGCGCCCAGGGTCGCCAAGAAGCTGCAACGCGCGCGACGGCACCTTGACGATGAACGACTGCAGCCGCGTGTCCATGGCCGGCCGGCTGGCTTCAATGGCGTCGTCGATGACGTCGACGAGATCAACCACTTGCAGCGAAACCGTCAGGCGGCCCAGACTCGCGCGCGTGCCGTCGAGCAAGTCGTCGACCAGGCGCGCCATCTGCACCGTTTGACGTTCGATGATGGCCTGCGCGCGCGGCAGCAGCGGTTCATCGGTTCGCACGCGACCCAGCATCAAGGTTGCCAGGCGGATCGGCGCCAGGGGGTTTCTCAGCTCGTGCGCAATCATGGTCAGAAATTCGGTTTGCCGCTGCTGTGCCTGCTGCGCAGCGGCCTGCAATTCCTGTGCGTCGAGCACGCTCAAGACCAGTTGCTCGTTGGCTTCTTGCATTTGCGCGTAGCGCAAGTTGTGCTGCGCCTGAGCCAGCTCGAATTGGCTGAATGGTTGCTGCAACGACTTCAGCGCGGGGCTCGCACCGCCAGTAACGCCGGGTTGGCCCGAGCGAACCACGCAGCTGCCGGGCCCGAGCGCCTTGGCCTGATACATGGCCTGGTCAGCGCGATCGATCAAGGTCTCCGGCGCCACCCCGTCTTCTGGATAGAGTGCGATGCCGATGCTGGCACTCAGGCGCATCACATACCCACCAAACAGGTTGGGGGCACCCAACGCGGCGATCACTTTGTCGGCAACGATGTTCGCATCGGTCGGATTGACCACCTCGGTCAGCAGGATCAGGAATTCGTCGCCGCCGTGGCGGCTCACCGTGTCGACATCGCGCACCGCGCCAGCCAGGCAATGCGCGGCAAATTTCAGCACTTGATCCCCCATGCCATGGCCGAGGGTGTCGTTGATCTGCTTGAAATTGTTCAGATCCACGAACAGCAACGCCAGCGGTTCATTGCGGCGTTTCGCGCTGGCGATGGCGCGAGCGAGGCGGTCGTTGAACAAGAGCCGATTCGGCAGTTGCGTCAGCGGGTCGCGCCCCACGGTGCGCGAGACATCGTCCAGGGCCCGCGCGGCGGTATCGGCATTGGCTTGATGGCGCAGCGCGGCAACAACCAATTCCTCGTTGGCCTGCACCAGCAGCGAGCCGCGCCCGTTGTCCAACTGGCTTTCGGCCACCACCACGTCTTGAAGCAAGCGCACCAGCACTGAACGCATGGTCCGCACCTGCTCTTCCAGCCGCGCCAACTGTCCGGCCGGCATGGGGTTGGCGCCGTCCCGGTCAGGGCCTTGGTTCACGAAGGGCCTTTGCTCTCGGCCGCGCTGGGCGTGGCGGGCGGCCCGGCCAGCGCCGTTTGTGTCGGGCGACCGCCGAGCAGCCCAACATGTTCGAGCAGCATGTCGCCGATGCAGATGCCATCGGTGCCGATGCTGTACTCGCGCAGCTCATTCGAATGCGCGCTCGCCCTGACCTTGACCACGGCCATCACACGGCGCAGCCGGCTTTGCACCTCGATGTAGCGCTGCACGATGATCGCGTCGGTCATGAAGGCGGTGCCGTACGGGCTGAAGCGCAGGTCGGTGTAGCGGTCTTCCAGTTCTGACGTCATCAAGACGGAGACGCCCGCCGCCGCCAGCGCCACCACCATGCGCGAAAGCGACTCGCGATAGTCGTCGCGAAAGGTCGGCGCCACGGCCAGCTCGAAACTCGACAGCGAATCAATGACCACCCGCGTGGCCTTCAGGCGCTCGATCTCCGCGACGAGCTGAACCACGATCTCGTCGATCGACAAATCGGGCGCCCGGCCGTCGACCAGGCCCACCTGGCCCGCTGCCACCAGATCGGCGATGACGCGCGAGCGTTCATGGTCAGGGCGCTGCTCGAAGGCCGCAATCACGCCGGTTTCGCCGCGGCGCGCACCCTCGGCCAGGAACGCGGCGGCCAACAGGCTTTTGCCGGAGCCTGATGGGCCGGCCACCAGCAAGGAGTAGCCGCGCGGCAGGCCGCCGCCGAGCATGTCGTCCAGACCCGGCACCCCCATCGACAGACGCGAACCCGGTGGTCTTGCAGGCGAATGCGCGTCGGCCGGGCCCCCGATGCTGCTCGGCGCGAACACCTTGACGCCGTCGTTGCCGAGCCTGAAGGTGTGCAGGCCGGGCAGCGACGGCTGGCCGCGCATCTTCATGACTTCGAGTTTGCGCACCATCGAGTTGCGCTGGATGCTTTGGCGCAGCCAGATCAGCCCGTCGGCCACCGTGAAAACCGGGTTGGCATCGGTCTCGACAAAGTATTCGCCGATCAGGAAGGTGGTG
>JANOXU010000058.1:0-3950 GCA_031418595.1 Burkholderiales bacterium
CACGCTGGCCGCTGGCGCGGGCTTGGCCACCCACGCATTGGCCGCGCCGGCTTGCAGCTCGGGTGGCAAGTCGCCGACATCGACAACCTGCCCGGGTGCCATCACGGTGAGCCAGTGGCAGATGTTTTCGATCTGCCGCACATTGCCTGGAAACTCGAACCCCACCAGCCGCTCCAGCGCCGCAGGGCTGATGCGCTTGGCATCCACACCCAATTGCCGCGCACTGCGTGCCAGGAAGTGCAAGGTCAGGGCCGGTATGTCTTCGCGCCTTTCGCGCAGCGGCGGCAGGCGCAGGCGGATGACGTTCAAGCGGTGGAACAGATCTTCGCGGAAGACGCCGTCGCGCACGCGCTGCTCCAGGTCTTGGTGCGTGGCGGCGATGACGCGCACATTGGCCTTGAGCGGCTGGTGGCCGCCGACACGATAAAACTGCCCGTCTGACAGGACACGCAGCAGCCGGGTTTGCAGGTCGTAAGGCATGTCGCCGATTTCATCGAGAAACAACGTGCCGCCGTCGGCCTGCTCGAAGCGGCCGCGGCGCATGGTTTGCGCGCCGGTGAAGGCGCCGCGCTCGTGGCCGAACAGTTCGCTTTCCAGCAAGTCTTTCGGAATGGCCGCGGTGTTGATGGCCACGAACGGGCCACCCGCCTTGGGGCTGTGCTTGTGCAAGGCGCTGGCCACCAGCTCCTTGCCGGTGCCCGACTCGCCGTTGATGAGCACGGTGACGGTGCTTTGGCTCAAGCGCCCGATGGCGCGAAACACGTCTTGCATGGCCGGCGCCTGGCCCAGCATTTCGGCCGCTTGCGCCGCCACCGCCTGGCTCGATGTTTCGCGCAGGCTTTCTTCCACCGCACGGCGAATCAGCTCCACCGCCTTGGGCACATCAAAGGGCTTGGGCAGGTATTCAAAGGCGCCGCCCTGAAAGGCCGAGACGGCGCTGTCCAAGTCTGAATACGCCGTCATCACGATCACTGGCAGCCCCGGCAAGCGCTCGCGCAAGGTGTTGAGCAAATCGAGCCCCGAACCACCGGGCATGCGGATGTCGCTGACCAGCACCTGCGGCGCGTCGCTTTCCAGCGCGGCCAGCACGTCGCGCGCGTTGCTGAAGCTGCGCACCTGGAAGTGTTCGCGCGCCAGAGCCTTTTCAAGCACGAAGCGGATCGAATGGTCATCGTCAACGATCCAGATGGGTTTCATGGCTTGATCGGCGTCAGGGCAAGGGAATCAGCAGGGTGAACGCGGTGCGGCCGGGGATGCTGTCGAATTCGATCGTGCCCAGATGCTGCTGCACGAAAGTCTGCGCCAATGTCAGCCCCAGGCCCGAGCCGCCTTCGCGGCCCGACACCAGGGGGTGAAAGATGCGCTCCTTCAGCTCCTCGGGCACACCGGGCCCGTTGTCCTGGATACGCAATTCCAATGCCAGCCTGTAACGCTGCTTGCCGATCACCGCCTGGCGCGCCACCCGGGTGCGCAGCGTCAGCAACGCATCGCCCTGCGCCATCCGCGCAGCCAGGGCCTGCGTGGCGTTGTGGGCGATGTTGAGCACGGCCTGGATCAGCTGCTCGGCGTCGCCACGAAACTCAGGGATCGAGGTGTCGTAGTCGCGCCGCACGCGCAGGCCGCGCGGGTACTCGGCCAGCACCAGCGAGCGCACGCGCTCGCAGACTTCATGGATGTTCACGTCGCCCACCACATGCGGGCGGCGGTGCGGCGCCAGCAGCCGATCGACCAGCGCTTGCAGCCGGTCGGCCTCGGTGATGATGACCTGCGTGTATTCGCGCAGCTCCCGGCTGGGCAAATCCATTTCCAGCAACTGCGCCGCGCCGCGGATGCCGCCCAGCGGGTTCTTGATCTCATGCGCCAGGTTGCGGATCAGCTCCTTGTTCGACTGCGCCTGGTCGAGCGCACGCTCTTCGCGGTCTTGCCGGCTTTGCGCCTGAATTTCCTGCATTTCAAGCAACACGCGGCCGGTGGCATCCAGCGGCGAGACATGCACGCGCACGCGCAGCGCATCGCCTTCGGCATGGGGGGCGCGGCGCAGCAAGGCTTCGAAGCGACCGCCGCCGACCTCGTTGCGCGCCAACGCAGTGAGCGTTTCTTGCAAAGCGCTGCTGTCGACAAACCAGTCGGTGATGTGGCTGCGCTGCAAGGTGCGCCGCGACTGGCTGACCACATCTTCGAGCATGGCGTTGGCCAACGCGCAGCGCCCGTCCGGCTCGGCCACGGCGACCATGGTGCTGAGCAAGTCAAAGGCCTCTTGGTGCAAGGCCACCGCAGGCGGCACGGTGGGCGCCGTGGTGGGCGCCTGGGCTGGCGGCGTCACGGCAACTTTTGCAGCTCGCGGCGCAGCGCGGCGATGTCGGCTTCCTTGCGTGACAAAGCGGCCTTCATGTCGGCCACGCGATCCAGGTACTTCTGCGCGTTGCGCTCGTCGCCGCGGCGCTCGGGCTCACCGTTGTTGAACTCTTTCAGCATGCCGGCCATGCGGTCTTCTTCGCGCCGCAGCTCGGCTTCAAGGATGCGCTTGGCGTCGCTGTCGCGGGCGCGTTGCTCTTGCGGTGCCACCCGTGCGTCGCTCGGGCGCGATGCGGGCGGCGTGGCCGCTGTGCCCGCACCCGCCCCGGCGCTGGCGGCAACCGGCTTGGCCGGCCGGCTCACACCCTGCACCACGGTAATGGGCGCACCTTCGATGGTGCGGCAGCCGCGGTCGCGTGCCTCTTGCGCGCTGATGGCGTCGGTGTACAGCACCGGCGGGCCGGGGCAGCGGTACACCGCCGTGGCGCCGGCCTGGGCATGGGCCACACCGGCGGCCACCGCCAGGGCGGCCACGGTGGCTTGCTTGAATCGGGCAATGCGCATGCTTGGAACCTCCGCTGCGCAGCAAGCTGGAAAGGCGGTTCGCAAACCCGCCAGCCTGGGCGCAGTTGGCCGATTGTGGCGCAGCCCCATCTTGGCTTGATCCATGAAAAAGGGACAGCCAACCGGCTGTCCCTGCTGCGTGCAAACTGGCGCTGCCGGTTTACAGCGAGTAGTACATGTCGAATTCCACCGGGTGCGTGGTCATCCTGAAGCGCGTCACTTCCTGCATCTTCAGCTCGATGTAGGCGTCAATGAAACCATCGGTGAAGACGCCGCCCTTGGTCAGGAAGGCGCGGCCCTTGTCCAGGTATTCGAGCGCCTGTTCGAGGCTCGAACACACGGTGGGGATCTTTGCGTCTTCTTCGGGCGGCAGGTGGTACAGGTCTTTGGTGGCGGCTTCGCCCGGGTGGATCTTGTTTTCAATCCCGTCCAGCCCGGCCATCAGCATCGCGGCAAAACCGAGATACGGGTTGCAGGTGGGGTCGGGGAAACGCACCTCGATGCGCCGGCCCTTGGGGTTGGCCACGTACGGAATGCGGATCGACGCTGACCGGTTGCGCGCGCTGTAGGCCAGCTTCACCGGCGCCTCGAAGCCGGGCACCAGGCGCTTGTAGCTGTTGGTGCCGGGGTTGGTGATGGCGTTCAAGGCCCGCGCATGTTTGATGATGCCGCCGATGTAGAACAGCGCGGTGTCGCTCAGGCCGGCGTAGCCGTCACCGGCGAACAGGTTCTTGCCGTCTTTCCAGATCGACTGGTGCACGTGCATGCCGCTGCCGTTGTCGCCCACCACGGGCTTGGGCATGAAGGTGGCCGTTTTGCCGTAGGCATGGGCCACGTTGTGGATGACGTACTTTTGCAGTTGCAGCCAGTCAGCGCGCTGCACCAGGGTGCTGAAGCGCGTGCCGATTTCGCACTGGCCCTGGCCCGCCACTTCGTGGTGGTGTACTTCAACCGGGATGCCGAGCTGTTCAAGGATCAGGCACATCTCGGAGCGGATGTCGTGCAGGCCATCCACCGGCGGCACCGGGAAGTAGCCGCCCTTGACGCCCGGGCGATGCCCCATGTTGCCGCCTTCGATGGTGGCGCCCGAA
>JANOXU010000059.1:0-61511 GCA_031418595.1 Burkholderiales bacterium
ACTGCGCGCGTGGTTGGCAGCCGATGGCTCGTTCGGTTGGCCAAGCGTCGCACAGTTGTGAGCGCTTGTAGCCTTGAATTAACCTAGAAACGGCAGTTGGACGCGCCCGAGTGGGCCGTGATGCGGTGCGCTGGCAAGGCGCGACGACGCTGCGGGCTCATGCCCGCGAGGAGGAGTAACACCGCCAGCGTGCCGCAGCGCGGCTCAATCGGGTGCGTAGCGCTGTCACCTAAGAGGTGAAGTTTGTCGTGGTCACAAAAGCCATTGGTCATGCGGTGTTGCCTGCGGGGGCAAGCGGTCAACTGCCGTTTCTAGGATTAACCGCCTAGTCGTACACCACTTCGGCCAGGCCATCGGGCGCACCGGCGCGCCAGCATTCGAGCGCTTCGTCGGTGGGCCAGAAGCGTGCGGTGTCGCCCAGGTCGAGTTCAGCGGCCACGCCGGGGCGCCTGAGCTTCACGCGCACCGCCAGGCCTTGGGTCAACTCGCCTTGCTCGGTGGCCACGCGGCGCGCCGGCCAACTGCGCAGCACGGCGTCCACCGCCGGGGCGCGGCCGTTCACGGCCACCGCAAGGTGGCGGCCGAAGCGCGCGCGCGCGCCGGCCAGGTCCCACACCTTGGCCACCGTCAGGCGCAGGCCGCCGGCGAAGCGGTCGGTCTGCACCTTGCCCTGCACGACGATCAGTTCGTCTTCCTTCATCTGCTCGCGGTGGGCGTCGATGAGCTCTTCATTCATCACCGCTTCAATTGACTCGCTGCGGTCGTCGAGCTTGAAGATCACGACGCGCCCGCGTTGGCCATTGACCTGGCGCATGTCGCTGACGATGCCGGCCAGCAACTGCGGCTCGCGCGCATCCACCAGGTCAGCGATGCGCTGCTTGCAAAACCGGCGCACCTCGGCCTCGTTCTGCTCGAACAGGTGGCCGCTCAAATAGAAGCCCAGCGCCTGCTTTTCCATCATCAGGCGTTCACGCACGCTCCAGGCCGGCGCGGCCACCAGCGCCGGCTCGTGGGTGGAGGCGGCGTGCGACTCAGCGAAGTCGAACAAGCCGCCCTGCCCTTCGTGAGCCGATTGCGTTTCGGCCCAGTCCATGGCCAGGCTGACGCTGGCCAAGGCACTGGCGCGGTGGGGGTGCAGGCGGTCAAACGCGCCGGCCTTGATCAAGGCTTCGATCACGCGCTTGTTGACGCGCTGGCGATCCACGCGCGCGCAAAAGTCGAACAGGCTGCGGTACGGCCCGCCACCGTCACCCGCCGTGCCCTCGCGTGCCGCCACGATGGTTTCAATGGCGCCTGCGCCCGTGCCCTTGACGGCCCCCAGGCCATAGCGCACCAAGGTGTCGCTGACGGGTTCGAACCGGTGCATGCCGCGGTTCACATCGGGTGGCTCGAATGAAACGTTAAACTGGCGGGCGTCGTTCAACAACACGCGCAGTTTGTCGGTGTTGTCGGCTTCCACCGTCATGTTGGCGGCGTAGAACTCGGCCGTGCAATGCACCTTGAGCCAGGCGGTGTGATAGGCCAGCACCGAATACGCCGCGGCGTGGCTTTTGTTGAAGCCATAGCCGGCAAACTTCTCCATCAAGTCGAAGACTTCATCGGCCTTGGCCTGATTGATGCCCTGGCGCGCCGCGCCGTCGCGGAAGGCCGCGCGCTGCTGGGCCATTTCCTCGGCCTTCTTCTTGCCCATGGCGCGGCGCAGCAGGTCGGCCGCACCGAGCGAAAAGCCGGCCAGCACCTGCGCGGCCTGCATCACCTGTTCTTGGTAGACCATCACGCCATAGGTTTCGCCGAGCACCGCTTCGAGCAGCGGGTGCGGGTAGCTCACCGGCTCCTTGCCATGCTTGCGCGCCACGAAGGTGGGGATGTTCTCCATCGGCCCGGGGCGAAACATGGCGTTCAAGGCGAAAAGATCTTCGATGCGGCTGGGCTTGGCCTCTTTCAGCATGGCCTGCATGCCGCGGCTTTCGAACTGGAACACGGCCTCGGTCTGGCCCAGGCTGAACAGGCGGTACACCTTGGCATCGTCCAGCGCCAGCTTGTCGTAGTCGAAGCCGGCGTGCTGCGGCCGGCGCGCCAGCACGAATTCCTTGGCCAGCTCCAATATGGTCAGCGTGGCCAGGCCCAAGAAGTCGAACTTCACCAGGCCGATGGCTTCGACATCGTCTTTGGCAAACTGGCTCACCGCGGAATCGCTGCCCGGCTGCTGGTAAAGCGGGCAGAAGTCGGTGATCTTGCCCGGCGCGATCAACACGCCGCCGGCGTGCATGCCCACGTTGCGCACCAAGCCTTCAAGCCGCATGGCCAGCGTCAGCAGCTCGGCCACCTCTTCTTCGGCGGCTTCGCGCTGGTTCAGTTCGGGCGCTTCCTTGCGCGCGTAGATCACGCCCGGGTCGGGCTTGTCGGGCACACGCGCCAACGTGACCAGCTTGCCCGGTGGCGCGGGGATCAGCTTGGCGATGCTGTCGACATGGCCATAGCTCATGCCCAGCACGCGGCCCACGTCGCGCAGCGCGGCCTTGGCGGCCATGGTGCCGAAGGTGGCGATCTGGCTGACGGCGTCGCGGCCATAGCGGGCCTTAACGTAATCAATCACTCGCTCGCGGTTGGCCTGGCAGAAGTCGATGTCGAAGTCGGGCATCGACACCCGCTCGGGGTTCAGGAAACGCTCGAACAGCAGGTTGTAGCGCAGCGGGTCCAGCCCGGTGATGAACAGCGCGTACGCCACCAGCGAGCCCGCCCCCGAGCCACGCCCCGGGCCCACCGGGCAGCCGTTGGCCAAGGCCCACTTGATGAAGTCGCTGACGATGAGGAAGTAACCCGGAAAACCCATCTTCAAGATCACGCCGATCTCGAATTCCAGCCGCGCCACATAGCGTGGGCGTTCGCGTTCGCGTTGCGCGGCGTCGGGGAACAGCGTGGCCAGGCGCTGTTCCAGGCCTTCGAACGACACCTGGCGAAAGTACGCTTCCAGGCCTTGGCCGGCGGGGATGGGAAAGTTCGGCAACCGCGGCTGGCCCAGCTCTAACACGAGGTTGCAGCGGCGCGCAATGTGCACGGTGTTTTCCAGTGCGGCGGGCAGGTCGGCAAACAGCGCTTGCATCTGCGCGCAGGTCTTGAAGTACTGGTCCGGCGTGAAGCGCTTGACGCGCCGCGGGTTGGCCAGGGTTTCACCGTCGGCGATGCACACGCGCGCTTCGTGCGCTTCAAAGTCTTCCGTCTGCAAGAACTGCACGGGGTGGGTCGCCACCACCGGCAGCTTCAGCGCGGCCGCCAATTGCGCCGCAGCGCGCACATGGGGTTCGTTGCTGGCGGCACCACAGCGTTGCAGCTCGAAGTAAAAGCGCCCTTTGAACAGGGCCGCCAGTTCCTCGGCCTTGGCCCGCGCCCGCGGCACATCGCCTTGCAGCAAGGCGCTGCCGATGGCGCCGCCGTCGGCGCCCGACAGCGCCATCAACCCCGCGCCTAACTCATGCAACCAGGCCCACTGCACCCAGGCCTGGTTGCGCTGGGTGTTCTGCGTCCAGGCCCGCGCCAGCAGTGCGCACAGGTTCAAGTAGCCGGCATGGTTTTGCACCAGCAAGGCCAGGCGGCTGGGTTGTTTTTCGCCGGCCTCGGGCTGCATCCACACATCCACGCCGATGATGGGTTTGATGCCCCGGGCGCGGCACGCCTGGTAGAACTGCACGGTGGCGAACAGGTTGCCCAGATCGGTCAAACCCAGCGCCACCTGGCCGTCTTGCGCGGCGGCGGCCACGGCTTCGTCGATGCGCAACATGCCGTCGACAACGGAGTACTCGGTGTGGGTGCGCAGATGGACGAAGTTCATGCGCAAGATTGTAGGCAGCGGGTCTCGCCAAAGCGCCTTTCTACAATCGAGTGATGAAGGCCCTGGCTTTGAGATTTTTCGGCGTGCTGCTGCTGCTCACGGCATTGACGCTGGCCCTGACGCAAGCGCCCGACTGGCCGGTGCAAGCGCTGGTGGCACGCTGGGCGTTGCCGCCGTCGGATTTCATTGAAGTCAAGGGCCAGCTCGTGCATGTGCGCGATGAAGGCCCCAAGAGCGACCCCGAACCCGTGCTGCTGCTGCACGGCACTTCAGCCAGCCTGCACACCTGGGAAGGCTGGGCCGCGGCGCTGCGCCCGCAGCGCCGCGTGATCACCGTGGATCTGCCCGGCTTCGGCCTGACCGGGCCCAACGCCACGGCCGACTACCGCGGCGACACCTACGCCAGCTTCGTGCTCGATGTGATGGACGCGCTGAAGGTGCCGCGCTTCGTGGTGGGCGGCAATTCACTCGGCGGCGAAGTCGCCTGGCGCACCGCGCTGCTGGCGCCACAACGGGTGAGCAAGCTGATCTTGGTGGATGCAGCCGGGCCGGCGTTCAAGCCGATTTCGGTGCCCATCGCCTTCACCTTCGCACGCATTCCGGTGTTAAACAAAGTGCTCGACTGGATCTTGCCGCGTCCGCTGGTGCTGGCCAGCTTGCGCAGCGTGTATGGCAACCCCGATCTCGTGACACCCGCCTTGGTGGAGCGCTACTACGAACTCACGTTGCGCGAAGGCAACCGGCGTGCGCTGGTGCAGCGCTTCCAGCAAACGGTGATGGGCCAGGACAGCGAGCGCATCGCCACCCTGAAACTGCCCACGCTGATCTTGTGGGGCGGGCGCGACCGCTTGATCCCGCCTGAAACGGCGCAGGTCTTCGGCAGCGCCATTGCCGGCAGCCGCGTGGTGCTGTTCGACGCCCTGGGCCATGTGCCGCAGGAAGAAGACCCGGTGCAGACCATCCAGCCCGTGTTGGCGTTTTTGCGGGGCGACTGACTTGTCACACCCGCAGCCAGGCCCCTTGATCGTGCGCCTGCGCAACTGGATCGGCGATGTGCTGCTGAGCCTGCCGGCGCTGCAACTGCTGCACGACCACGGCCACACGCTGCAGTTGGTGGGCAAGCCCTGGGCCGCCGAGCTGTTGCGCGGCCAGGGCTGGGCCGTGCACACGCAGCCACAGGCATCCTTGCGCGCGCGCGTGGCGCAGTTGCGCAGGCTCAAACATGAGGCTGCACAGGCTGACCCGGCCTTCACGCGGCGCGACAACGCCCTCGTCTTCCCGTATTCGTTCTCATCGGCGCTTGAAATGCGCCTGGCCGGCCTGCGCGCCGTGGGCGTGCGCCATGAAGCGCGCGGCTGGCTGCTGGCGCGCAGCGAGCCGTTCAGCCAGCGTGTGCACATCGTTGAAGATTTTTGGGAACTGGCCTGCCGCTTTCTGCATTTGCCGCCGCAGACAGCGCCGCCAAGTGCGTTGCCCTTTCGCATCGCCCCGGCGGGCGCCAGCGAGGCGCGCGACGCGCTGGCCGCGGCCGGGCTGGCACCGGGCTACATCGTGCTGTGCCCGTTTGCGGGCGGCAAGGCAGAGCGGCAAGAAAAAGTCTGGCCGCACTTCGTCGAACTGGCGCGCCGACTCCAGGCGCAGGGGCACACGCTGGTTGTCGGCCCTGGCACCGCGACCGAGGAACAATCCGCCCAGGCCCAGTTCACCGGCCTGGCCCATTGCCTGCGTTTGCCGCTGAGTTCATTTGCCGCGGTCTTGCAGCAAGCCCGTTTCGTGATCGCCAATGACACCGGCCAGGCCCACCTGGCTGCCGCCGTGGGCACACCGCTGCTCAGTGTGATGGGGCCGACCAAGCCCGAAAAGTGGGGCCCTTGGGGCCCTGGCGTTCACATCATCAAGCGCCACCCTGAATGGCCGGCGCTTGAGCCGGTGTTGGAGCGCGCGCAGGCCTTGCTGCAACAGCCGTCGCCGCAGCGCAGCCTGGTCTTGCTTTGACATGCCACGCCAGCGCGTGACCCCGCCACGCCCGGCCTTGTTCCTGGCGCGTGACGGCGTGATCAACCTCGACCATGGCGACGTGCATGAGCCTGAAGGTTTCGAGTTCGTTCCTGGCATCTTCGAGCTGGTGCGGCATGCCAATGAGGTGGGTTGGCCGGTGGTGGTGGTGACCAACCAGGCGGGCATTGCACGCGGCGTTTTCAGCGAAGCGGCGTTTTCAGACCTGATGGCCTGGGTGCAGCAAGGCTTTGCCGAACACGGTGCACAGATCGACGACCTGCGTTATTGCCCGCATCACCCCGGCGCAACCGTCGGCCGCTACCGCAAGCGCTGCGGTTGCCGCAAGCCTGCACCGGGCATGTTCCTGGCCGCCGCGGTGCAACTGGGCCTGGACTTGGCCGGCTCGCTGATGGTGGGCAACAGTGCGCGTGACATGCAAGCCGCGCTGGCCGCCGGCGTGAGCCTGCGTTGCTGGCTCGGCGCCTCGGCAGCGCAAGCCGGCCGCGAGCAGGCGCTGGCTGTGGCCAGCCTGGCCGCGGCGCAGGCCCTGCTGCCCAGGCATCAAACTGCCACAGACACCCGACCCGCGCCTTTTTGAACGGGCCTCACGGCGCCAGGTCAAACACCAGCACCTCGGCGCCTGTGCCCGCACTCAATTCGACAGCGTTTTCGCCGCTCAGCAGCGCCGCGTCGCCGCCTTGCAAGGGCATGCCGTTCACGTTCAACGCGCCGCGAATCAGGTGCACATAGGCCAGCCGGCCCGGGCTCAAGTTCAGCCGCGCTTGTTCGGCGCCATCCAGCAAGCCGGCATACAGCGCTGCATCGGCATGCACTGTGATCGAGCCGTCGCGGCCATCTTCGCTGGCCACCAGGCGCAGGCGGCCGCGTTTGTCGGCTTCAGTGAAATGTTTTTGCTCATAGCCCGGCGCCATGCCCGCGCGGCGCGGCAGCAGCCAGATTTGCAGAAAGTGCGTGGGTTCAGCCGCCGAGTGGTTGAACTCACTGTGGCGCACGCCGGTGCCGGCGCTCATGCGCTGCACGTCACCGGGGCGGATGATGCCGCTCTCGCCGCTGGTGCCCAGGCTGTCTTCATGCGCCAGCGCGCCGCTGAGCACGTAGCTGATGATTTCCATGTCGCGGTGACCGTGCGTGCCGAAGCCCGTGCCCGGCGCGACGCGGTCCTCGTTGATGACACGCAGGTTGCCGAAGCCCATGTGCGCCGGGTCTTGGTAGTCGGCGAATGAAAAGCTGTGCTGGCTGTTCAGCCAGCCGTGATCGGCCAGGCCACGTTCGGCGCTCTTTCGCAGGGTGAGCATGGTGCTTTCTCCGAGAACAAAACCGCACTGTAAAGCGCGCCGCGGCCTGGCCTACGATGGCGCCGCATGAGCCTTGCTGCCACCTTGCCCAAGCCGCCCGTAGGCCGCTTCGCGCCTTCGCCCACCGGCCCGCTGCATGCCGGCTCGCTGGTGGCAGCGCTGGCCAGTTGGCTGGATGCGCGCGCGCAAGGTGGGCGTTGGCTGGTGCGCATAGAAGACGTTGATGCGGCGCGCTGCCCGCACGGCATGGCAGACATCATCCTGGGTCAATTGGCGCAACTGGGCTTGCGCTGCGACGAGCCGGCGCTGCGCCAAAGCGCGCGCGGCGCGGGCTATGAAGCCGCGCTGCAACAGTTGCTGGCACTGGGCTGGGCCTACCCCTGCGGCTGCACACGCCGCGAGATCGACGACGTGTGGTCGGGCCTGGGTCGGGCGCGCCAGCGGCATGAAGACCGGGTCTACCCCGGCACCTGCCGCGCCGGCCTGCAGGGCCGCCCCGAGCGCGCTGTGCGCCTGCTCGCACAACGCGCAGGGCATGACAGCGTCGTCAATTGGCAAGACCGCCGCCTGGGTGCGCAGCAACAAGATGTGGCGCTGGCAGTGGGTGACTTCGTGCTCAAGCGCACTGGCGGCCCCTGGGCCTATCAAATCGCCGTGGTGGTGGACGATGCGCTTCAAGGCGTCACGCATGTGGTGCGTGGCGCCGACCTGGCCGACAACACGGCGCGCCAGATCTGGCTGCAACGCGCGCTGGGCCTGCCCACGCCCAGCTACCTGCATGTGCCGCTGGTGCTGGCGGCCGACGGCGAAAAACTGTCGAAGCAAAACGGCGCCGCTGCGCTGGACTTGAACGAGCCGCTGAAGGCCTTGCAGCAGGCTGCGCAGGTGCTGGAGCTGCCGCCTGTGCTGGCCGCGAACACGGCCGATTGGCTGCATGCCGCCGTGCCGCTGTGGGCCGCGCGCTGGCTGCGCGGGGCGTGAGCGAAGCAATGGCATCATCGCGCGCCTTTCTCAACGCACAGGACACAACATGATCACCACCGCCTCGGGCCTGCAGTACGACGACACCACGGCCGGAACTGGCGCCACGGCGCAGGTCGGAACTAACGTTTCAGTTCACTACACCGGCTGGCTGCACGACCCGCAACGCCCCAACGGGCGCGGCGCCAAGTTCGATTCCAGCAAAGACCGGGGTCAACCGTTCAGGTTTGAGCTGGGCGGTGGCCAGGTCATCGGCGGCTGGGACGAAGGCGTGCAAGGCATGTGCGTGGGTGGCACGCGCGTGCTGTTGATTCCGCCCGAGCTGGGCTACGGCGCACGCGGCGCGGGCGGGGTGATCCCGCCCAACGCCACGCTGGTGTTCGAAGTGGATCTGCTGGGCGTTTAAGCCAGCAGACCCCAATCAACCCGCTCAGCCTTCGGAGGGCCGGCTAAAGGGCTTGCCGAAAGGCTTGGCAAAGGGCTTGGCACCGGCCGGCTTGGCGAACGGTTTCGCAAACGGCTTGGCGAACGGTTTGGCCGCTGGCGTGGGCGCGCGGTGCTCGAACGGCTTGCCGCCCAGATGCCCGACCGCGGGGCCGGCCGGCTTCCATTCGGGCTTGGCGTCGGGCCTGCTGCCAGGCTTGACCCAGGCCTTGCGAGGTGCCGGGCGGGCGCCGGGGCGCATTTCAGCGCGGCTGGGCACGGCTGAAGTTGGTGCGGGCCGGCGCGGCTCCAGGCCCACGATGGTGGCCATGGGAATGCGCTGCGTGGTGAAGTGCTGGATGCGCTGGATCATGCCGGCATCGCGCCGCTCGGCTAACGTTACAGCCAAGCCAGTACGCCCGGCGCGGCCGGTGCGGCCGATGCGGTGCACATAGTCTTCCGCCTTCATCGGCAAACCGTAGTTGATGACGTGGCTGATGGTGGGCACATCGATGCCGCGCGCGGCCACATCGGTGGCCACCAGCACGCGCAAGTGCTGCGAACGCAGGCCTTGCAGCACGCGGTTGCGCCGGCCTTGCGGCATGCCACCGTGCAGCGAGGCCACGGCGTGGCCCATGTCGGCCAGGCGGTCGGCCAGGATGTCGGCGTCACGCTGCGTGCTGGTGAACACCAGCGCTTGTTCAACGCTGCGTTCGGTGAGGATGCTGTCGAGCAGCGCATTCTTGTGCGCCAGGTCGTCAGCCCAGTGCAGGCGCTGTTCGATGTCGGCATGGGCGTCGGTGTGCGAGGCCACTTCCAGGCGCTGCGGGTCGCGCGTCAGGCTCTTGGCCAGGGCGCCCACGGCGCCGGCAAAGGTGGCGCTGAACATCATGGTCTGGCGTTCCTTGGGCAGGCTGTCGCCGATCAAACGGATGTCGTCGATGAAGCCCAGGTCGAGCATGCGGTCGGCTTCATCCAACACCAACATCTGCACGGCATTGAGTTGCGCCTTGCCGCTTTGCAGGTGATCAATCAAACGGCCAGGCGTGGCGATCAACACATCGAGCGGGCCGCGCAGCGCCTTGAGCTGCGCGCCATAAGGCACGCCGCCCACCACCGTGGCCACGCGCAGGCCGCGGATGTGGCGGCCGTAGCCATCACACGCCTTGGCCACTTGAATGGCCAGTTCGCGGGTGGGCACCAGCACCAGCACGCGCGGGCTCGCGGTGCGCGGCGCGGAGGTGCCAGCCGGCAATGCGGCACGCGCCAGCAGCACGCGGTGCAGGGCCGGCAGCACGAAGGCCGCGGTCTTGCCGCTGCCGGTCTTGGCAGAGACCATCAGGTCGCGCCCGGCCATGGCCGGCGGAATGGCTTGCAGTTGTACGGCGGTAGCCGTGGCATAGCCGGCGTCACGCACGGCGTCGGTCAAGGCCTGGTGCAGGCCCAAAGTATCAAAGCTCATGTTGGTCTCGAAATCAATGGCGCGAGCGCAAGCGCGCACCGGCGCGCAACGCAGCAGCGTTGCTTTGCCTGAAGGTGAAGTCTTCGAGTGGGCAGCACCAACAGGCACTGACTGTGATCTCGTCGACGGCATCGCCGCCGACCAACCTGAACTTGCGTCAGGCCACCGATGCAATGTTCTGCAAGGGCAAGGATCAACAGGGATGAACGAACGGCCTGGAACCCAGGCCGTGGACGCATTGTACGCGGGTTTTCCCGCTTCAGTTCAAAGCTTCAGGAAATGTTCGCGGTAGTGCAGCAACTCGTCGATCGACTCATTGATGTCGGCCAGCGCGGTGTGCGACTGCGCCTTCTTGATGCCTTCCAGCACCGCCGGCTTCCAGCGCCGCGCCAGTTCCTTCAGCGTGCTCACATCCAGGTTGCGGTAATGGAAGTACGACTCCAGCGCCGGCATGTGCTTGGCCAGGAAGCGGCGGTCCTGGCAGATGCTGTTGCCGCACATCGGGCTCTTGCCGGGCTTCACATAGCGCTTGAGAAAGGCGATGGCCTGCTCCTGCGCATCTGATTCGTTAACCTGCGACGCCTTGACGCGATCGACCAAGCCGCTGCGCCCGTGCGTGCCCTTGTTCCAGGCGTCCATGGCGTCGAGCGTGGCGTCACTCTGGTGGATCGCAATCACCGGGCCTTCGATGCGCCGCGTGATCTTGGCGTCCGTCACCACCAGGGCAAGCTCGATGATGCGGTCACTCTCGGGCATCAAGCCGGTCATTTCCAGGTCGATCCAGATCAGGTTGTCGTCGTGGGCGGGCAGGTCGATCTCGGGCATGGGCTAAGGCCGCAACGGGCAAAGTGAAGCGGCGCATTCTCGCCCAGGCCTACACTCGCGCCCCCATGCCTGAAACGACCATCGCCCATATCTTTGCCGCCGCGCTGCTGGCCAGCCTGGCGCTGAAGTTCTGGCTGGCCACGCGCCAGACCCGCCATGTGGCACAGCACCGTGGAGCCGTGCCCGCCGCATTTGCCGGCAGCGTGACGCTGGCCGCGCACCAGAAGGCGGCCGACTACACCCTGGCTAAGAGCAGACTGGCGTGGGTCAGCCTGACGCTGGGTGCGGTATGGCTGGTGGGCTGGACGCTGCTGGGCGGCCTGGGCGGCTTGAACCAGGCCGTGCGCGACGCCGTGTTGCCGCAATGGGGCGGCATGGCCTACCAGCTCGCGCTGCTGCTGGCGTTCTCAACCATCAGCGGCGCGCTCGACTTGCCGCTGGAGTGGTACGCAACGTTCCGCCTGGAGCAACGCTTCGGCTTCAACCGCATGACCCTGCGCCTGTGGCTGCTGGACATGCTCAAAGGCCTGGCCGTGGGCACCCTGCTGGGCCTGCCTCTGGCCGCGCTGGTGCTGTGGCTGATGGCCGCGGCCGGCGCGCAGTGGTGGCTGTGGGCCTGGGCGGCCTGGGTCGGCTTCAACCTGGTGTTGTTGGTCGTCTACCCCACGGTGATCGCACCCTGGTTCAACAAGTTCGAGCCGCTGACTGACGAGCAACTGGCCCAGCGCGTGAAGGCCCTGATGCAGCGCTGCGGCTTCGCGGCCAAGGGCCTGTTCGTGATGGACGGCAGCCGCCGCTCGGCGCATGCCAACGCCTACTTCACCGGCCTGGGCGCTTCAAAGCGCGTGGTGTTCTTCGACACCCTGCTGGCGCGGCTGAATGGCGGCGAAGTGGAGGCCGTGCTGGCCCACGAACTGGGCCACTTCAAGCACCGCCATGTGTTGCAGCGCATGGCCGGCATCTTCACCTTCAGCCTGGTGGCGCTGGCGCTGCTGGGTTGGTTGTCGCGCCAACCGGCCTTTTATGGCGGGCTGGGCGTGGCGCCGAACTTGAACGCACCGAACGATGCGCTGGCGCTGCTGCTGTTTGCGCTGGCGTTGCCTGTGTTCAGCTTCTTTGTCTCGCCGCTGCTGGCGCACTTTTCGCGGCGCCAGGAGTTCGAGGCTGACGCTTACGCCTGCACCCAGGCGCGCAGCGCCGACCTGGCGCAGGCGCTGCTCAAGCTGCATGAAGACAACGCGTCAACCTTGACGCCCGACCCGCTGTACGTGCGCTTTTACTATTCGCACCCCCCCGCCGGCGAGCGCCTGGCGGCCCTGGCAGCGCATGGCGCTTGACGCGGCAGCGCTGCGCTTGAAGGTCGGCCTGCGCGAAGGCCTGGTGGTGGCCACGCATGGCCGCCACGCCCTGGTGGAAACCGCCGGCGTGCGCGGCCTGTGCCACCCGCGCGGCAAGAAGCTCGATGTGGTGGTGGGCGACGCCGTGATGTGGGCCGACGCCGGTGACGAAGGGGTGATCGAAGCCACCGTGCCGCGGCGCAACCTGCTGTTTCGGCAAGACGACTTTCGCACCAAGTCGTTCGCCGCCAACATCGACCAGTTGCTGATGCTGGTGGCCGGCGAGCCGGTGTTCAGCGAGTCACAACTCGCACGCGCGCTCATCGCCGCCGAGCAGGCAGGCATCGGCACGCTGATCGGCCTGAACAAGACCGACCTGCCCGCCACCGAGCTGGCGCGCAAGCGTTTGCAACCCTATGCGGCGATGGGCGTGGGCGTGATCGAACTGAGCCTGAAGAAGCAGCCCGAGGCGTCTCGCGCCACCTTGATGCAGCACCTTGCGGCTAAGCGCACGCTGGTGCTGGGGCCCAGCGGCACGGGCAAGAGCACGCTGATCAACCTGCTGCTGCCGCAGGCCGCGGCCGTGGTGGGCGAAATCTCGCAGGCCCTGAAGGCCGGGCGCCACACCACCACGCACACCAGTTGGTACTGGCTCGACGCCGAGCACAGCGCCGCGGTGATCGACTCACCCGGTTTTCAGGAGTTCGGCTTGCAGCACATCCATGCGCAAGAGCTGGCCAATTGGATGCCCGATCTGCGCGCCCACTTGGGCCATTGCCGCTTCTACAACTGCACGCACCGCCACGAGCCGGGCTGCGGCGTGCTCGCCGCTGCCGCGCAGGGGCAGATCAGCGATGCGCGCTTGCGCGTGTATGGGCAGATTCTTGAAGAGCTGGAGAGCGCGCGCAGGTGAGCCGATTGGCCGGGCTCAGCCCAGCACATGCGCCAGCGACAGCAGCGCCAGCAGCAGCATCCACAACACCACCGAACGCCATACCAGGCCAACCACGTTTTGCAGGTGGCTGGGCTCAAGGGTCGCACCCGGCGTGGCGCCACCCAGCTGAACGCCCAGCGCACCGGCGGCGGCCGCCAAAATAACACCTTCATGCGTGCGCGGCCACAGGCCCGCATCGCGCCGCCAGCCGTTGATGGCTTCCTCGAAGTTGCCCACCACGGCAAAGCCGAACGCGGTCATGCGGGCAGGCACGGCGTCAATCCAATCAAAGGCGGCCAGCGCCGCTTGCTGCACCCGCTCATGCGCCAGGGTATGGGCGGCGTCCGCGTCGCGCGAGCGGTGGCGGGCCATGTAGCCGGCCATGCGGTACATCACCGCACCGGCCGGGCCCAGGCCCAGCGTGGACATCACCACGAACCAGAAGAACACGCCAAAGACGTGGCGGTGGGCTTCAAGCAGCGCCTGCTCCACAACATGGCGCAGCACCTGTTCGCGCGGCAAAGCGCTGGCGTCAAGGCGCTGCCAGCGTGACAGCAGGTTGCGCGCTTGCCCGTCATCGCCACGCTCCAGCGCGTCGCGGATGTCGGTGAGCCAGTGGCTGAACTGGCGAAAGCCCAGCGTGAGGTAGAGCACCGCCACATCAAAGGCCAGCGCCAGCAGCACGCTGGCCTGGGTCAGGCCGAAGTAGACCAACCAAGTCAGCAAGGCCGGTGCCACCACCGCCATGGCCCAGACCACCCAGGCATGGTGGCCGCGCCCGGCATCGAAGTTGCGGCCCGTGAGATCGGCCCAATCTGCCAAGGCATGGTGCACGAAGTTGTCGCGTGGCAGCGGCTTGGCCTGTTCAATCAACAAGGCCAGCAGGACGGCAAAGAAACTCATCGTGGCCGGATCATAGCCAGGCGCATGAACCGGGCATTGGGTGCACTAACTGCCCAGCACGTGGTACAGGTTGCGCAGCATGGCCGCGGTGGCGCCCCAGATGAAGAACTCGCGCTCGACACCGGCCGTGCCGCGGCCACGCCAAGGCATCGAAAGAAAGCGGCGGCGCTCGCCGGCGAATTCGATTTCATGGCGGCGGTGGTGCGCCGGCGTCATCAAAAAGTCCAGCGGCACCTCAAACGCCTCAGCCACTTCGAAGGCATCCAGCCGTAACTCGAAGCCGGGCTGAACCAGGCCGACCACCGGCGTGACGGCGTAGCCGGTGACCGTGGTGTACAGCGGCAACTGGCCAATAACCTCGATGTGCGTGCGCGCCAGGCCGACTTCCTCTTCGGCCTCGCGCAGCGCGGTGTGAACATGGTCGCGGTCGCCCTCATCGGTGCGCCCGCCGGGAAAACTGATCTGACCGGGGTGGTCGTACAGATGATCGGTGCGGCGCGTGAGCAGCACCGCCAGGCCCGCCTCACGCTGCACCAGCGGCACCAGCACCGCTGCCGGGCGCAGGGTTTCGGGCCGTGCACCGGCGTCGCCGGGAATGGCGGCCGGCGGCAACGGCCGCGCCAGGCGCGAACGCAACGCTGCTGCGCTCAGTTGAGCCAAGGCCAGTGGCGCCAGGTGGGCGTCTGTGCCCACCACGGGTATGGCCTCGGGGTGCTTGATGGGCGCCCTGACCATGGGTGCTGCGCGGGGCTGAGAAAAGTGCTCCGCCGCCGACACGCTCACACGAGCTTTTGACTGGCGTCGAAAGCCGTCTCGTGCTGGGCGCACTGCGACGCTTCGCGTCGCAATGACATCTTCATGACAGCTTCTCTTTGATGCGCGCCGACTTGCCGCTGCGCTGGCGCAGGTAGTACAGCTTGGCGCGGCGCACGTCACCGCGGCGCTTGACTTCGATGCCCGAAATGCTGGGGCTGTAGAGCTGGAACGTGCGTTCCACGCCTTCGCCACTGGACACCTTGCGCACGATGAAACTGGAATTCAGGCCGCGGTTGCGCTTGGCAATGACCACGCCTTCGTAGGCCTGCACCCGCTTGCGGGTGCCTTCGACGACGTTGACGCTGACGATCACCGTGTCGCCAGGGGCGAAGGGCGGGATCGTCTTGTTCAGACGGGCAATTTCCTCTTGTTCGAGGGTGGCGATCAAGTCCATGGGGGCTCCGGTGTGATCGTGCGCTGGACTGGGGTTGAGTGCCCGCCCTGTGATGCGCCCATCACATAACTTGCGCAAAGTGCGCGGGCGGGGGCGCGGGCGGGTGGTGGCTGGGCCACCGTTATGCCAGGCAGAGGATCGAAAAGCCCATCATTCTAGCCCGAGCCCAGCAAGGTACTGCTCGTCTTGCCGACTCAAACGCCCAGCGGCACGCGCCGCTTGGATCAAATCAGGCCGACGCCGCACCGTGGTTTCCAGCGCGCGCTCGCGCTGCCAGCGCGCCACCTGCGCGTGGTGCCCCGACAGCAACACCGCCGGCACGCCGGCCCCACCCCACTGCTCAGGCAAGACCTCGGGGCGGCTGTAGTGCGGGCCTTCAAGCAAGCCGGCCGAAAAGCTGTCTTGCTGGTGCGAGGGCTCGTTCAACACCCCAGGCAACAAGCGCGCCACACCGTCCAGCAGCACCAGCGCGGGCAACTCGCCGCCGCTGAGCACATAGTCACCCAAGCTGAATTCATCCGTCACATGGCGGTCGATAACGCGCTGGTCTACGCCTTCGTAACGGCCGCACAGCAGCAGCGCGCCTGGGCCTGCCGCCAGGGCCTGCAGGTGAACCTGCTTGAGTGGCCGGCCGGTCGGCGTGAAATGCACCACCCGGGCGGCCACCGGGTCAGCCCGTTCAGCGCGCACCGCCTCCAGCGCGCGTTCGAGCGGCTCGGCCAGCATCACCATGCCTGGCCCGCCGCCATAGGGGCGGTCGTCCACGCGGCGATAGGTGTCCTGCGCAAAGTCACGCCATTGCCACAGCTTGACCTGCAACGCGCCCGACTCATGCGCGCGGCGCGTGATGCCGTGTTCGAAGTGCGGCGCGAAAAGTTCCGGGAACAGGGTGATGACGTCAAAGCGCATCGTGGCCGCGGCCTGTCAATAGTCGGCGGCCCAGTCGACCACGATTCTCTTGCCGGCCAAGTCAACCTCATCGACATAGGCGCCCACGAAGGGAATCAGCATCGGCGCGACCTGGCCTTGGGCGTCATCGGCCGCCCCCACAGGCGCCACCTGCAGCACGCAGTGCGCGCCGGTTTCGAGCAGACCGCTGACCTGGCCCAGGGTCTGACCCTGGCGGTCGAAAACGGTCAGGCCGATCAGATCGACCCAATAAAACTCGTCGGCATCCGCAGTGGGGAAGCTGGAGCGTGCAATGAAGATGCGCGCGCCCTTCAGCGCCTCTGCCTGGGTTCGATCGTTGACATCGTGCAACGTGGCCACGATGCTGTCGCCCTGAGTGCGCGCCGTGGCGATGCGCAACACCTGGGGCAGCGGCGCGCCAACTGGGCGCACGCCGGCCGCAACGTTTGCTGCCGGCTGGATGAACCAGCGTTTGGAAGAGAACAGCGCCTGCGGGTCAGACGAAAAGGGCTTGACGCGAATGCCTCCCTTGATACCCCAGGCACCCAGCACCAGGCCCACTTCCACCGCGTCAGCCGGCCAGGCCGGCTCGCCGCTGGGCATGGGCGTGGCCGCTGCGGGGCCAGCAGTGCTCAAGTGGCGCTCAAGCCACCTTGGCTTGGGCCTGCTTGACCAGGCGCTGCACCGTGGGCGAGCACTGCGCGCCGTTGCCGGCCCAGAAGCTGACGCGGTCGAGTGCCACGCGCAGCGGCTCCTCGGCGCCAGCCGCCATGGGGTTGTAGAAGCCCACGCGCTCGATGAAGCGGCCGTCGCGGCGGTTGCGCGAATCGGACACCACGATGTTGAAGAACGGGCGCTTCTTGGCGCCGCCACGGGCCAGACGAATGACAACCATGTACAACCTGCCTTTGAATAGTGTTGCGTTGACCGCTGCTCCAGGAGACACCACAGGGCAGACAATCGGGGTTTGTTGAACCGGCCCTGTACGTACCCCATGTACATACGCCCGCCTCTTGTGTCTGAGCCGGTCCGTTGCCGAAAACCCAGCATTGTAAACGGCATGGCCATCACCGCGACGCGATCCAAAACCATGGCCACCTGGTTGGCCGTTGCAGGCGGCAGTTTCGGGCTGCACCGCTTCTACCTCTACGGCAGGCGCGATGCCCTTGCCTGGCTCTATGCGCCGCCCACGTTGCTGGGCCTGGCCGGTGTGCAGCGCATGCGCGCGTTCGGGCAAGACGACGGTTGGGCCTGGCTGCTGATCCCGCTGCTTGGCCTGAGTGTGTCGTGCGCCATGTTGGGCGCCATCGTGATCGGGCTGACGGCCGATGAGCGCTGGGCCGCCCGCCACAACCCGGGCCGGCCGGTGCAGGCCACCGGCTGGGGGCCGGTGCTGGCTGTGATCACCGCGCTGTTGATCGGCGCCACGGTGTTGATGGGCACCATTGCCTTTGCCGGGCAGCACTACTTTGAGTGGCTGCTGGCGCGGCCTTAGAACAGCAGCAAGCCCAGGTAATAGAACACCCCGGCCACGAAGGCCGATGCGGGGATGGTGAAGATCCAGGCCCACACGATGTTGCTGGCCACGCCCCAGCGCACGGCCGAGGCGCTGCGCACCGAACCCACGCCCACGATGGCGCCGGTGATGGTGTGTGTGGTGGACACCGGAATGCCCAGCGCGGTGGCCAGGAACAGCGTCATGGCGCCGCCTGTTTCAGCACAGAAGCCGCCGACGGGCTTCAACTTGGTGATGCGCTGGCCCATGGTCTTGACGATGCGCCAGCCGCCGAACATGGTGCCCAGCCCGATGGCCAGGTAGCAGCTCAGGATCACCCAGCTCGGCGGCAGCGTGTCGCTGGCGGCGCTGTAGCCGGTGGCGATGAGCAGCATCCAGATGATGCCGATGGTTTTCTGCGCGTCATTGCCGCCGTGGCCCAGCGAATACATGCCGGCTGACACCAGCTGCAGGCGGCGAAACCAGTTGTCGACCAGCGACGGTGAACTGCGCCTGAACAACCAGGCCACCAGCACCATCATGATCGAGGCCAACAAGAAGCCCAGAAGCGGCGACACGACGATGAAGACCACGGCCTTGATCAGCCCCGAGGCCACCAGCTTGCCCGCACCGGCCTTGGCCACGGTGGCCCCGACGATGCCGCCGATGAGTGCATGCGACGAGCTTGACGGAATGCCGTACCACCAGGTGATGACGTTCCAGGTGATGGCACCGATGAGCGCGCCGAACACCACGTATTGGTCCACCACGCCCGGCTCGACGATGCCCTTGCCCACGGTGGCCGCCACCTTGAGCTGGAAGAACAGGATCGCCACGACGTTGAAGAAGGCCGCAAACAGCACGGCGTTCTGCGGCCGCAGCACGCCGGTGGACACCACCGTGGCAATGGAGTTCGCGGCGTCGTGAAAGCCATTCATGAAGTCGAACAGCAAGGCCAGCACGACCAGCATCGCGATGATCCAAAAGGCGGTGGAAGCAGTGGCCATCGGTTTCTCTCAAGCAAGTTCGGCGCTGCCATGTAGCTCGCGCCCGCGGGCGGGTTGACGCGACGCAGCGGGGTTTGTGCGCGCTCAGGAGTTTTCGAGCACGACGCCTTCGATCAGGTTGGCCACGTCTTCACAACGGTCTGAAATGGCTTCGAGCTGCTCGTAGATGGCCTTGAGTTTGATCAGCTCGCGCACGTCTTGCTCTTCGCGGAACAGCTTGGACATGGCCGAGCGCATCACGTGGTCGGCGTCGGACTCCAGGCGGTCGATCTCTTCGCAGGTCTTCAGGGCCGCCGCACTCACATCGCTTTGGTTCAGCCTGGGCATCAGGCTGACGGCGTACTGCACGCGCTCGCAGCATTTGACGCTGATCTCGCCCAGGCGAATCACCTCGTCGGTGAGTTTGCGCACGTCGTACAGCGACAGCGTTTCAGTGGAGTCTTGCAGCAGGTCTGCAATGTCGTCCATGGCGTTGATCAGGCTCAGGATCTGTTCGCGCCCGATGGGCGTGATGAAGGTCTTGTGCAACACGCGGTTCACTTCCGCGGTGATCTTGTCGGCGGCGTGCTCGGCGGCGTTCACCTCGGCGGCGTACTTGCCGCGCAGCACCAGGTCGTCGTAGTTGCGCATCAGCAGCATGAAGGCCTGCGCACCCTGCGCGATGAACGCTGCATGCTGGTTGAAAAGCTCGAAAAAATTGCCCTCGCGGGGCAGCAACTTGCCAAACAACATGGGCATCTCCTCGTTCTGCGCGAAATTGTAGGTGTCGCTTCAGGCCAGCTTGGCGATGCGCTGGTGTGCTAGACGTTCCAGCAACGGTGCGGCCGGGCCGTGGCCGGGCAGCACCAGGGCCGGAGCCAATTCAAGCAGCGGCGCCAACACAAACGCGCGTTCGTGCAGCCGCGGGTGAGGCAGAGTCAGTGCGGGCGTGTTCAGCTCAAGCTGCCCATAGAGCAGCAAGTCCAGATCCAAGCTGCGGGGCGCATTCGTGTACGGACGCTGCCGGCCGTGGCGGTGCTCAATGGCCTGAAGCTGCTGCAACAACTGCTGTGGCGCCAACGTGGTTTCGACGGCCGCCACCGCGTTGATGAAATCGGCGCCAGCCGCGAGCACCGGGGCGCTGCGATACAGCGCCGAAGCCGCGAGCACGCGCCCACCGGCTAGGCGGCCCAGCTCATCCAGCACTTGCCGCAGCGTGCCGGCCGCATCGCCCAAGTTGGCGCCCAGGCCCACATAAGCCAGCGCCATGCGTGCTCACAACGGCAAGCCAGGCGCGCCGTCATCGCCACCCGCACCGGGTTTGCGGCGGCGCCGGCGGCGCTTGCGTGCCGGCGCTGAGCCCGCATCAAGTTCGCCCGGCTCAGTGGTCTGGTCGGCCTCGCTGGGCCGGCCGCGCGGTGCCGGCCCTGCCGCTGCGCCTTCGGCAGGTGCGGCGGGCGCGGCCGCTTTCACCAGGCGGCGCGGCGGGCGCGTTTCGCGCACGGCCAACACCAGCGCTTCACGCTCTTCATCGCTGCCCAGCGAAAAGTCTTCCCACCATTCGGCCAATTCGGCCGGCGCTTCACCCGCATCGGCACGCAAGCGCAGAAAGTCGAACGCGGCGCGAAAACGCGGCTGGTCCACCAGCGAGTAAGGCCCATTGCCGCTGCGCCGCTCGAAACGCGGCTGCATCATCCAGGTTTCGCGCATGTCTGCGGCCAGCTTGCCGCGGCCGGAGATGTCGCCGATGCGCGCTTCAAACACGGCGTCGATGGCCTGTTGCAGCGCCGGCACGGTGGGCTCACCAGCGGCGCACAGTGCCTGCCAGCGCTGCTTGGCTTCATGCCATAACAGGCAGGCCAACAGGAAACTCGGCGCCACCGGCTTGCCTTCGCCGACACGGCGGTCGGTGTCGGCCAGCGCCAACTCGATGAATTTCATGTGCGCGCTGAGGTCGGTACCGGGGTCGCCGCTGGGCGCCAGCGCGGCGTCGAGGATCGGGAAGATGCCTTGGTCGAGCTTGAGCACCTTGAGCTGCTCGATGCTGCGCAGGCTGTGGCCGGTTTGCAGCAGCTTGATCATCTCGTCGAACAAGCGCGACGCCGGCACGTTGGGCAGGGCCTTGGCCGCCACCGCAATCGCCGCCTTGGTCTTGGGCTCGATGCTGAAGCCCAGCTTGGCCGCGAACCGCGCGACGCGGATGATGCGCACCGGGTCTTCGCGGTAGCGTGTCTCGGGGTCGCCGATCATGCGCAGCACGCGGGCGCGCGCGTCCTTCACGCCGTGGTGATAGTCCACCAGCCGCTCATCGGTGGGGTCGTAGTACATGGCGTTGATGGTGAAGTCGCGCCGCGCCGCGTCTTCGACTTGCGGGCCCCAGACGTTGTCGCGCAGCACGCGGCCGCTCGCGTCGACCACATGGCTCTTGCCACTGAGCTCGCTCTTTGACGTTTTCTCGTTGCCGGCCACCTGGTCGGCCGCGGCGGCGTCGAGCAAGGCGCGGAAGGTGGAGACTTCAATCACCTCGTGCTCGCGCCCACGGCCGAACACCACGTGCACGATGCGAAAGCGCCGGCCGATGATGAAGGCGCGGCGGAACAGCGCCTTCACCTGCTCAGGTGTAGCGTTAGTCGCCACATCAAAGTCTTTCGGCCGCCAGCCCACCAACAGGTCGCGCACCGCGCCGCCCACGATGTAAGCCTCGTGTCCGGCGTCTTTGAGCGTGCGCACCACGCGCACCGCGTTGTCGTCAAGCAGCTTGGGGTCGATGCCATGTTCGGCGGCCGTCAGCTCCATGCGCTTGCCCAGCGGCGGTGGCGCGACGGCTTCGGACATGCCGAACAACTTGCTGATGAATTTCTTGATCATTCGAAGAGTTTCACGATGGGCCAGCCGCGCTCGTGCGCCATGCGCGCCAGCTCGGGCCCGGGGTTGGTGGCCACCGCGTGCGTGGCCCATTCGAGCAGGGCCAGGTCGTTGGTGGAATCGCTGTAGAAGGTGATGCGTTCGAAGTCTGCGCGCGCTTGCCCGCGCGCAGCCAGCCACTGCTGCACACGCGTCACCTTGCCATGCCGAAACGCCGGCACGCCGTGGATGGCGCCGCTGACGCGGCCGCTGGCATCGCGCGCCAATTCGGTGGCGATCAAGCTGGGCACGCCCAGCGCCGCGACGATGGGCGCGGTGATGAACTCGTTGGTCGCCGTCACCACCACCAGCTCGTCTCCCGCTTGCGCATGCTCGCGCACCAGTGCCAAGGCGCTGTCACGCAAGGCCGGGTGCACCACCTCGGCCATGAAGCGCTGCGAAGCCTGTGCCAGTTCAGGTGCCGCGCGTTCACGCCAGGGCTGCGTGGCGAAGTCGACATAGGCGTGGATGTCGAGCTGCCCCGCCTGGTATTGCTCGAAGAACTGCTGGTTGCGCTGGCGAAAGGCCTGCCCATCGGCCCAGCCCAGGTGAACCATGAATTCGCCGAAGGCATGGTCGGAATCAAGCGGCAGCAAGGTGCCGTCCAGGTCGAACAAGGTCAGCCTCATGGCGCCACCTCGTCGCGCAGGCCGTGGCTGGGGGCGGCTTCGCGCAGCATCTGCTTGAGCAACGGCACCGTGACGGCGCGCTTCTCGGCCAGGGCATAGCTGTCAAGGCGGTCGAGCAGCGCCATCAGGTGCGACAGGTTGCGCTCGAATCGGGTCAGCAGATAACTCATCACTTCATCGGAAAGAAAGACACCGCGCCGGTCCGCCTCACGACGCAAGGCCGCGCGGGTCTCATGCTCCAGCGGCGCATGCAGCGCGAAGACATGGCCCCAGCCCAACCGCGTGCGCAAGTCGTCGCGCAGCGGCAAATCCACCGGCGGCCAGGCGCCGGCCGCAACCCATTGCGCGCCCTGCGCCGCAGCCAGCTCGAACAGGGCAAACGCGCGCTGCTGGTGTTCGGCGTCGAGCTGCTCGCAATCGTCCACCACCACCAGCCGCGCTTCTTCAGGCAAGGCCCAAGGCAGCGCCGCGGCAGCATCAAGCCAGGCGCAGCGCAGGCCGTCTTGAACCCAACGCAGCGCCAGGGCGCGCAGCAGGTGGGTTTTGCCGCTGCCGCGCGGGCCCCACAGGTACACCGGTGCGGCCAGGGCGTGCAAGTTGATCAGATGCGCCAAGGCCGCATCGTTGGCCTGCGCCAGGTAGTTGTCGAAGCTCGGCGCGGGCGGCAGGGCGATGGGTAGGGGCAGTTGCTTCATTGCCCGAACAGCGAACTGCCGCGGTACCAGGCCACGGCGCGGCGCACCGCCACCACGGCCACCGCGCTGGCTGGCAGGGCCACCAGCACGCCCACAAAGCCCAGCAGGTGGCCAAAGGCCAGCAGCGCAAAGATCACCGCCAAGGGCGACAAACCGATGCGCTCGCCCACCATGCGCGGCGTGAGGAACAAACCCTCGCCCAACTGGCCGGCGCCGTAGACAAGCGCCACCATGCCCAGCGCGTAGGGCAGCGGAAACTGCAACAACGCGGCGGTGAGCGCCAGCAGCAGGCCCAGGCCAATGCCGAGGTAGGGTACGAAGATCGCCAGGCCCGTGAACACCCCCACCGGCAGGGCCAGATCCAGGCCGGCCAGTGACAAGGCCACGCTGTAGTACACGGCCAGCACCAGCATCACGGCCAGTTGCCCGCGCAGGTATTGGCCGAGCACGGCGTCGCACTCATCCAGAAAGCCGTTCACCCGAGCGCGCATGCGCGGCGGCACCAGGCTTTGCACACTCGCCACCACGCGCGGCCAGTCGAGCAGCAGGAAGACCAACACCACCGGCACCAGAATCAGGTTGCCCACGATGGCCAGCACGAAGCTGCCGCCAATGCGCGCTGAGGCCAGCACCGTGGCAAACCAGTCTTCAAGGTTGGCATTGAGGTATTTGAAGACGAAGGCCTTGATGCTTTCCACGTCGAGCGAAGCCTTCAAACCAAACTGCGCCAGCCACGGCACCAGGCTGTTGTTCATGCGCTCGGCCAGCAGCGGAATCTGCTGCTTGAGCAACGGAATTTCCTTCGACAGGATGGGCACGATCAGCAACAGCAGGCCCAGCAACGCGGTGGCCGTGAGCAGCACCACCAGCACCACGGCCAACGCACGCGGCACGCGCCGGCGCGCCAGAACCTCCACCGCCGGGTGCAAGGCATAAGCCAGCACCGCGCCCACGATGAACGGCGTGAGCACCGGCGCCAGCAGCCACAACACGGTGCCCACCAAGGCCACCACCACAACCCAGCCCAGAGCGTGGCGCTGCTCGGCGTTCAAGGGCATGGCGGCCTGCGTGACAGTGGCCGCAAGTTCAGCCCCCAGCTTCGCTTCAATTCCATGTTTGCCCACCCAGGCCGCGCAGTTCAAGCATGCGCGCATGCAGTGCGGCGGCGTCTTCGGCCTCGGGCCGCTCGTCGAGGTAGCACTGCAGGTCTTCGGCGGCCAGGTCGGTGGCGCCGACTTCAGCGTGGGTCAGGCCACGGTCGCGGCGCTCTTCCCAGGCCTGCGGCAGCAGCACCACCAGGCGGTCGAGCACGCGCAGCAAGCGCGGCCAGTCCTCGGCGCCGCGGTGGATTTCCTTCAGGTTGCGCAGCAGCCGCGCCACCACGTCGCGCGACGGGGCTGATTGCAAGAACAAGCCCAGCGGCACTTCAAAGTCACCCACCAGGCCACGCTGGCGGCGATAGGGGGCGAGGCGCTCGTCGAGATCGTCGCGCGACAGCGAGTGGCCGTTCAGCGGGTCGATGATGACTTCGCCGCGGCTCATCTTCAGCTTCACCAGGAAGTGCCCCGGGAACGACACGCCGCGGGCGGTGAGGCCGACCTGTGTGGCCAGTTCCAGGTACAGCATCGCCAGCGTGATGGGGATGCCGCGGCGCGTGTGCAACACGTCATTGAGGTAGCTGTTGCGCGGGTCGTAATAGTCGTTCACGTTGCCCGCAAAGCCCAGTTCCTGAAAGAAGAAGCGGTTCAGAAAACGCAGCTTGAACAACGGCGCGGCGTCGTCGGGAATGCGCCGGCGCAGCCGGGCACCCAGCGCGTCGACTTCATCGAGCACGCCTTGCGCGTCGAGCTTGGGATATTCGTCTTGCGCCACCGAAACGGCCGCTTCCAGCAGCGAAAAACTGGCGTCATCAGCCACCAACGTGGCGAAGTAGTCCAGCGGCGTGGGCACCTCGAAACGCAGGCCGCTCAACGTGGGCTCACAAGGAAGTGTGGCTTTGCCACTTTGCTTGATCCCCGCGGCGGGCGGCCGGCTTTGGCCGGCCTTGGGGGGCTCACCAGGCAACAGTTCATGCGGGCAGTTTACGCGCCGTGCCGCAACAACTGCCTGAGCTTCAACCCGGTGGCCGCCAGCACGCCAAAGTACAGCAACGCCACGCCCGCCAGCACGGCGGCCAAAAACCCGGCGCGGCGCCAGGGCTGCGCGGCCAGGGCGATCCAGTCCAACGCCTGAGCCGCCCACCACAACACGCCACCCAGGGCCAGGCAGGCCAGCGCCACGCGCAGGCCAAACAACCACCAGCCCGGTGCCGCCTGATACACCCCCAGACGCACCAGGCCCCACAGCAGCCAACCCGCGTTGAGCAAGGCCCCCAGGCCGATGGATAGCGCCAACGCTGCAAAGCCCAGTTGCGGCACCAGCAGCAGGTTCATGCACTGCGTGAAGACCAACACCACCAGGGCGATGCGCACCGGCGTCTTCACGTCTTGCCGCGCAAAGTAGCCTGGCGCCAGCACCTTGACGCCGATGATGCCCAGCAGCCCCACGCCCCAACCGGCCACGGCTTGCACGGTGTTGGCCACATCCACCGCCTCGAAGCGGCCGTAATGGAACAGCACGGCCACCATGGGCGTGGCAAAGACCAGCAGCGCCACTGCGCACGGGGCGGCCAGCAGCAAAGCCATGCGCAAGCCCCAGTCGAGCATGGCCGAATAGCCGGCGGCATCTTTGCGCGCCTGGGCCGCGGCCAGTTGGGGCGTCATCACCACGCCCAGGGCCACGCCGAGCAAGGCCACGGGGAACTCCATTAAACGGTCGGCATAAGTCAGCCACGACACCGCCCCCACCGCCACGCGCGAGGCGATCTGGGTGTTGATGAGCATCGAGATCTGCGCCACCGACACGCCCAGCAAGGCCGGCGCCATGTTGCGCAGCACGGCATGCACGCCCGGGTGTTGCCAGGCGGCACGCACGCCGGCCGGGGCCAACGCCAGGTGCGGCAACAAGCCCACGCGGTGCAGCGCGGGCACCTGCACGGCGAGTTGCAGCACGCCGCCGACCATCACGCCCACGGCCAGGCCATAGATGGCCGGCCAGCCTTGGCGCTCGAACCATGGCGCCAGCCACAGCGCCGCGGCAATCCAGGCCAGGTTCAGCAGCACCGGCGTGGCCGCCGGCACGGCAAAGCGCTTCCAGGTGTTCAAGATGCCGGCGGACAAGGCCACCAGCGACATGCAAGCGATGTACGGAAACATGACGCGCGTCATGAACACCGCATGGTCAAACGCCACCAGGCCCGAGGCCATGGCCCAAACGATCACCGGCGCGGCCACCACGCCCACGGCCACCACGCCGAGCAAGGCCCAGCACAGCACGCTGGCCACGGCATCCACCAGGCGGTGTGTGGCCTCGTCACCATCGGCGGCGCGGGTGGTGGCCAAGATGGGCACGAAGGCCTGCGCAAACGCACCTTCAGCGAACAACCGGCGCAGCAGGTTCGGGATGCGAAAGGCCACGTTGAAGGCGTCGGTCAGCGCATTGGCGCCGAAGCTGGCGGCCATCAATTGGTCGCGCACCAAACCCGTCACGCGCGATACCAGCGTGAACAACGACACCGTTGAGGCGGCCTTGAACAGATTCATGTGGGCGGGCTAGCACGGCGCTCTGGGTGCCGGCGCAACGGACGGGAGAACGCGCTGCCTACAAAGGGCTGCCACGGGGGCCGTGGCGGGCGCGATTATAGGCAGCCACCCCCTGCCCCAGGCGTGGGCCTGGGCGGCGCTGATATACTCAAAGGTTTTCCAGCACCCGGAACACACCACACCCCATGGCCACCTCTGCCAAAGCCAAGAAAAAGACCGTTCGCATCGCATCAGGGCGCAAGCGCGCGCGCCAAGACGTGAAGCTCAACGCCCACAACACCGCACTACGGTCTGAATTCCGCACCGCCGTGAAGAACGTGCAAAAGGCCGTGATTGCGGGTGACAAGACACGCGCCGCAACGCTGTTCCTGGCGGCCCAAAGCACGATCGACTCCATCGCCGACAAAGGCCTGTTCCACAAGAACAAGGCCGCGCGCCACAAGAGCCGCTTGAACGCCAAGGTCAAGGCCTTGGCGCTGGCTGCCTGAAGTTAACTTCCGGGTGAAGTGCAAAAGGGCTGCTTCGGCAGCCCTTTTGCTGGGTGCAGCACAGGCCTGTCAGCTTAACTTGCTGCCGGCGGGCAGCTCCTTCACCACCAGCACGTTGTCGCGCGCAAAGTTCATCACGAAGTCCCAGGCCATGGGCTCGATGTTGCGCAGGGCTTCACTGACGATCACCGACTTCACGCCCTCCACCACATGCGGCACGCAATACGGCGAGTAACCGATCGCCGCGCTGATGCCGCCGCGGTGACCACCAGGGCGAAAGCTGGACATCGCGCCGGCCAGCCGCTCGGCCCAGTCACTCGGGCGAAACGGCTTGCCTTCCACGGTGACCCCTTGAATCACGAATTGACGCGGAACGCTGCGAGTCATGGGTACGGCCGGGGCCAAGCGGTGCAAGGTAGCGCCGGCGGGCACAGCCACCGGGCGCAAGATGTGCGCGGGTGACGCAAGGGGCGCGATTGTGGCGGTGTCGGACTGCAAGGCTGCGTGCATGGGGGCCGCTCGGGTTGGCCTGAACTAAGGTGTTGTCGGCCCTTGCGAACAGGCCTTTAGAATCTTTTTCCCCGGCCGAACCGGCATTGCCGTTTCGGCTTTTGACTTTGTGGCAAAGGTTTCACCATGAACGCACCGGAACGGATTTCCCCCCCCGCCATGCCCCATGTGTTGAACACCTACGGCCGCTTGCCGTTCGCGCTGGCTTACGGCAAAGGCTGCTGGGTGTGGGACACCCAGGGCCGACGCTACCTCGACGGCCTGGGCGGCATTGCCGTCAACACCCTCGGGCACGGCCACCCGAAGCTGGTGCCGGCGCTGCAAGACCAGATCGCCAAGCTCATCCACAGTTCAAATTACTACGAGGTGCCGCTGCAAGAAGAGTTGGCGGCCAAGCTGTGCGAACTCTCGGGCTTGAGTGGCGCCTTCTTTTGCAGCACGGGGCTGGAGGCCAACGAAGCGGCGATCAAGATCGCGCGCAAGTTCGGGCACGACCGCGGCATTGACCGGCCCGAGATCATCGTCTTCGAAGGCGCCTTCCACGGCCGCTCGATCGCCACGCTGTCGGCCACCGCGAACCCCAAGATCCAGGCCGGTTTCGGGCCCTTGGTGGAAGGCTTCGTGCGCGTGCCCTTGAACGATCTGGCCGCGGTGACGCAGGCGCTGGACACCCACCCCAGCGTGACCGCCATCTTCCTGGAAACCATTCAAGGCGAAGGCGGCATCCACGAAAGCCGCATCGAGTTCCTGCAAGGCCTGCGCCGCCTGTGCGACGAGCACAACCTGCTGTTGATGCTCGATGAAGTGCAATGCGGCCTGGGCCGCACCGGCAAGTGGTTTGCGCACCAATGGGCCGGCGTCAAACCCGACGTGATGCCGCTGGCCAAGGGCCTGGGCTCGGGCGTGCCCGTCGGCGCGGTGGTGGTCGGCCCAAAGGCCATCAACGTGCTGGGTCCGGGCAACCACGGCACCACGTTTGGCGGCAACCCGCTGGCCATGCGTGCCGGGGTGGAAACGCTGCGCATCATGGTTGAAGACCAGGTGATGCAAAACGCCGCCACCGTGGGCGCCTTGCTCAAGGGCGGTTTGCAGCGCGAACTGGCTAACGTTTCAGGTGTGCAGGACATTCGCGGCCAGGGCCTGATGCTGGGCATTGAGCTGGACCGCCCTTGTGGTGTGCTGCTGAACCGCGCGGCCGACGCCGGCCTGCTGCTCAGCGTCACCGCCGACCGCGTGATCCGCCTGGTGCCCCCGCTCATCATCAGCGCCGATGAGGCGGCTCAGATCGTGGCCATTCTGTGCCCGCTGATCCGCGCCTTTTTGGCCGAACCCAAAGCACCATGAAGCCGGGCAACAGCCTCATGAAGCACTACCTGCAATTCAAGGATCTGCGCGCAGAGGAATACGCCTACCTGTTCGAGCGCACGCGCACCATCAAGACGCGCTTCAAGAACTACGAGCGCTACCAGCCGCTGGTGGATCGCACCCTGGCCATGATCTTCGAGAAAGCCAGCACGCGAACGCGCGTCAGCTTCGAAGCCGGCATGTACCAGATGGGCGGCTCGGTGGTGCACCTGACCACCGGCGACAGCCACCTGGGCCGCGCCGAGCCGGTGGAAGACACGGCCAAGGTGATCAGCCGCATGGTTGACATCGTGATGATCCGCACCTACGAGCAAACCAAGCTCGAAGCCTTCGCCGCCAATTCACGTGTGCCGGTGATCAACGGCCTGACCAACGAGTACCACCCGTGCCAGATCCTGGCCGACATCTACACCTACATCGAACACCGCGGCAGCATTCAAGGCAAGGTGGTGGCCTGGGTGGGCGATGGCAACAACATGGCCAACACCTGGCTGCAAGCGGCCGAGGTGCTGGGCTTCACGGTGCACATCAGCACGCCCGGCGGCTATGAGATCGACCCCGTGGTGGCCGGCGTGCGCGACCGCAGTTGCTACAAGGTCTTCGACCATCCGATGGACGCCTGCGCCGGCGCCCACCTGGTGACCACCGACGTGTGGACCAGCATGGGCTTCGAGGCCGAAAACGAAGAGCGCCTGAAGGCCTTTGTCGATTGGTGCGTCGATGACGACATGATGGCCGCGGCGCAAGCCGATGCGCTGTTCATGCATTGCCTGCCGGCGCACCGTGGCGAGGAAGTCACCGCCGAAGTGATCGACGGGCCGCAGTCAGTCGTGTGGGATGAGGCGGAAAACAGACTGCACGTGCAAAAGGGACTCATGGAGTACCTTTTACTCGGGCGCATCGGCTAACGGCCGACGCGGCGGCCCGCAGGGCCAGCGGGCTGTCTCGGTGAAGGCTGACTTCGCTGCGCGAAGTTAAGCCGCAAAGTGCCGCGCTCGGATCAAAACAGACTGCACGTGCACACTCAATAGTCGGAGGTCTCATGCTTGCCACTTTCACATTCAGCAACTTCAAGAGCTTTAGGGAAGCGCGGCTACCACTTGGCCCATTGACGGTGTTGATCGGCGCCAATGCGGCCGGCAAGAGCAACGCAATCGAGGCGCTACGGCTGCTCTCCTGGTTGGCTCAGGGTCAGAAGCTGAGTTCGATCCAGCACGCCGTCAACAGCGCGGATCGGGTCGTGCGCGGTCGAATAGATGACCTATGTCATCGCGGGCTGAGCCGCCAATTCGGCCTCGGGTGCATCACCGACGATGTGCACTGGAACCGCCTCACCATGCAAATCAGCATTCGAGAAGGTGAGTTGCATATTTCTGCCGAGAAGATTGATGAGTTGCTGGCGACGGTGCCACTGTATGACATGGACCAGCCTTCAAAGGGACTGAGCACCGATGCGGGTGTGGCCTACAACAACTTCGCGCGCGGGGGCAATAAACCCCATGTCACCGTCAGCGATCAAATGGCCGTGTTTGCGCAGCTAGAAAGTGCGGTGCGCTTCGAGTCCAGTCATAGGAAGGCACAGGAAACCATTCCTGACGTTGCCAAACGCTTTCAGAGTCTGCTGTCCAACATCCTGTTCCTCGACCCGGCTCCGGCACGCATGCGAGATTACAGCTTCACCAACGACAAACGCTTGCTCGAAGACGGCACCAACTTGTCCAGCGTTCTCTATCACCTGTGGGGCGATGACGCAAACGCAAACGCTGAACCGTTCGTAACGCAGCGCGCTGCGGTACTTGAATTCATACAAAGCCTGCCTGAGCAGGACATCGCGGGCCTGAGCTTCCTAGACGGCCCGCGCGGCGAAGTGATGCTGCAACTTCAAGAGACGTTTGGTGGCACCCCGGCGTCCTATGACGCGTCGTTGCTGTCTGACGGCACCTTGCGTGTACTCGCCATTGCCGCGGCGATGCTCTCGGCGCATGAAGGCAGCCTGGTTGTTATCGAGGAGATCGACAACGGCGTGCACCCGAGCCGCGCACGCCATTTGCTGGACAGCATTCGCTCCATCGCGGAGCGCCGAAAGCTGCGCGTGCTACTTTCCACCCACAACCCTGCGATGCTCGATGCGCTGCCGGATGTCGCGGTTCCCGATGTGGTGTTCTGCTATCGCGACCCCGAGAGTGGCGCAAGCAAACTGATCCGGATGCAAGAGATCCCAGATGTCCCGGAACTACTGGTTCAGGGGCCGCTCGGCCACCTCATGACCTCCGGCGCACTGGAACGGTTTGTCAAGACGCACCGAGGCTCAGCGGCGCGGAAGCAGCGGGCAAAGGAGTGGCTCGAATCACTCCGCGCATCCAAGCCCGGAATCGAAGGATGAGTTCGATCGTTATCGTGGACACGTCGGTGCTCCTGAACATCATGGACGTGCCAGGCAGAAACCAGCGTAAGGTAGCAGTGCTCAACCGCTTGGCCACGCTAATCGACAACAACGACCACCTGTTCATTCCCATGGCAGCAATCGTTGAGGTCGGCAATCACATTGCCCACCTGAGCAACGGTGCGCAGCGCAGAGCAGCGGCGGAGCGCTTCGTCAAGGAAGTACGCAGTGCCCTGGCAGACGAAGCGCCATGGAAGCCCATTAACTTCCCGTCGAATCAGGAAGTTCTCGGTTGGTTGGATGCATTCCCAGAGTCAGCCACTCGCGGCATTGGCATGGGCGACCTCTCAATACAGCAAGAGTGGAAGAGCTGCTGCGACCGGTTCTCATTGAGCCGCGTATGGGTTTGGGCGCTTGATGGCCATTTGGCTGGGCTTGACCGGCCCGCACGCCGAGGTTGACACATGCTTTCGCACTGAATGCCCTGCCGCGTTGGCCGCAAGGACTGCTAACGTCCTGGCTGGTCGATTCAGGTAACTTCCGAGGCAGCGCTCGGGCAATGATCTTCGCTTGATGTATTTCACTGCGCGTCGCAAATGAACGGCAAGCGCGCATCGCGATAAGCGGGGCGCGCCACCATCGCGCGCAAGGCATTCACTGTCTGCAGCGGCGCGTCTTGAACGGCGCCTGCCAGGAAGCTGCGCAGCAAGGGCCCGGCCAGGTTGCCACCCGGGTCGCCATGACCTTCAAAGCTCACATCGACGACACCTGGCCCTGCCGGTGTGAACGTCCAGCGTGAGGCGAAACTCGGCATGCGCACAAGCCCGGTCGTCGGCGGTAAACGCTCAGGCGCGCTGCGGCCCTCGATGTCGACGGCACAGGTGGCCGGGTCTTGCTTCAGCGTCCAGGCCACGATGGCTTCCCGGTCGAGCAACGGCCAGGGCATGGCGGTGATGACCTGCGACACGCCTTGGGTCGGGCTCGCAGCCTCGATGCGAAGCACGCGCCGCGTGCGGTAGACCCACTCGGGCATGGCATCGGTGTCCAGCAGCACGGCCACCAGGCTGGCCACGCGGGCGTCGATGCGGGTTGTGGCGCGAAAGGCCGGCAGCTCGGTGCCGCGCTCGCGCAGGAAGACCTGCGTGCCGGTGGATTCATCGGTTAGGTGCAGCCGCCAAGGCGCGTCCTGCGCAGCCGCCAAACCGGCCACGGCCCAAACCAGGCCCACCGCCACGCCACGCAGCCAGACGATCGCACTCATCGACCGATCATGCCACCGCGCACGCAGGCCGCTGTTTGCGCTATGGTCACAGTTCAGGCCGCCTCACCATGAAGCTGTTCATCTCCTACCGCCGCAACGATTCCACCCACGCCGCCGCGCGCGTGCGCATGTGCCTGGAACAGAAGTTCGGCGCTGAGGCGGTGTTCATCGACCGCGAGATCCCGGCCGGCCAGCGCTGGGAAGACTATCTCGAAGAGATGCTGCAAAAGTGCGATGGCGTGGTCGTGCTGGTCGGTGATGAATTCATGCGCCTGCTGACCAAGCACCTCACCGAAGGCGGCGACAAGACTGACCCGCTGGTGTGGGAGATCGCCACCGCCATCAAGCTCAAGCGCGCCATTTACCCGGTGCTGTTCGGCGCCATCGACATGCCCGACCCGGCACTGCTGCCCGAGTCGATCCGCGGCCTGGCCGGCTTTCAGGCCGTGTTCGCGCGCGAGCCCGCGTTCGACTCGGCGGTGGATGTGCTGATCAAATCCATCGCTGCCAACCACCAGTGGTCACCGCCCGCCACGACCCACGCCGCAGCCGCGGCCACCGCAACACCGACGGCTTCGCCGCTGGGCATGAGTTGGCCGTTGTGGGCATTGCTTGGGTTGGCCGCGGTCTGGGGCCTGGGGCGTTTGGTGATCTGGCTGGCTGACCCCGCCAGCGTGCCGCAGCGCGGCGCCGAATCTGCCTTCTGGCACGGGTTGCGCTACGTTTTGGCCACCATGCTGTGGGGCCTGGGGCCCTATTTGGCCTACTGGTTGGTGGCCGAGTTGCGCGCCCGCGCGCGCCTGCCCATCTTCAACCTGCACGGCTTGCTGTCGGTGTTCAATGTGGGCGGCATGTTGGTGGCGGGCGGCACGTTCCTGTTGCTGTCCACCCTGCCCGGCTGGCGCTTGCAACCGTGGCTGGTGTTCCCAGAGCAGCCGTTGGCGCGCCACTATGTCGTGCTGTCGCTGGCGCTGCTGGCCATCGTGCTGGCCGCGGTGGCGGTGGCGGTGTGGGAGCCGCGGGTGCGCAGCCTGGCCGGGCGCCAGCGCGTGTGGGGCATGCGGGTGGTGAACGGCACCAGCGGCTTGCTGGTGCTGTGCGGGCTGTGGTTTGCCGTGTCGCTGGCGCATTCGGTGCCGCGCCTGGGCGCCGCTGACCCGGTGCCCGTGGTGGGTTACCTGATGCTGTGCCCGGCGCTTTCGGTGCTCACCGCCGGCTGGCAATTCGGCCAGGCGCAACTCGGCCCGCGCGACCGCCAGCGCTGGCAGATCGTGGCGCTGCTGTGGCTGGTGCTGGCGCTGTATGCGGCGTGCACGCTGGCGCTGTTTGCGTACGGGCCGACGCGGTTGCTGGCGTCGGGCATATAACCGGCCACTCAATAGGTTGAGCGCCCACCCGTGATGTCAAACACCGCGCCGGTGGAAAACGAGCAGTCTTCGCTGGCCAACCAGGCCGCCATGGCGGCGAGTTCATCGACCTGCAAGAAGCGCCCCATCGGAATCTTGCTCAGCATGAAGTCGATGTGCGTCTGGCTCATGGTGTCGAACATGGCCGTCTTGGCCGCGGCCGGTGCGATGGCGTTCACCAGCACGCCCTTGTTGGCCAGTTCCTTGCCCAACGATTTGGTCAACGCAATCAGCCCGGCCTTGCTGGCGCTGTAGTGCGAGGCGTTGGGGTTGCCTTCCTTGCCCGCCACCGAGGCGATGTTGACGATGCGCCATAGCCCTTGCCCAGCATGTGCGGCACGACATGGCGGCACACCAGGTAAGGCGCGATGAGGTTGACGTCGATCACGCGGCGCCACACATCAGGCGCCAGCTCCCAGGTGGTGCCGTTGCCGCCGGTGATGCCGGCGTTGTTCACCAGCACGTCGATGCGGCCATGCTGGGCCATGGCGGCGGCGGTGGCGGCGGCCACATCGGCGTCATCGGTCAGCTCCACGCGTGTGCCCGTTGCGCTGCCCAACGGCGCCAATGCCGCGGCGGCTTGTTCGAGCTTGGCGGCGTCGATGTCCCACATCACCACCTTGGCGCCGGAACGCAAGAAGCGTTCGCTGATGGCATAACCGATGCCTTGCGCACCACCGGTGACCACGGCCACGCGGCCCTTCATGTCGATCTGGTTCACGAGTTCATTCCTTTCAGCGCCTGGGGCGCATGGAGCCGGCAGTCTTCGATGTATTGCCGAATGATGTCTTCAAAATTGGCCTCGGCCTTGAGGCCCAGGCGGGCGGCACGCGCTGCGCTGGCGCCGCGCGGCCAGTTGGCCACGATGCCGGCAATGCGTTCATCGCGCTGCATTTTCACGCGCGCCCGAACGGCCGGCCCGGCCACGGTTTCAAGCGCCACCAGCATTTGCGCCACGCTCACGTTCAGCCCCGGCAGGTTCATCGCCATGCGGCCCTGAAACGCTTCACGGCTGGCTTCAAAAACAGCGATCAAGCCGGCCACGGTGGCGCGCGGCGACGACACCGGGTGCGAAACATCCAGCTCCACCGGAAGAATCGCCTCCTCGCCCGCCAGAGGCTCGCGGATGATGCCGCTGAAGAACGAACTGGCCGCGGCATTGGGGCGGCCGGGGCGCACAGTGACGGTCATGAGCCGTGCAGCGCGGCCGTCGATGAAGCCCTTGCGCGTGCAATCCGCCAGCAGGTGTTCGCACATCAGCTTTTGCGTGCCATAGCTGGTTTGCGGCGCGGGCAAGGTGTCGTCCCCCACCAGCGCGGGCATGGGCACGGCAGCGTCGGGGCCGAACACGGCCACCGAGCTTGAGAACACCACGCGCGGCACATGGCCGGCCTGGCGCAAGGCGTCGAACAAGGCGCGCGTGCTGTCCAGGTTGGAGCGCATGCCCAGATCGAAATCAAGCTCGCATTCGCCTGAGACGGCCGACGCCAAATGGAACACGCCATCGAAGCGCTCGCTGCCGAGTGCTTCGCACTGCGCCAGCAGCGGCCCGGTGCGTGCGCGCACGCGCACGTCGGCCAGCAGATCTGCGCCTGGCGCCACTTGATCGGCCAACGTGAGCTGGGTGATGGGCAAGCCCGTGAGCGTGCCGCGGGCGAGCAAGGTGCGCGCCAGCCGCGTGCCCAGAAAGCCGGCGCCGCCGGTGATCAAAACCTTCATCGCTGTTGCTCCTTGTAGGGTTGAAACCAGCCCAGGCCGGCGCTGGTGCCGGCACGTGGGCGGTACTCGCAGCCGATGTGGCCGCTGTAGCCCAGCTCGTCGAGCAGGGCAAAAAGATACGGGTGATGCAGCTCGCCCAGATCGGGCTCATGGCGCTGCGGCACGCCGGCAATCTGGATGTGGCCCACGTTGCCCGTGGGCAGGTATTGGCGCAGCTTCATGGCCAGATCGCCTTCAACGATCTGGCAGTGGTACAGGTCCATCTGCACCTTCAGGTTGGAAGCGCCCACCTCCTGCACGATGGCGTGCGCATCATCCTGGCGGTTTAGAAAATAGCCCGGAATGTCGCGCGTGTTGATCGGCTCGATCAGCACGTCAACGCCCATCGCCGCGGCTTCGCGCGCGGCCCAGCGCAGGTTGCTGATGTAGGTGGCGCGCAGGCCCGCACGCTGCGCGCCTTGCGGCGCCAGCCCGGCCATGAGGTGGATGCGCGGGCAGCGCAACGCCTGGGCGTACGGCAGGGCCTGTTCAAGCACGCCGCGGCGAAATTCGAACTCCCGCCCGGGCAGGCAAGCCAGGCCACGCTCGCCGGCTTCGAAGTCGCCAGGCGGGGCGTTGAACAACACTTGCTTCAGGCCTTGCTCCGCCAGGCGCTGCGCCAATTCGGCCGCGGGGTGGGCATAGGGAAACAGGTACTCCACCGCCTTGAAGCCATCGGCCGCGGCCGCGGCAAAGCGCTCAAGAAAACCGTGCTCGGTGTACATCAAGCTCAGGTTGGCAGCAAATTGCGGCATGGCTTCACCATCTGGCGCCCAGGTGGGCGCGCAAGTCTTCAATTTGGGCCGCGCTCAGCGGCGCAGGCCGCGGCATGGTCATCAGCCACAGGCGGGCGGTTTCTTCCAGCTCTTCCAGGGTGGCCATGGCGGCGGCGAGTGACTCATGCCAAACGTTGGGCCCCAGCCGCTCCAGCATCACCGCGCGCAGCGGTGTGCCGCGGGCTTGCGCCTGCGTGATGGCGTGCTGCACGGCCTGCGCGGCCGCCGGGTCACCAGGCCGGTGGTAGGCAATCAAGGGGACATGGCCGACTTTCATCACGTAGTAGGGCGTGATCGGCGGCAAGATGTCTTGGGCGCTGTACACGCCGGCCAAGGTGAGCGCCACCAGGTGCGTGCTGTGCGTGTGGATAACGCAGTTCGCGCTGGGCTCAGCCGCGTAAATGGCGCGGTGCAGGGCCAGCGTCTTGCTGGCGCGCTCACCACTGAGTTGCTGGCCTTGGTCATCCACCAGGGCGAGCTGCTCAGGCTGCAAAAAGCCCAGGCAGGCGTCGGTGGGGGTGATGAGAAAGCCCGCACCGGCGGCCAGGCGCACGCTCACGTTGCCGGCCGTGGCATGGACATGGCCACGCTCGAACAGTGAGCGCCCGACGCGGCAGATTTCATCGCGCAAACGAGCCGTGTTCATGACTGGCGCTTGAGCAGCGGTCGCCCAGGGCGCGGCGGCGCAATCACCCCGCCTTGCACCAGCCGCTGCTCGCCGTTGTGCAAGTGTTCAACCGCGGCGGCGCGTGCGGCCGCGGCGTCGCCCACCGCTATGGCAGCCACGATGCAGCGGTGTTCATCGCGCACCTGGTGCATGAAGTCTTCGCGCCGCGCTTCATTGGCCTTGGTCACGCGCATGGCTTCGCGCAGGTATTGCTCTATGAACGCCAGCAGCCGCGTGAACTGCGGGTTGCCCGTGGCTTCGCCGATGGCGCGGTGCAATGCCAGGTCTTCATCGACACCATCGTGGCCGGCCTGGGTGGCAACGTCGATCGCCTTGAGCGAACGCTTCAGGCCCGCCACCTGCGTGCGCGTGGCACGTTGCGCGGCCAGCGCAGCCATTTCGCCTTCGAGCACGCGGCGCAATTCCACCACCTGCACCACCGCGGCCATGCTGCCCAGCACGCTGGCATCAAAGACCAACGGCTGATGCGCCGGTCGCGGTGCCACATAGACACCCGAGCCCTGGCGCGACAGCAGCAGCCCGCGCGACTTGAGCTGGTGCACGGCCTCGCGCACCACCGAGCGCGACACGCCGTGCGACGCGGCCAACTGCGCCTCGGTGGGCAGGCGGTCGCCGGGCTTGAGCGCGCCGCGCTCAACCTGGTTGATGAGCCGGGTGGCCAGCCTGTCAGACAACCCCTGGCGCGCCGCCAACGGCGCACCGCGGGCCAGCGCCACGAGTGCCACGGGGGCGCGCGAAAGAGGTTCCATCTTGGTCAGGTTATCAGACAACTTTTTGCCCCAATAACGGGTAAGCCCTGAATGGCGCCGGCTGTCTTCGGCCTTATGGTCTGCCGCCTGTTTGCTTCAATCAACCCCGCCATGGCCAGTGTGACCATCCGCTCCGCGAAGAAGCGCTTCGGTGAAACCGAGGTGCTGCATGGCGTGGACATCAACATCCCAGATGGTTCTTTCACCGTGCTGGTCGGCCCCTCGGGCTGCGGCAAGAGCACGCTGCTGCGCATGATTGCGGGGCTGGAGAACATCAGCGGCGTCGAATTTGATATTGGTGGCCGCGTGGTCAACCAGGTGCCGCCCAAAGAGCGCGACATCGCCATGGTGTTCCAGAACTACGCCCTGTACCCGCACATGACCGTGCGCGACAACATGGCCTTTTCACTGCTGCTGGCCAAGAAAGACAAGGCCTTCATCGACGAGCGCGTGAACAAGGCCGCCGGCATCCTGGGCCTGGCGCCTTTGCTGGAACGTTTCCCCAGGCAGCTCTCTGGCGGCCAGCGCCAGCGCGTGGCCATGGGCCGGTGCATCGTGCGCGACCCGCAGGTCTTCCTGTTCGACGAGCCGCTGAGCAACCTCGATGCCAAGCTGCGCGTGGCCATGCGCACCGAAATCAAGGAACTGCACCAGCGGCTGAAGACCACCTCCATCTACGTCACCCACGACCAGATCGAAGCCATGACCATGGCTGACCAGATCGTGGTCATGCACGACGGGCGCATCGAGCAAACCGGCACGCCGCTTGAGCTGTACGACCACCCCGCCAACCAGTTTGTGGCCGGCTTCATCGGCTCGCCGTCCATGAACTTCATCAGTGGCACGCAACAAGGCGGCGCGTTGGTCACCGCCAGCGGCGCACGGCTGCCGTTGAGCGCCGCACAGGCCGCCAACGACGGCCGGGCCATGACCTATGGCATTCGCCCGGAGCACCTGGACATTGCCGACGATGGCGTTGAGGCCGAGGTCGTGGTGATCGAACCCACCGGCAGCGAAACGCAACTCTTCGCGCGCCTGGGCGAGCAGGAAATCGTCGCCATCTTCCGCGAGCGCCATGCCTTCGCGCCGGGGCAGCGAATTCGCCTGCGCCCGCGCGCCGAGGTGGCGCATCTGTTTGATGCCACAACGGGTCAACGCATTTGAGCTTCACCCTGAACGTTTCACCTTACTTAACGTTTCACATCAATCAAGTTTCACATTCGCCAAACTGATTCACCACGCCGCTAGGAGACTCTGGTCATGACCTCAAGCAACTTCACCCGCCGCAATGTACTCAAGACCGGCGCCGCCCTGGCCGGCGCTGGCGCCGCCAACCTGGCTTTGTTCGCGCAGGCCTGGGCACAGAGTTCACCGTTCAAGCCCGAAAAAGGCGCAGCAATTCAATTGCTGCGCTGGAAGCGCTTTGTGCAAAGCGAAGAAGACAGCTTCATGGCGCTGGTGGCCGCCTTCACCCAGGCCACCGGGGTCGAGGTCAAGGTCATCAACGAATCGCTCGACGACGTGCAGCCCAAGGCCAGCGTGGCCGCCAACACTAATCAAGGCCCGGACATGTTCTGGGGCTTGTACTCGCTGCCGCACCTGTTCCCCAGCAAGGTGGCTGAAGTCACCGACGTGGCCAACTACCTGGGCAAGAAGTACGGCGGCTGGACGCCCACCGCCGTGACCTACGGCCAGAGCAAGGGCAAGTGGATCGCCATTCCCATGGCCTACAACGGCAACGTCATCAACTACCGGCAAAGCATGATCGAGAAGGCCGGCTTCAAGGAGATTCCGAAAGACACCGCAGGCTTCCTCGACTTGATGAAGGCGTTGAAAGAGAAGTCGGTGCCTGGCGGCTTTGCGCTGGGCCGCGCTTCGGGCGATGGCAATGCGTGGGTGCACTGGGCGCTGTGGTCGCAGGGCGCCAACCTGGTTGACAAGGACGACAAGGTCATCATCAATTCACCTGAAACGGTGAAAGCGCTCGAATACTGCAAGGCCTTGTCCGACACCTTCGTGCCGGGCACGGCGTCGTGGAACGATTCGTTCAACAACAAGGCCTTCCTGGAAAGCCAGATTTCTCTCACCAACAACGGCGTGTCGATCTACGCCGCGGCCAAGGCCGGCGCAGCCAAGGGCGATGCCAAGGCCAAGGAGGTGATGGACGACATGAACCATTCACTGTGGCCGATCGGGCCGGTGGGCAAGGCCACCGAATTCCACATTGCCTACCCAATGATGATCATGAAGTACTCCAAGGCGCAGAACGCCTGCAAGGCCTTCCTGGCCTTCATGCTCGAGGCCGAGAACTACAACAAGTGGCTGGTCGATTCGGTGGCCTACCTCACGCACCCGCTGAATGCTTATGACGACAACGCGGTCTGGAAGACCGACCCGAAGCTGTCGATGCTGCGCGACGCCGGCAAGCGCACGCTCACCGCGGGTGGCCTGGGCAGCGTGGGCGAGAAAGCAGCCGGCGCGCTGGCCGACTTCGTGCTGCTCGACATGGTGGCAACGGTGTGCACCGGCCGCGCCACCATCAAAGACGCGATCGCCGTGGCCGAACGCCAGGCCAAGCGCATCTACCGTTGATGCGCGGCAAGGTCACTGGGAGCGGCTCGTGATGAAAACGCTGTGGCAGAACAAGAACTTTCTCGGGTTCTTGTTCATGGTGCCGACGGCGGCCTTCTTGCTGCTGTTCCTGGTGTACCCGCTCGGCCTGGGCATCTGGCTGAGCTTCACCGACACCAAGATCGGCACGCCGGGCGAATTCGTCGGCCTCGAAAACTACGAGTGGATCCTGGGCGACAGCAAGTTCCAGACGGCGGTGTTCTTCACGTTGTTCTACACCGTGGTGGCCAGTGTCATCAAGTTCGGCCTGGGCCTGTACCTGGCGTTGCTGCTGAACGAAAACCTGCCGTTCAAGGCGCTGATCCGCGCCTTTGTGCTCATCCCGTTCATCGTGCCCACGGTGTTGTCGGCCATTGCCTTTTGGTGGATTTTCGACCCCCAGTTTTCGGTGATCTCGTGGTCGCTGCGCAAGATGGGTTTGATCACCGGCAACATCGACTTCCTGGGCGATGTCTGGAACTCACGCTTCTCGGTGATCTTCGCCAACGTGTGGCGCGGCGTGCCCTTCATCGCCATTTCGTTGCTGGCCGGTTTGCAAACCGTGCCGGCTTCGCTGTACGAGGCCGCCACGCTCGACGGCGCCAGCCGCTGGCAAATGTTCGTGAAGATCACCTACCCGCTGCTCACGCCGATCATCGCCGTGGTGATGACGTTCTCGGTGCTGTTCACCTTCACTGATTTCCAGCTCATCAAGGTGTTGACCAACGGCGGCCCCGCAGGTGCCACGGAACTGATGGCCACCATGAGCTACAACACCGCCATCTTGGGCGGGCGCATCGGCGAAGGCGCTGCCGTGTCCACCGCCATGGTGCCGTTCTTGCTGGCGGCGATCCTGGTGTCGTGGTTCGGCTTGCAACGCCGCAAATGGCAAGCGGGGAGCGATTCGAATGAGTGATTCCCGGGTAGCCACCGCCGCCGCCAAAGAAGCGGACCACTCAGAAGGCATGAGCTTCCTGAGCACGCTGCCGCAGCGTGTGGTGCGCACCTACATCCCGCTGGCACTCATCGTCGTCGTGCTGCTGTTTCCGTTCTACTGGATGGCCATGACCGCCATCAAGCCGAAGGAACACCTGCTCGATCTTGACGCCCACAACCCGTTCTACACGCTCAACCCCACCTTCGAGCACATCTACGACTTGCTGTTCAAGACCGACTACCCGCTGTGGCTGTGGAACACCATGTTCATTGCCGTGTCGGCCACGGTGTTGTCCATCATCGCCAGCGTGTTCGCTGCCTATGCCATCACGCGGGTGCGCTTCAAGGGCGCGCAATGGGTGGGCGGCTCGATCTTCCTGGCCTACCTGGTGCCGCCTTCCATCCTGTTCATACCGCTGAGCACGGTGGTCTATCAATACGGTCTGTTCGACACGCCGTTTGCGCTGATCCTCACCTACCCCACGATCCTGATTCCGTTTTCAACCTGGCTGTTGATGGGCTACTTCAAGACCATCCCCTACGAGCTGGAAGAGAGCGCGCTGGTCGATGGCGCCAACCGCTGGCAGATCCTCACCAAGATCATCTTGCCGCTGGCCGTGCCGGGGCTGATTTCGGCCGCCATCTTCTGCCTCACGCTGTGCTGGAACGAGTTCATCTACGCGCTGACCTTCATCAACAGCACCGAAAAGAAAACCGTGCCCGTGGCCATCCTCTCGGCGTTCACCGACGGCGACCAATACCGCTGGGGCTCGCTCATGGCCGGCGCGCTGGTGGGCTCGCTGCCGCTGGTGGTGCTGTATGCCTTCTTCGTTGAGCACTACGTTTCAGCGATGACGGGCGCAGTCAAAGAGTAGGTCAGGTCAAAGGTTATGCAGATTGGTTTCATCGGCCTGGGCGCCATGGGCGTGCCGATGGCTTTGAACTTGCTCAAGGCCGGGCACAGCGTGTGCGGTTTTGACGTACGGCCTGGCGCCGCCGACGCCCTGGTGGCCGCTGGCGGCACCGCGGCCACCAGCGCTGCCGCTGCGGCGCAAGGCGCCGAGTTGCTGTGGCTGATGGTGGTTTCAGGCGAACAGGCCGACGCTGTGTTGTTCGATGCCGGCGCCGCCGCGGCCCTGCCCCAAGGCGCCATCGTGGCCTTGGGTTGCACCCAGGCACCCGCGCACGCCGCGCGCACCGCCCAGCGCCTGGCCGGCATGGGCCTGCGCACGCTGGATGCCCCCGTTTCGGGCGGCACCAAAGGCGCGCAGGCGGGGTCGCTGAGCATCATGTGTTCCGGCGAAGAAGCCGCGATGGCGCGCGCCAGGCCCGTGCTCGATGCCCTGGGCCAGCGGGTGTTCGATTGCGGCCGCAGCGCCGGCCAAGGCAGCACCGCCAAAATGATCAACCAGTTGTTGTGCGGCGTGCACATTGCCGCTGCGGCCGAGGCCTTGCACCTGGCTGAACGCGCGGGGGTTTCAACCGCCACCGTGCATGAAATCATTTCCGCCAGCGCCGGCAATTCGTGGATGTGGGGCGACCGTGGCCCCCGCATGATGCAAGCTGACCCGGCCGTCACCAGCGCGGTCGACATCTTCGTCAAAGACCTCGGCATCGTGCTCGGTGAAGCGCGCGCGCTGAAGGCCGGGCTGCCACTGTCATCGGCCGCCATGCAGATGTTCCTGGCGGCATCGGGCCTGGGCCATGGTGCGGCGGATGACAGCCAGGTGATTCGCGCTTACCGCGCGTTGAATGGAGCGGGCGAGAAATGACAAAACCCAAGATTCAGGAGAGATCGGCATGAAGCCGATCGTGGGCTTCATCGGCGTGGGCCTGATGGGCGCCGGCATGGCCAAGAACCTGGTCACCAAGGGCCACCCGTTGATGGTGCTGGGCCACCGCAACCGCGAGCCGGTTGAACGTTTGAAATCACTCGGCGCACGCGAGGCCACCACCCCGCTGGAACTGGCGCAGGCTTGCGACATCGTTCACCTGTGCGTCACCGGTTCGCCACAAGTCGAAGCGGTGATGCGCGGTCCGCAAGGCGTCTTGGCTTCGCGCAAGAGCGGGCTGATCGTGATCGACTGCTCCACCTCGAACCCGGTTTCCACCCTGGCCCTGGCCGATGAGTGCGCGCAGGCTGGCATCCGTTTCGCCGATGCGCCGTTGTCGCGCACGCCCAAGGAAGCCGAAGCCGGCACGCTCGACACCATGGTCGGTGCCGACCCCGCCACCTTCGCCATCATCGAGCCCGTGCTGCGCTGCTGGGCCGGCAACGTGGTGCACCTGGGCGCGGTGGGTGCGGGCCACAAGATGAAGCTCATCAACAACTTCATCGCCATGGGTTACGCCGCGCTGTTTGCCGAAGGCCTGACGATCGCGCGCAAGGCGGGCCTGAGCATCGAGCAGTTTCACTCGGTGGTGGGCGCCGGGCGCATGCGCAGCCCCTTCTACGACACCTTCATGCAGTGGTCACTGTTGCAAGACGAGAACGCGCACAAGTTCACCATCAGCAACGCGCACAAAGACATGCGCTACCTGGCCAGCATGGCCGGTGAGCTGGGCGTGGTGAACCCCATGCAGGCCGCCGTGAAGAACAGCTTCGCAGCCATGGAAGCCGCCGGTGAAGGCGAACGTTATGTGCCCATGCTGGCCGACTTCATCGCGGCGCTGAACGGCTTGCCGCCAGCGGCGAGCGAACGCAATGCAAAAGGCAAGACCTGACCCCGCCCAATGACCCCGCCCAACGCCGCCCAACGAGCCCAGGAGTTCACATGAGTTCACGCGCCGCGCACGCGGTCACCAAGGAAGCGCTGCGCGAAAAAGCGCGGCTCATTCGCCTGGAAACCCTGCGCATGACCGACATCTGCGGCTCGGGCCACTATGGCTCCAGCTTTTCCATGGCCGAAATCGTGGCCGCGCTGTATTACCGCTTCATGCATGTGCGCGCAGCCGAGCCCCAGTGGGCGGACCGCGACCGCTTCACCATGGGCAAGGGCCACGCCGCGATCGGCCTGTTCCCGGTGCTGGCTGACCTGGGCTTCTTTCCGCAAAGCTGGCTCGACACCTACACCCGCTTCAAAAGCCCGCTGGGTGACCACCCGGACATGAAGAAGGTGCCGGGGGTGGACTTTTCATCCGGCTCCATCGGGCACAACCTGAGCGTGTCAGTGGGCATGGCGCTGGGCACCAAACGCCGCGACTCGCCCGCGCGCACGGTGTGCCTGATGGGCGACGGCGAACAGACCGAAGGCCAGATCTGGGAAGCCGCCATCTCAGGCGCGCACTGGAAGCTCGACAACCTGGTGGGCATCGTCGACATCAACGCCGCCGGCAGCGACGGCGACCCGCAGGAAACGATGAAGACAGAGCCGCTCAAGGCCAAGTGGGAAGCCTTTGGCTGGCGCACGCTGGTCGTGCAGCACGGGCATGACCTCGACGCCGTGAGCACCGCGCTGAACACCGCACTGAATGAGCCCGATGGCCGGCCCACCTGCATCTTGGCCTACACCGTCAGCGGCAAAGGTGTGAGCTTCATGGAGCATGGCTGGCAGTGGCACCTGGGCTTCCTGGGCCCGAAAGATTTGCAGCAAGCCTACAAGGAAGTGCTGGAAGGAACAGTCGGATGACAACGCATGACATCAGCCGCTGGGTGCCGCAGCCGCGCGCCGAAGGCATCACCTACATCAGCGCCGAAGCGCGCGCCAAGCTTGACCTGAGCGAAAGCCGCGTCCACGGTCTGGCCGATGGCGCCACCTGGGACATGGCCACGTCCCTGGGCCTGTCGCCCCAACTCACCACCGGCGTGGTGTTGGATGAGTTGGTGCAGCAGGGCCACGACATCGTGGTCTGCACCGCCGACCTGGGCCGCCCCACGCAAGTCGTCGGATTCGGCCGCAAGTACCCCGACCGCTATTTCAACTTCGGCATTGCCGAGCGCAACCTGATCGGCGCCGCGGCGGGCCTGGCCACCACGGGGCACATTCCGGTCATCAGCAACTATTCGTTCTTCCTGGCGCTGATGGGCATAGAAAACATCCGTAACGACATTTGCTACCCCGGCCTGAACGTGCGCATGATCGGCACACACAGCGGCATCGCCATGGGCTTTTACGGCACCAGCCACCATTGCAACGAAGACATCGGCGCGCTGCGCGCCATCGCCGGTTTGACGCTGATGGCACCGTGCGACGGCATGGCCCTTCGCGCCGCGTTAACCAGCACCATCGGCCACAACGGCCCGATCTATTTCCGCGCCGGGCGCGGGCGTGAGACGCCGGTGTACAGCACGCCGCCCGAGTGGAAGATCGGTGGCAGCAATGCCTTGTGCGAAGGCCAACACGCAACGGTGCTGGCCATCGGCAACCTGGTGGCAGCCAGCCTGGGCGCGGCCGAGTTGCTCAAGACCGAAGGCATTGAACTGGGTGTGGTCGACATGTATTCCATCGCCCCGATCGACCGCGACGCCATTCGCCGCGCGGCGCGGCATGGGGTGGTGATCACGGCCGAGGAGCACAACGTGTCATCAGGCTTCGGCTCGGCCGTGGCCGAGGTGATGGCCGAAGAAGGCTTGCCCGCCAAGCTGGTGCGCATCGGCATGCCCGATCAGTATTCCCTGCTCGGCCCGCCCACACACCTGTACCGGCACTATGGGCTCGATGCCGAAGGCGTGGCGGCCGTGGTGCGCAAGGCCGTAGCTCGGTGAACTAACGTTTCTGGACACTTTTCATGCTGCTTGAAGATCGTACCGTCGTCATCACCGGCGGCGCCAGCCCGCGTGGCCTGGGCCTGACCTGCGCGAAGTTGTTCGCCGAACATGGCGCGCGCATCCAGATTCTTGATCTCGATGCCCAAGCAGCGGCCAGCGCTGCGGCCACGCTGCCCGGCAGCGGCCACATCGGCGGGCGCTGTGACGTGACCAGCAAGGCCGAGTGCGACGCCGCCGTGGCCGCTGCGCTCAAGGCCTTCGGCCACATCGACGTGCTGATCAACATCGCCGGCATCACCAGCCCGCAGCGGCTGATGGAGGTCGACGCCTCCACCTACGAGCGGGTGATGAACGTGAACATGCGCGGCACCCTGTTCATGACCCAGGCGGTGGTGCCGGGCATGCGCGCACGGCGCAGCGGCAGCATCATCAACATGAGTTCAGTCTCGGCCCAGCGCGGCGGCGGCGTCTTCGGCGGCTCGCACTACTCGGCCGCCAAAGCAGCCATCCTCGGCTACACCAAGGCCGCGGCGCGGGAGCTGGGGCCCGACAACATCCGCGTGAATGTGATCTGCCCGAGCTTCATCGACACCGACATCACCGCCGGCTTGATGACGCCCGACAAGCTGGCGCAAATCGTGGCCAGCGTGCCGCTGGGCCGGCCGGGCCATGCGCATGAAGTAGCGGGGTGCGCGCTGTTTTTGGCTTCTGATTTGGCCAGCTATGTGACGGGGATTGAGCTGGACATTCACGGCGGCAGCCACATTCACTGAATCTGCGTGCCCTTGGCAGCGCGCGGCGACGCCAGCTTGCGTGCCGCACCCGCCACCGAAGGCAACTTGCGCCTTGAGGCCAACACCTCCGCAATGTCTTCACTGGCGCCGTCGATCAGCGTTTGCGCAGCGCGTTCGGCCTGCTGTGGTGAGCGCGCGATCACCGCGTCCAACACCGCGCGATGCAGCGGCAGCGATGTGGCCGGCCCGTATTCACGCGAGGTGCTGATCTCGAAGCTGGTGCGCAGCAGCGCGCCCAGCGCCTGGCTCATCTGCACCAGCATGCGGTTGTGGCTGGCGCGCAGCAGGCCCTGGTGAAACGCCAGGTCGTGGCTGACGTAATCGCCGCCGTGCTCAATGGCTTGCTTCATGCCGGCGTAGGCGACTTCCAGGCCGGCCAAGTCTGCGGCCGTGGCGCGCTGCGCGGCCAGGCTCACGGCGGCGGGTTCCACCACGCGGCGCAGTTCCTGCACATCGCGCAAGAACTCGCGGGTCAGCCCGGCCTTGCTTTGCCAGGCCACCACGTCGGGGTCGAACCAGTTCCAGTTGTCGCTGGGCAGCACGCGTGTGCCCAGCTTGGGGCCGGTCACCACCAGGCCCTTGGCCACCAGAGACTTCACCGCTTCGCGCACCACGGTGCGGCTCACACCTAACGTTTCACATAAGCTTGGCTCGGGCGGCATGGCGCTGCCGGGTGGGTAGCTGCCGGCGACGATGGCTTCGCCCAGGGCGTCGAGCGTGTGGCCGTGGAAGTTTTTGATCGGCATGGGTGGCGCAGTACGGCGGCGTATGGTGAATCAGCCGCGCAGGAACAGTGTGGTCAGCGGCTCGCTGCCCACTTGCCGGCTCCAGTGGCCATGCACGTTGGCGTCAAACACCACGCCCGCAGGCAAGGTGTCGGCCGAATAGAAATGCTCGCCAGGCTGGAAGACGCGCGAGCTGCCGTCTTGCAGGCCGATCTCCATTTGCCCGCCCAGGATGAACACCCACTGCGGCGTTTCGGTGCAGTGAAACTCGCTGCGAAAACCCACCGGGCTCATGCGAAGTTGGTAGCCGGCGCTGGGCATCAGAGCTGAAAGCTGGGCAGCCGGTTTGCCCTGCGCCAGCGGCAACTGCTCGCTGCCAAAGGCGGCGCGCCCATCGGCGCCGGTGTACAGAATGGTTTTGACGAAGTGGTTCATGGTGGGGTTCAGGGTGCAGGTGATGTTGAATCGGTAAGGCCACGCAGCCAGCTCAGCGCGGCCACGGCCAGCGCTGGCGGCGGCGCGGCAATGTCCAGGGTAACGGCCAGCTCATCAACACCTGGCGCTTGCAAGGTGTCGATCTGGCTTTGCAGCAGGGCAGCGGGCATGTAGTGGCCGGTGCGTTGTTGCATGCGCTGCTCAAGCAAGTCAGGGCTGCCATGCAGGTGCACAAAGGCCAGGCCGGGGGCGGCGCGGCGCAGCAAATCGCGGTAGCTGCGCTTGAGCGCGGAGCACGACACCACCACGCCCGCGGCGGGGCTGCCCGGCGCCGCCAGCCGCGCGCCAACGGCCTGCAGCCAGCCTTGCCGGTCGGCATCCGTCAGCGGCGTGCCCGCGGCCATCAGCGCCACATTGCGCGCGGGGTGCAGTTCATCGCCCTCTACAAATTCATACTCCAGCGCCTGGGCAACGAGCTGCGCCACAGTGCTCTTGCCGCAGCCGCTCACGCCCATCACCACCACGCGGCGCGGCGCCGGGTTTGTGGCGGTACCTGCCGAGATGCTCATGATTAACCTTTCACTGCACCGGCCGTGAGGCCGCTGATGATCTGCCGCGCCGCCACGAAGGTGAAGATCAGCGGCGGCACGGCAATCAGGCTGGCCATGGCCATCACGCGGCCCCAGTCCACACCCATGTCAGTGATGAACAGCGACGCGGCCACAGGCAAGGTGCGGGTGTGCCGGTCTGTCAGCACCAGCGCCAGGATGAATTCGTTCCAGGCGATGCGAAAGGTGAATATGGCGGCCGCCGCCAGACCCGGCGCCAGCAGCGGCAGCAGCACCATCGTGAAGATGCGCAGCGGCCCGCAGCCGTCCATGGCGGCGGCTTCTTCCAGCTCAACGGGCACTTGCAGCACAAAGCCATAAAGCAGCCAAATCGTGAACGGCAAGTTCACCGCCACATACAACAGCACCAGACCCCACAGGCTGTTCACCAGCTTCCATTCGTTCCAGATCATGAACACCGGAATGGCCAGCACCGCCAGCGGCACCGTGCGCAGCAGCAGGCTGGTGGTGGCCACCGCGGTGCGGCCGGGGAAGCGAAACCGGGCCAGGCCATACGCCGCCATGGCACCCAGCACCAAGGTGATGGCGGTGGACACCAAGCCCACGAACAGGCTGTTGATCAAGTAACGATCCAGGCGATCTTCTTGCAGCACCGCGCGGTAGTTCTCCAGCGTCGGCATGAAGATGAAGTTCAGAGGCTCGGCGAAAATCTGCACCTGCTGGCGCAAGCTGGTGGCAAAGATCACCACGATGGGCGCCACGCACAGCACGCCCAGAGCGCACAACAGGCTGGTGTGCAACAGGCTGGCGGCGGTTGAACGTTTCACGTGAGCTTGTGCTGGATTCAACGCTGCCCGCTTTGCAGCGGGTTAGACAAACGCAGCGCGCCCCAAGACAGCGCGGCCACCACCGCCAGCAACAGCACCGATACCGCCGCCGCCACGCCAAGCTGCTGGCCCACGAAGGCGGTTTTGTAGATGTGCAGCGCCAGGATTTCGGTTGAATCACCCGGGCCGCCGAAGGTGAGCACGTAAATCACTTCCAGCACGCGAAAGGCGTCAATCAAACGCATCATCAAGGTGATGGCGATCACGTGCATCACCATCGGCAGCTTCACCAGGTAGGTGGCCTGCCACCAGCTCGCGCCGTCAATGCGCGCCGCCTCGATCACGCTGGCATCAAGCTGCGCCAGCGCGGCCACCATCATGATGAAGACAAAGGGCGTCCACTGCCAGATGTCAGCAATCACGATGGCGCCGAACGCCAGCGCCGGGTCAGCCAACCAGCTTTGCGCGGCCACACCAAACAAGGCCAGCACGGCGTTCACCAGGCCAAATTGCGCATCGAACATGTAGCGCCACACCAGGCCCACGGCGATGGGCGCAATCATCATGGGCAAGATGAACAGCGTGCGAAAAAACGCGGTGCCGCGCACCGGGCGTTCCAGCGCCAGCGCCAGCGCAATGCCCAGCAGCATTTCGGCACTCACGCACACCGCGGCAAAGGCCAGGGTGGTCCACAGCGACGACCAGACCCGCGGGTTGCTGAAGGCCGCAATGAAATTGCCCAAACCCACCCAGCGCGCATCAGCCCAGGGTGTGCCCAGGCTCCAGTCGTACAAGCTGAGCTGCAAGGCGCCGAACACCGGGTACAAGCAGGCCGCGGCCATGACCGCCACGGCCGGGCCTACAAACAGGGCGGGTGCCCAGCGGGAATGTCTCATCAAAGAGGCCGCAGGCCTAAACCTTGTAGCCCGCTTCGCGCATGATGGCGTTCACCGGCGCCACCAATTCATTCAGCGCCACCTCGGCGGTTTTCTTGCCGGTAAGCGCCTCGGAAATGCCCACGCCCAGGGCCTGCACGTTGATCTTGTCCCACACCGGGATGATCGGCCGCCAATCGGGGTTGGAATATTTCAGCGCTTCTTTGAAGGTGATGAACTCCGGGTACTGGCGCACGATGTCAGCATGGCCCAGGGTGGAATTGCGCACCGGCGCGCCGCCAAGTTGCGTGACCGCCATGTCCTGCGCTTTGGAGGTTAACCACTGCATCAACAGGAAAGCGGCGTCGGCGTTCCTGGCGTTCTTTGGAATGGTCAAGCCCAAGCCGCCCGATTGCGATGCGCGCCGCGTGCCGCCCGGGTGCAAGGCCCAACTCACCTTGCCCGCCACCTTGCTGCGCGCGGGGTCGTTCACCACGCCGGCCAGCGAGGTTGAGTCAAGGTACATCGCGGCCTGGCCCTGCAAGAACGCGGTGTTGCTTTCACCCTGGCCGTAGCCTGCTATGCCCACCGGGCCGGTGGCCACCACCTCTTGCAAGAACTGCAACGCGGCCACACCGGTTTTGTCGTTGAAGCGCGGCTTCCACTGCGCATCAAACACGCTGCCGCCCAGCGGGTTCAAGTGCAGCAACCAGGCGTGTACGCATTGGTGGCCGGCCTGGCCGCGCGAGGCCAAGGCGCCGATGCCTTCTTTTTCTTTCAAGGTGCGCAACAGCTTGCCGAATTGCTCGTAGTTCTCGGGTGGCTGCAAGTTGTGCTTGGCGAAGATGTCGCGCCGGTAGGCCAGCACCGAGGTTTCGGCGCCATAGGGCAGGCCATAGAGCTTGGCGCCGGGGCCGGCCAGATAGCCCTTGGGGCCGCCCACCAGGCCCAGGTTTTCAAGGTAGACGGGAATGATGTCCTTGATGTCGTACGCCGGGTCGGCCAGCGCCGGGTTGGCGAAGAACGGCTCCAGCGGCTGCACCAGGTTCTTGGCCACGTACTCGCCCTTCCACATCACGATGTAGCAGGCCAGGTCGTAGTCGCCTTGCGGCTTGGCCATTTCCAGCAATTGCTTGTCTTTGAGCCGGCCAATGGCGAGCTTGTCGACCTCGACCTTGATGCCGGTTTCCTTGGTGAAGGCGGGCAGGATCTTTTGCATGGCGTCATAGTGCGAATGCGCCGGGATGTTGATCGTGACCGTTTGGCCCGCGTACTTGGCATAGCGGTTCTGCGCCATGGCGCCGCTGGCCGGGAAGCCGGCACCGAAAACGGTGGCGGCTTTAACAAAGTCTCTGCGTTGCATGGAAGTCTCCGTTGCAAATATGAAGTTATTTCAAACGTTGTGCCGTGGCGTGTCTGGCTCAAGCGCCAGGCGCCGCACGCCCCAGCCAATGGGTGGCACCTGGTTGCCCGGGTGCTGCGGGCCTGGCCCCCAAATGGCTTGATAGGTGTCGATGCAGCGGCCGCCACGCTGTAGCCGAGCAAACGCCGCCACCAGCACAGCTACCCAAGCGGCCAAGGCCAAGGCCAGCCAGCGAGGGGCATCGACCAGCCACAGGCCCAAACCGGTGACGAACAGTGCGGCCACGATGCAGCCCCAGCCCAGCGCCTTGTGTGTGCGCTCGAAGGCGCGGCGCCGCGCCGTCATGTCGTAGTGGTCGCCGCGCTGCACCGCTTCGCCTGGCCCGCCCTTGCTGCCGCGCAGTTGCCCGCCCAGCACTTGCAGCCAGGCCGCGGCCACCAGCGCCCAGCCCGCGGCGGCATGGGCCTGCGCCGCGCCGCTGCTGCCAAAACCCTGGCGCCAGGCCAACGCAGCACCCAGGGTCAACACCGCTACACCGGCCCATTGCACGACGCGGTGGCCATGCCACCAGGCTTTGTTGTCCAGCACCTGCGGCCAGGCCTGCCGCGGCAGCACCTTAAAGAAGCGCGCCACCAAGGCACCCAGCGGCAATAGCAGCAACCAGGCCAGCACCATGCTGCGCGCATGCCAGGCCGCCCAGGGGGCGATGTGGTGGGTGGCTGAGCCGTTGAGTGAACGGCTCAACCACTCGGCCAAGGTGGCGTCGGGCAAGGTAATGCCTCTTGTCAAACGTTAGCGGCTCAAGACCCTCAGCTCACTTGCCCCAAATCTTCTTGTAGTGGTTGCGGTAGCCGTTGTCGGGGTCGAACACGTTGGTCGGCCCGCCGTCCTTGGCCACGTTCTCGGCCGTCACCAGGTGCACCTTGGGCGAATAGCCCGACCAGGCCGCCTTGTTCAGCGCGCGGTTCATTTCATCCACCACCTGCCAGCCCTGCATGTTCAGCGGCTCGGGCACGGTGCCGGCCTGGAAGCGCTTGCTGCGGATGCGCTGGTAGGCGGCTTCGGAGCCATCGCCCGCCGACACCGCCTTCGGGTTGCCGTCGCCCTTCTTGCCCGCTGACGTGAGCGAGGGGCCCATGAAGTCGAAGTACAGGTCGTTGATGGCCAGCGAATGTGTCCACTTGTCGCCAAAGCGTTGCAGCAGCGAAGTGGTGAGCTGCGGCATGCGGGTGGAGCTTTCGCTGATCGGGCTGTCTTCAAAGCTCAGCACCGTGCAGCCGCCGCACTTCTTGATCACCGCTTCCATGGCGCGCGCCTTGTACAGGGCAATGGCGTGTTGCGAATCGGTGAAGATCACCACGCCGGCCTTGCCGCCGGAATCCACCACCGCCCAAGACGCCGCGATGTCGGCCACATCGTCGGTGACGGTGGTGACGTTGGCGAACAGGCCGGCCTTGGCGTTCGGCCCCGGCTGCTCGCCCGAATGCCAGCCCACCAGGGGAATGCCCGATTTGGCCGCGCCTTCGAACGCTGCCTTTTGCTCGGTGGTGTCGAAGCCGCCCACCACGATGCCCGCCGGCTTCACCGCCAGCGCCTGGTTCAGCGCCGCCGTGCGGCCGCTCACGCTGCCTTGGCCGTCAATCACGCGCACCGTCCAGCCGATGGCCTTGCCGGCCTCTTCAACCCCCTTCGAGACGCCCACGATGCCGCCGTTCTTCATGTCGCCCGCCACAAAGACGATGGTCTTGGCGGCGCTGGCCTTGGGGCCGGTGGTGGGGCCGTCCCACTTCTCTTTGGTCATGGTGGATGCGGCCACGCGCTTCTTGGCGGCGTCCAAGAAATCATTGGCCTGGCCGTGCGCGCTCAGGCTGGCGCCCACCAGCGCAAACAGCGCTACGGTGATGTGGGTTCGAATCAACTTCATGGCTGTCTCCTCAGGCGCTGCGGCCCGGTTGTCGTGCTGCCGCAAGGCCTGCGGCGGGGTCACTGGCCGGCGTGCCGGCCAATTCTTTGTTGTGTGTTGGAGGCCCGGCATCGCCGGCCGGATTGGTGAGGGCGGCTTCGCCCGCCAGTTGGCGCTGCGCAATGCGCCGCTTGATCGACAGGTTGCGCCGCTGCTGCGCCCAGCCGGCAATGCCGATTGAAACCAGCAGCGTCAAGCCGTTGAACAGCGGTTCGACAAAGAAGGCGCCGCCGAATTGCTGGATGCCCGAAATGCCGATGGCCAAGATGGCCACGCCGACCAGCGTACCCCAAACGTTAACCCGGCCCGGCCGGATGGTGGTGGAACCCAAAAAGGCCCCCACCAGCGCGGGCAGCAAGAACTCCAGGCCCACACTGGCCTGGCCAATTTGCAAACGCGAGGCCAGCACCACGCCGGCAAAGCCCGCCAACAGGCCCGAGGCCACAAACGCACCCAGCACATGGCGGCGCACCGAAATGCCGTTCAACTGCGCGGCCTTGGGGTTGGCGCCAATCACATACAAGGCGCGGCCCAGGGGCGTGAATTCGGTGGCCAGCCACAGGGCCACGCTCACCACCAGCACATAGAACGCGGCCACCGGCAGGCCCAGCAGGTTGCCCGCGGCAATGTCCAAAAACCCTTCGGGCAATTCGCCCACCACCTGGCGCCCGCCGCTGTGCCACATGGCCAGGGCGTAGATCACCGTGCCCGTGCCCAGGGTGGCAATGAAGGAATCAATTTGCGCCAGTTCCACCAGCAGGCCGTTGAACACGCCGGCCAGCGCCGCGCAGGCCAGCACCACGGCCACCGCCGCCGGCCAGGGCAGGCCATAACGGGTTTGCAGGCTGATGGCCAGGATGTGCCACAGCACGATGCCATAGCCCACCGTGAGGTCGATCTTGCCCGTGATCATGGGAATGGTGGCGGCCAGTGCGAGCAGCGCGATCACAGACTTGTCAGAAAGAATCGCGCGCAGGTTGAACAGGGTGGGGAAGGTGTCGGGCAGAAGCAGTGAGAACAGCAGGGCCAGCGCCAGCGTCAGCACCAACAGGCCGTACACCGGCGCGGCGCGAACCAGGCGCTGCGCCAGGCTGGTGGCCTGGCCGTCGAGCAAGGGGTCGGGTTCAAGTGCCGTGCTTTTGATCGAACTCGTCATACGTCAACCACCTCTTGCACAGGCCTATCTTGAGCATGCAACACGCCACCGGCCGCCGCGCTGAGCAGCCGCTCCACGCTGAGGCTGGCGCCGCTCAGCTCAGTGGCCACCGTGCCATTGCGAAAGACCAGCACGCGGGTGCACACGGTGGCCACTTCTTCAAAGTCGGTGCTCACCACCACCAACGCGGTGCCAGCGGCCGCGCGTTCGCGCAGCACGCCATAGATCTGCTGCTTGGCGCCCACATCAACGCCAGCCGTGGGCTCTTCCAGCACCACCAGCGGCTTGTTCAGCGCAAACCAGCGCGCCAGCACCACCTTTTGCTGGTTGCCGCCTGAGAGTTGCTGCACCTCGGCCGCGGGTGCGGGCGGGTTGATGGCGAAGCGCGCAATCAGATCAATAGCGCTGCGCCACTCTCGCTTGCGCCGGCTCATGGCCAGCCCGCGTTCGCCATGCAGCACCGGGTTGGGGAACAGGTTTTCCTGCACGCTCATCAGCGCGGCCAGGTTTTCTTCCAGCCGCTCGCTGGCCACATAGGCCACGCCGGCCTGAATGGCTTGCGCCGGGCCGATGAAGTGCCGGTCTTGCCCCAGCAGGCGCAGACGGCCGGCCGACAAGGGCTCGCGCCCAAACAAGGCGCGGCTGATGGCTTCGTGCCCGGCGCCGCGCAAGCCCACCAGGCCCAGCACTTCGCCGCGCCGCACCGCGAAGCTCACCGGGCCGGCATTGCCGCTGGCGGCGTTGATCAATTCGAGCACCGGCGTCTGCGCCTGTTCCTGCGCCTGTGCAGCCATCGGTTTGGCCGGCGCATCGGGCGCCGCCAGCGCACCGCCCACGATCAGGTTGACGAGTTCGCCTTCACTGGTCTGCGCGGTGGTGCGCGTGGCCACCAGGCGGCCATCTCGCATCACAGCGGCGCGGTCTGACAGCGCCATCACTTCATCCAACCGGTGCGAGACATAAATGATCGCCATGCCCTGCGCGCGCAGGCTGCGCAGCAGCTCGAACAGGCGCTGCACATCGGCCTTGGGCAGGCTGGCCGAGGGCTCGTCCAGCACCAAGAGGCGAGCTTTCACTTCGAGTGCGCGGCTAATGGCGAGCAAAGACTTCTCAGCACGGGTGAGCGAAAACACGCGCCGCTGCGGCCCGACATCGCAGCCCACGCGCGCCATCACGCGCTGCGCATGGCCGCGCGCAGCGGCCCAATCAATCAGACCAAAGCGCCGCGGGTAGCCCATGCCCAGGCAAACGTTCTCGGCCACCGTCATCCACTCCACCAGGCCCAGGTCTTGGTGAATGAAGGCCACCGGTTGGTTGGCAACAGACTCGGCAACAGATCGGTGGCTGCGCTCGGCGCTGCGCCACTGGTTTTGCGGCTGCCCGTCGAAGTAGATTTCGCCACTGTCGGCGCTGTAAATGCCGGCCAGCAGTTTGATCAGCGTGGACTTGCCGGCGCCGTTCTCGCCCAGCAGCGCCACGATCTCGCCGGCATGCACGCTCAGGCTCACCGCGTCTACCGCCTGGGTGCCGCCAAAGCGTTTGTTCACCTTTTCGAAGCGCAGCAGTGGTTCGGCTGTTGTCATACGTTAATGGCACCGCAGGTGTTCAACACGATGCGATACAGCGAGCTGCTGGCGCAGATGAACAGCTCGTTGCCGGCGGCACCGCCGAAGACCAGGTTGCCCACCTTTTCAGGCACGGCGATGCGGCCGATGCGCATGCCGTCAGGGTGGTAGACCTGCACGCTGTCGGCGCTGCTGGCGTAGACATAGCCGTTCACATCGACCTTGATGCCATCGGCCAAACCGGGGTTCACCACGGCGAAAACGCGCGGGTGGGCCAGGTCCTGGCCGGCCACCACATCGAACACCACGATGTGATGATGACCGCTGCCGTCTTGGCGCAGCGCGGCCGAGGTGTCGGTCACATACAGCAACGCCTCTTCAGGCGAAAAGGCCAGGCCGTTGGGTTCTTCGATGAAGTCGCTGGCGATGCGCAGCGCACCACTGGCCGGGTCAAAGCGAAAGACGTAGTTGGCGCCCAACTCGCTCTTGGCCTGGTGGCCTTCGTGGTTGGAAACGATGCCGTAAGGCGGGTCGGTGAACCAGATGCTGCCGTCGCTTTTCACGGCGATGTCGTTCGGCGAATTCAGCCGCCGGCCCTGGTAATGGCTGACCAGCACTTCGTCGGCTTGCCGCCGCAAGCCCGGGCCAAAGCGGGTGCGAACGATGGCGCGCTGGCCGTGCGAGCAATGCAGCAGGCTGCCATCGGCTTGCCGGGCATGGCCATTGGTGAACTCTGCACTGTCGCGCCAAACACTCATGCCTGAGCTGGCGTGCCAACGCAGCATGCGGTTATTTGGAATGTCGCTGAACAGCACGCTGCCGTCTTCACGCAGCCACACCGGGCCCTCGCTCCACTGCGCGCCGCTACACAGGCGTTCGAGCTTGCCCGCGCCTGCCGCCACGGCGGCAAAGCGCGGGTCCAGCACCTCGACGCTTTGGCCTAAGCCACCTGACATTCGGGCACCGGCGTGATCAAGGGCTGGCCGGCAAAGTGCGCCGCGACGTTGGCCACCGCCAAATCGGCCATGGCCTGGCGCGTTTGCCCGGTGGCGCTGCCGATGTGCGGAGCCAGCACCACATGCGGCAGGTCGATCAAGGCCTGAGGCACGCGTGGCTCGTCTTCAAACACATCCAACCCCGCGCCCGCGATCACGCCTTTTTGCAAGGCTTCGATCAAGGCCGCTTCATCCACCACCGAGCCACGCGCCACGTTGATCAAGAAGCCCTGGGCACCGAGTGCGGCCAGCACCTCGGCATTGATGAGCTTGCGCGTGCCCGCACCGCCGGGGGTGATGACGGTGAGGAAGTCACTTTGCGCTGCCAGCTCTTTCACACTGGTCACAAAGCGGTAAGGCAGCTCAGGCTTGGCCGTGCGCGCCGTGTAGGCCACGCTCATGCCGAAGGCCAACGCGCGGTGCGCAATGGCCTGGCCGATGCGGCCCATGCCCACCAGGCCCAAACGTGCGCCGCTCATCCTGCGCGCCAGCGGCATGGCACCGTTCAACCACGCGCCGGCGCGCACATAGCGGTCGGCCGCGGGCAACTGACGCGCGGCGCCGAGCATCAGGCCGATGGCTGTATCCGCCACATCGTCGTTCAGCACGTTGGGCGTGTGCGTCACCATCACGCCACGCGCCTTGGCGGCGGCCAAATCCACACCGTCATAGCCCACACCCATGATGGAAATCAACTTCAAGGCCGGCAAGGCGTTGATGAGATCGGCACCCACCTTAGTTTCACCACCGCCCGCCACCACCTGCACGCTGGGCGCCAGGGCAGCGAAGGCAGTGGGGTCCGTGAGGTGCAGGCGATCAAGGAATTCGAAGTTCGCCCTCAGCGCGGTGCTGTAGAAAGGCGAGAGCGGCGCGGCGGCCAGAACAGGAGGCTTGGCAGTGGGCATAAGGGGCGTGGGCATTGGGAGTTTCACCGGGGGAAAGTTCAATCGTCATACCATAATATCTCCCGCTTTCACCCCAGCCCGTACGGGAAAGCCAGCACACGATGAGCAGTGATTCAAAACCCGCGCGCAAGCCGCTGCGCAGCCAGCAGTGGTTCGGCCGCCAAGACCGCGACGGTTTTGCCTACCGCAGTTGGGTCAAGGGCAAGGGCGTGCCGCACGACCAGTTCGATGGCCGCCCAGTCATCGGCATTTGCAACACCTTCAGCGAACTCACGCCTTGCAACTCGCACTTCCGCACGCTGGCTGAAGCTGTGAAGATAGGCGTGTATGAAGCCGGCGGCTTTCCGCTTGAATTCCCCGTTATGAGCCTGGGCGAAACGCTGATGCGCCCCACCGCCATGCTGTACCGCAACCTGGCCAGCATGGATGTGGAAGAGAGCCTGCGCGGCAACCCGGTGGATGGCACGGTGCTGCTGTTTGGCTGCGACAAAACCACGCCCAGCTTGCTGATGGGTGCAGCGAGTGTGGATTTGCCCACCATCGGCGTCAGCGGCGGGCCCATGCTCAACGGCAAGTTCCGCGGCCAAGAGTTGGGCTCGGGCACCGGCGTGTGGAGCATGAGCGAGCAAGTGCGCGCCGGCACCATGAAGCTGGCTGATTTTTTCGAGGCCGAAAGCTGCATGCACCGCAGCCACGGCCATTGCATGACCATGGGCACGGCCAGCACCATGGCCAGCATGGTTGAAGCGCTCGGCATCGGCCTGCCCGGCAATGCGGCCTACCCGGCGGTCGACGGCCGGCGCAATGTGATCGCCCGCGAAGCCGGCCGGCGCATCGTGCAGATGGTGAAAGACGATGTGAAGTTGTCGCAGATCCTCACGCGCCAAGCGTTCGAAAACGCCATCCGCACACTCGCCGCCATTGGCGGCAGCACGAATGCCGTCATCCACTTGATCGCCATTGCCGGGCGCGTGGGCGTGCCGCTGACGATCGATGACTTCGACAAACTCGCCAGCACCCTGCCCTGCCTGGTGAACCTGCAACCCTCGGGCCAGTACCTGATGGAAGACTTTTGCTATGCCGGCGGCCTGCCCGCGGTGCTGAAGCAAATTGAACACCTGCTGCACAAGGATGTGCTCACCGTGAGCGGCATGACCATGGGCCAGAACATTGCCGCTGCGCAGACCTTCAATGCCGATGTCATCAAGCCCTTTGCGGCGCCGTTCAAGGCGAATGCGGGCATCGCCGTGCTGCGCGGCAACCTGGCGCCGCGCGGGGCCGTCATCAAGCCCAGCGCGGCCACGCCGGTTTTGATGCAGCACACCGGCCGCGCCGTGGTGTTCAACGATTCAGATGACTTTCACGCCCGCATTGACGATGAAGCATTGGATGTGGACGAGACCTGCATCCTGGTGCTGAAAAACTGCGGCCCCAAGGGCTACCCCGGCATGGCCGAGGTGGGCAACATGCCGCTGCCGCCCAAGGTGCTGCGCCAGGGCATCACCGACATGGTGCGCATCAGCGATGCGCGCATGAGCGGCACCGCCTACGGCACGGTGGTGCTGCACACCGCGCCCGAAGCCGCCGCCGGCGGGCCGCTGGCGCTGGTGCAAAACGGCGACCTGATCACACTCGATGTGGCCGGGCGCCGCCTGCATTTGCATGTAGATGACGCCGAGCTGGCGCAGCGCCGCGCCGCCTGGCAGGCTCCGGCGCCGGCCATGAGCAGCGGCTACTGGAAGCTGTACATCGACCACGTGTTGCAGGCCGACGAAGGCTGCGACCTTGATTTCTTGCGCGGGCAACGCGGCTCGGCGGTACCAAAGGACAACCATTGACATGAGCAACTCCAAGATCGCCCTCGTTACCGGTGCCGGCAGCGGCATCGGCCAAGCCTGCGCGTTGGCCTTGCTGAGCGAAGGCTGGCAAGTGGGTCTGTTGGGCCGCCGTGCGGATGCCCTGCAAGCCACCGTCACCGCCGCCGGCGCGCACGGCGCGAGCGCCCTGCCCCTGCCCTGCGACGTAGGCCAGGAAGATCAAGTCACCGCCGCCTTCAACACCCTGCGCCAGCGCCACGGCCGGCTCGACCTGGTGTTCAACAACGCCGGCGGCGGCCTGGGCTCCACCACGCCCGACTTGGTGAGCGGTGAAGACTGGCGCCGCATCGTTGATGTCAACTTGAACGGCGTGTTCTATTGCCTGTCGCAAGCCTTCAAGCTGATGCGCGAACAAGCGCCTCAGGGCGGACGCATCATCAACAACGGCAGCATTTCAGCGCACGCGCCGCGGCCGGGCTCGATCGCCTACACCGCCACCAAGCATGCCGTCACCGGCCTGACCAAAACTGCCGCGCTCGACGGCCGGCCGTTCGACATCGCGGTCGGCCAGCTCGACATCGGCAACGCGGCAAGCGAGATGACGGCGCGCATGGTGAACGGCGTGCCGCAGGCCGACGGCAGCGTGCGGCCCGAACCGCGCATGGATCTGCAAGCCGTGGTCGACACCTTCATGACCATGGCGCGCTTGCCGCTTTCTGCCAACATTTTGTTTACCACCGTCATGGCCACCAAGATGCCCTTTGTGGGGCGTGGCTGAATTCAAGCGTTAGCGCCTGCGCGGCAGCGCGCCGGCCAAGTTCCAAACCCTCACTACACCACCGGAGTCGCTCCATGAAACGCCACGCACTCAAAACCCTTTTCGCCCTTGCCGCCGCCACGTTGCTGGCCGCCCCCGCCCTGGCCCAAACCAAGTTGAAGTGGGCCCATGTGTACGAAACCAGCGAGCCGTATCACACCGAAAGCGTGTGGGCCGCCGAAGAGATCAAGAAACGTACGAACGGCAAGTTCGATATCCAGGTCTTTCCAGCTTCGTCGCTCGGCAAAGAGACCGACATCAACCAGGGCATGCAGCTCGGCACGGTGGACATGATCATCAGCGGCCCCAGCTTCGCCGCGCGCAGCTACCCGCGTTTGGGCATCGCCTACTACCCCTTCATCTTCCGCGATGGCGACCATTTGCTGGCCTACAGCAAGAGCCCGGTGTTCAAGGAAATGATCGACGGCTTTCGCGAGAAAACCGGCATCCAGATCCTGGCCTACACCTACTACGGCGCGCGCCACACCACTAGCCAGAAGGCCTTCACCGATTGCGCCGGCATGAAGGGCTTGAAGATCCGCGTGCCCGATGTTCCGGCCTACCGCGCCACGCCCGAGGCCTGCGGCGCC